>NZ_JAVDUX010000006.1:0-327530 GCF_031456575.1 Ancylobacter sp. 3268
ACGAACGCCACGCCGACCTCTATCGCGCTTTCCTCACAATCGCCGCCGCCATCATCGCTTTCAGGGCCCGCACGAGGTTTTGTTAGGCGCTCTTAGTGCAGTACCCCTGCATCAACGCTGTTCTCCGTTTTTGAAACTGAGTGGCGGAGTTCGCGTACGTCATGAAGGGGTCGGAGGCGGTCACATGAATTGGGGCAGATTGACCCGAAACCTAGTGCCGTAGCGGCTCATTATGGCGTCAGGGCCTTAATGTAGACGTAGCCGAGACGGCGATTGTCGGGATCGTTGGGTGCCTGTCCGGCGCCAGGCACTAGGACAGCCGTGTGAAGGCCGGGGCACGTCCCGTTCCACGTGTACAGCCCGCCGCCGAAGCTGATTTTATCGAGGTCCATCGGACATTTGACGCCGAGATAGGTTAGCGCCACCGGATAGAACCCGACGCCGGGAGGGTCATTGTAGGTGATCCAGTCGGCCTTGCCCTTAATATAGATGATCTTCACCTGACCATTCCGGTAGAAGCATTCATCACCCCACTTCACCTTCGAGCAACGCTCCGGCTTGCCAAGGACGGCGGCGACTTCCTTTTGTGACTTCAGGAGGATGCGCGGCAGAATGGGATCTTCGACCGGCGCCCGAGCGGCGGCCAGGGCTTCAGCCTCCGCCTCGGAACGGATGACGCCGTCCGCTCCCATGACACCAAGTTCTTGGACTTGAGCCATCGCAGGAAGCGGAGCGGAAACCGCGACAACCACGGCCAGTACCGACACGCTCCAGTTGAGCGGTGACATTTCGAACTCCAAAAGCGTGCACAATTATAAACATTTTAGAAGTATCTCAGCACCTATGTGCGCCGCTAGCCCAGCCAGAACCAGCCTTAGGCCGAACGTTTGCCGCTGCCGGGCTCGGCGGTCAGCAGGTCCTTCCGAAGCTGCGACCCAACGAGCTTTACCATGACGTGGCGCTCCTCGACGTCTTCCGTTGCGGCATAGATTTCATTGAATTTTTCGGCACTTAGGCGACCAAGATCCACCATGGACAATGGGATGTTCGCTTCCCGATAGGTCTTGGCGATCACTTCGGTGATGCGGCCCATAAGTTCAGCATCGGGCGTGAAGCGCGCCCATGGGTCAGTGCGGCGGCGCATCTCGCCCGACCCCGTCAGCAGCCACGAGACGTCGCATCCGAGAGCAATGAGGCGCTCCAAGTAGGCCACATTTGGCGTGCTGGCGTCCGAGACATATCGGCTGTACGTCCGCAGCGACGTGGATGTGGCTTCGGCCATTTGCTCCTGCGTCATGCCGAGTGATTCGCGGAATTCCTCAAGGCGCGCGCCGAAACTCATGGCCGTCGCACCTCTCCGCTCCAAAGAGCGACGAAATCAAACGCCAAAGAGCGACACGTCGCGCAAAGAGAATTCGCGAAACCCTCCAACGACATAACGCCACAAATGGCACAAATGGAATGCGAGACGCGCCGATCCTCAAGCGCGACACGACAGGAGTGGCTTGACACGCCATATTTGGCGTAACAATTTCCTTCCCATGCCAATCGTAAAGACAACCTCTGACATCCCAAAAAATCCCGCCGAACGGCGGGAGTGGATCCGTATGCAGCTCCGCCTGCGCGGGCTCTCCTGGCTGGAGCTGGCGCGCCGGATCGAGGTGTCGTCTCAGGCGGTACAGCAAACCGCTGCCGGCCGGCCGTCCATCCCGATCGAGCGCGCCCTCGCCGACCAGCTGGGCGTCGAGCCGGAGGAGCTTTTCCCCGAGCACTGGTCCCCCACCGGCGAGCGAATCCCGAAGGAACGGGCGGCGCTGCACAGGGCGAAGAATACCCGCTTTGCCACCTCGCACCATGTCGAAAAGAAGGGGGCCGCCTGACATGCCCTTCGCCCCGTCCCTGCGCCGCTTCCGTCTCACCGACGCACGCGCCCGGCTCATCACTAACTTGGTGCTGATCGCCGCCATCACTCTCGCCATCGCGGCCGTGCTGTCCGCGATCGGCCTGCCGCGAGGGTAAGGCGATGAAGGAACGCTTTGTCATCTGCCGCACCGCCGCCAACGTCGCATCCGGCTGCGAGTATTGGACCGGCACCCATGCTTGCCTGCTCGCCGACGACGGCCGCGGCGCCCTCGCCTATCTCGGCACCGCCGCCAGCCGGCATAGCGTGCTCGTCCTCGATGACGTGCTGACCGCCCATTCGGTGGCGCTGTGGCTCAATACCTGCCCGCTGCCCCGCGCCATCACCGATGTCGGGCTCTGGCAGGTTCTGCCGTTCTCCTCGCCGAACGAGGGCCGGTGATGCACGCGATGACCGCCTCGATCCTTTCCCCTTTCGCCGATGCAACGACCCGCAACGTCCGCGTCGGTGAAGCGCGCCACCTGCGCCAGTGGTGGGGCCGCGGGGCTACCCGCATCCTCCCAGGACAACTGAGCCGGGCGTGGCAGTTCCGCGCCCGCCCGGCTCCCTTTTCCGAGGAGGGCCGCTGACATGGCGCGTCGCCTCTCCATCGGCCAGCAGATCGAAGAGCTGGAGACCACACGCGACGAGCGGAAGGTCCAGTTTGACCAGCGCGTCGCCCGGCGTCAGCTCGGCATGTCGCTCGCGCAGTACCGCACCGATCGTTTCGAGGCCGCTTTGCGCACGCTCCGGTGGCTGGAGCGCCACGAAGCGATGATCCGGCAGCGCTGCCCGGAACTGGCAGGAGGCAGCAAATGAGCCGCCGCCGCGACACTTCCACCCTCGATCTTTTCACCGACTGGACGCCTCCCGTCGTCGTCGAACGCTTCGAGGAGCTTTCTGTCCGCGCCGTGTCCTGGCGGGTTCGCGTCGCCAAGGCTGTCGCCGCCGCGCTCGAAAGCTGCGAGACGCCTCGCGACGAGGTCGCCACCGCTATGTCGGAATGGCTCGGCGACGATGAAACCGTGACGCGCGGCATGCTCGACAACTACGCCTCGCAGGCGAAGAACGAGCACACGATTAGCTTCATTCGCATGATCGCCCTCGCCGTCGTGACCGGCGACGCCCGGTTGCTTCAGCTCGCGGCCGAGCCGCTCGGCCACGTCGTGGTCGAGCAGCGCTATCTCGGCGCCATTCGCGAGGCCATGGCCACCGAACGGATCGAGCGGCTTGAGAAGGAACGCCGCGACGCTCGCCGCGACTGGCTGAAGGGGCGGGCATGACCGACCTCGGCATCGCCGATATCGCCGCCGCCTTGAACGTCGAGAAGCGTTCGGCCGAGCGCCGGGCGAAGGAAGGCAATTGGCCTTACCGCGAAGTTCGCGTGAAGGGAGGCCGGAAGCGCCTTTATTCCAGGGACACGCTGCCGCCCGAAGTGCGCAGCCGCATCGACGCGCAGGCCATTGTCTCGACCAAGACCGCCGAAACCACCCGTCAGATCGCCACGATCAACACCACCACTCTTACGGCCCGCCAGCGCCAGGTGATGGAAGCCCGCGCTGCCCTCCTGCTCGAAATCGACCGGCGCGCGGCGTTCGGCGGGCTGTCCATCACGGCCGCGGTCCGGTCGCTGGTGGATGACAGCGCCGCCGGCCGGCTCGACGCGACGCTGTCGGCCGCGGTCGCCGTAGCCAATGATCGCAGCGGCGGCGAGCCGCGCGTCAAGGAACGCATCCTGTTCCAGTGGCGCTCGGCACGGACGGCGGGCGGCATCGCCGCTCTCGCGCCGATCCCGACCAAGACGGCGCAGGACTTGCCGAAATGGTTCGGCGAGTTCCTGCCCTACTACGCCCGGCCTCAGAAGCCGACGATTGCCCGGGCGCTCACGAGCTGGAGCAAGGACACCCCCGGCGCCGAGTTGCCCTCCTACCAGCAGGTACGACGCGCGCTCGACAAGCTTGGCGTCATCGACCGCATGCGCGGCCGTGAGGGCGCGCAGGCGTTGAAAGCCCGTCAGGCGTACACGGCCCGCGACGCCTCCGACCTGCTGCCCACGTCCGTGTATCTGGCGGACGGCAAGACCTTCGACGCCGAGATTGCTCATCCGATCCACGGCCAGCCGTTCCGGCCGGAACTAACGACCATCGTGGACGCGCACACACGGCGCATTGTCGGCTTCTCGGCAGCGCTCGACGAATCCGCCGTCGCGGTGACGGACGCGCTGCGGGTGGCCTGCGTCCATTCCGGCATCCCGGCCATCTTCTACACCGATCGCGGCCCCGGCTACGTCAACGATGCCATGGACGCTCCGATGACCGGCCTGCTCGGCCGTCTCGGCATCACGCCGATGCGCGCCCTGCCGTACAACTCCCAGGCCAAGGGCATCGTCGAGCGCCTCAATCACGAGTGGTCGCACCTCGCCCGCGACTTCGCCACCTACATCTCCCGCGACATGGATCGCGAGGCCAAGAAGGCGGCGCACCACGCGACGCGGCGGGAACTGGCGGTCAGCGGCACGTCCCGCCTGCTGCCCTCCTGGGAAGATTTCCTCGTCGCCTGCCGGGCCGCGATCGACGCCTATAACGACCGGCCGCACCGTGGCCTTCCGCGCACCGTCGACCCCGTCACCGGCGGTCGGCGGCACATGTCTCCGGCCGAGGCCTGGGAGGCCGCGTTCGCGAGGGGTTTCGAGGCCATCCTCGTGACACCCGGCGAGAGCGAAGACCTGTTCCGGCCTTGGGTCATCCGGCGGGCACGGCGCGCCCTCATCGAATGGCTCGGCAATTCCTACTTCGCCCCCGAGTTGGAGGCGGTCGAGGGCGAGGACGTCATCGTGGCCTACGACATTCACGACGCTGCGCGCGTGTGGGTGCGTTCGATCAACGTCGACGCCAACGGAGACCGCCAGCCCGGCCCGCTGCTCGCCGTCGCTGCCTTCGAAGGCCACAAGACCCGCTATGTGCCGCTCTCGGCCGAGCAGGCGGCGCTGGAGAAGCGCGCCGCCGCCCGTCGGCGCCGGCTCCAGGGCCACATGGACATCGTCGATCAGGAACTGCGCCCGACGCTGCTGCTCGAAGGGCCGGCGCCGATTGACCATCTCGACCTGCCTTACCCGCTCTCGATCGACGACGAACGGGACATGGTCCCGGTGCGCGTCGAGGCGCCGTCGAGCGCACGGCCGATCTTCCAGGACGACGTCCAGTTCGCCCGCTGGCTCCTCACCAATCCCGGCTCGGCCACCGAGCAGGACATCGCCTTCGTCCGCTCAGAACTCCTCGGCTCAACGGCGGCCCGAGAAGAGTTGCGTCTGGCGGGCATCGATCTCGACGCGCTGCGGGACCTCATGCGCGAAGCCGCCTAACACACTCAAGGAACGCACAAAAACCATGCGCAAAGTCTTCGTTGAAACCGAGAATTTCGGCCGTTTCCACGGCGCCCTGAAGGCCATGGAACGCCGCGGCGCCGCAGAGAGCTGCCTCATGGTGGTGGACGGCCTGCCCGGCCTCGGCAAGACCACCACCGTAAACCGCTGGGCAGTGCAGAACTCGGCCATCTTCCTGCGCGCCAAGCGCGAATGGACGGCCGGCTGGTTTCTCGACGACCTCCTGTCCGCCCTCAACGTGTCGCCGCCGCACAGCTTCAAGGCCCGCTTCCAGCGCGCCACCGAAGCCCTCGCCGTCCGCCAGAGCACCTTTGCGGTAGAAAAGCGCACCTTCGCGCTGGTGCTCGACGAGGCCGACCACTTCTCCCGCTCGCAGCGGATCATGGAGACCATCCGCGACCTGTCCGACAGCATGGACCTCGTCACCATCCTCGTCGGCATGGGCCGCATCCGCCACAACCTCACGGCCTACCCGCAGATTTCCTCCCGTGTCGGCCCCGGACAGCGGGTCGAATTCCAGCCGGCCTCGCTGGCCGACGTCACCAAGCTCATCGCCGAGCTTAGCGAGGTGCCGGTGGATGCCGACCTCGCCAGCTTCGTGCACCAGATCTCCGGCGGCTTCTCCCGCGAGATCAAGGAAAGCATCGCCATCATCGAGCGCTTCGGCCGGCGCAACGGCAACGGCCCGGACAATCCGGTCACGCTGCGCGCCCTGCGCGGCCAGATCCTCGGCGCCAACCGCGCCACTGGCCAGCCCATCATCGTGCCGGAGACCGTGTGATGGCGGGCGAGGCCACCCACCAGATCGCCATCATGGGCGCCATCGGCCGGGGAATTCGGACGGTGGACTCGCTCGTGGCGCACCTTCCCATCGACCGGAAGGGCGTTCTGCGACCGCTCTCCCGGCTGGTCGGCCGAGCCTACGTCGAGCGCGACGAAGACGGCGCCTATCAGCTGACCGAAAGCGGCTTGTCATTCCTGGCGTCCGGCGCGCCGCTCAAGAGCGGCCGCAAGGGACCGCGCGACAAGGTTCGCCGGCCGAAGACCGAGAATTTCCGGCAACGCGCCTGGGCGGCGATGCGGCTGCAGTCGCGCTTCGTGCAGGCCGACATCCTCATGTTGGCGGCCCGCCCGGATGACGGCGACGCAGCGTCGAACCTACGCACCTTCGTGATGCTGCTGGTGCGCGCCGGCTATCTGATCGTGCTGCCCGACCGTGTGCCCGGATCGGGTCTGACGCGCACGCCGCAGAAGGTCTTCCGCCTCACGCGCAACACCGGGGAGCTGGCACCCGCCTTCCGTGAGACGCGCGGCGTCATGCACGACGCGAACACCGGGGAGGATTTCCCTTGCCGGAAATGACCTATCCCCAGCTCGATCCGCGCTGCCGCAGCCTCTTGGAGGAAGCACGCCAGCGCCTCGGTTCGATCACCGCCGTGGCGGCGAAGCTCGATTACGCCCGCTCGTCGGTCTCCATGGCGCTGGCCGGGCACTACCCCGGCGACGTCCGGCAGCTCGCCGCCCGCATCGTCGAGATCTTCGCCGATCACGTCGCCTGTCCGCATCTCGGCCAGGACATCCCGACCGCACGCTGCCGCGAAACCCGCGAGCGTCCGTTCACCGACACCAGCCGCGACGCCATCAAGCAATGGCAGGCGTGCCGGACTTGCCCTCTCAACCCCAACGCATCGGAGGTCCGCAATGGCGGATGAACGACCGGCCGTCGACGGCCAGAGCATCGCGCGCGCCATCAAGGTCGCGCAGCTCGGCACCACCAACCGCCGCTTTCTCACAAACATGTCGATCGACGACATGACGAATATGTCGCGCGTGGTGCTGGCGCTCAATCTCGTCGCCACCGAGGCCGCCGACTACCTCGCTGCCGGCGACCGGCTGGATAACGCGCCCGACTTCGCGGCCGAGAAGGCCGCCGACGCGGAATTCCAGCAGCACGAAACATCCCTCGCCGGTCTGCTGCTGACCCTCGGCTTCATCACCGAGAAGGAGGATGCCAATGGCCAAGAAGGCTAAGACGCTCGGCGTCAATCTGCCGGTGCCGCAGTCGGTCGACGAGGCGGCCACGGCCGTCCGCGACATCGGCGAGACCAATCGCGAGATCGGGCGCATCAACGCCGACGCCAACGATCGCATCGCCGTCATCGCCGAGGAAGCCGCCCAGAAGGTGCTGCCGCTCCAGGAGCGTGTAACGGCGCTCACCGAAGGGCTGAAGGTGTTCGCCGAGGCGAACCGCGCCGCCCTCACCAACGGCGGCAAGACCAAGTCCGCCAACCTCGTCACCGGCGCCATCTCCTGGCGCAACCTGCCGCCCAAGGTCTCGCTCCGCAAGGTCGAGGACGTCATCGCCAGCATCAAGAAACTCGGCTTCGGCAAGAAATTCCTCCGGGTCAAAGAGGAAGTCGACAAGGAGGCGATGCTCAAGGAGCCGGAGAAGGCCCGCACCGTCGCCGGCGTGACGGTCGGCTCGGCCGGCGAGGAATTCATCGTCGAGCCCTTCGAGGTCGACGTCTCCGGCACTCAGGCGTGAGGGCACCGATGGCCCGCGCCCCGCTCCCCAAGGTCTTCGTCATCGACGCCCGGCGGATCCGCCAGGCGGCGCTCTTCGGCCCGCGCAAGAAGTTCAACGGCGCCCCCTGCGTCCGCGTCCATCTGCTTGGCGACAAACTTGGCACCCATGTCGAAGCCGATCGGGTGTTCGTCGATAGAGCGGCGGCTCAGCGTGCTCTGGAATGCCGAGGCGGCGTTGATCGATGACCGCCATGCTCCCCTTCGGTGCACGTGCCCTCATGTCGAGCCGGCAGGAGCCGGCCGACAGTCTCGACTTCTTTCCCACGCCGCCCTGGGCGACGCGGGCGTTTGTCCGGCATGTGGCGCTTCCGGTGCTCGGCGTGCTCGGCGATTGCGAAACCGTTTGGGATCCGGCCTGCGGCGAAGGGCACATGGCCGAGCCGCTGCGCGAGAGCTTCGCCAGCGTCAGCGCCTCCGACATCCACCCTTACGGCTATGGTGACGTCGAGGACTTCCTTGCTCAAGACGCCGGCGTGCAGGCGGATTGGATCTTCACCAACCCGCCCTTCAATCTCGCCGTTGCGTTCGTCTATCAGGCGCTGGCGCAGGCCGCGCGTGGCGCGGCGGTGCTCGTGCGGACGGGCTGGCTGCACACCATCGAGCGCTACGAGCTGTTCTGCCAGCACCCGCCCTTCATGATCGCCTATTACGTCGAGCGGGTGCCTATGCACCGTGGGCGCTGGGAGCCCGATGGCTCCACCGCCACGGACTATTGCTGGGTGTGCTGGGTGCGCGGCGCGGAACCGCGCCCGTCCATGTGGATCCCGCCCGGACAGCGCGAGCTGCTCAGCCATCCCGACGATATCCGCCGCTGGTGCAAGCCGGCCGCGCTCCCCCTTTTCGAGATCGAGGCCGAACCCGAGGACTGTTGAGATGGCACGCGCTCACGCCGTCGCATCCGCCGTCGTTCCGCTGCTCGCCTGGGATGCGAGCCGGCGCATCGCCGAGATCGCCCGCCAGCGCGACGAGCTGCGCCGGCGCATGAGCGTCATGGCACCCCGAAGCCGCCGCCGCCTCCAAGCCGAGGCCGAACTCGCCGCCCTCACTCGCGACATTCTGGTCGCCGAAATCGACTACAGCCGAAAGGCAGCGCAATGACCGTGTCCGCCAGCCAGATCAAGACCATTCACACGCTCAAGGGGCGGGTCGGCCTGGGCGAGGATGACTATCGCGCGCTTCTCGTGCGCCTCACCGGCAAGCGCTCGGCCAAGGCGCTCACCTGGAGCGAAGCCGAAACCGTGGTGAAGCATCTTCGCCAGTCGACCGGCGACACGCCTGCCGGACAGGCCACCGGCCGCTTCGCCGGCAAGCTGAAAGCCCTTTGGCTCGACGGATGGCAGCTCGGCATCGTGCAAAACCCGTCCGATCGCGCCCTGATCGCCTTCGTGCAACGTCAGACGAAGGTGGATCACACCCGGTTTCTGACGGAGCCGGAAGATGCCCGCCCCGCCATCGAGGGACTCAAGGCATGGATCGCCCGCGCGGCCGGCATCGAATGGCCCGCCGATCGCGGCGACATCGCGGGCGCCAAGAAGGCCGTCGCGCTTGCCCAGTTCCGCAAGCTGGTCGCGATCGGCGCATGGCCGCCGGAGCATGGCCGCATGCCTGATGAATCCGACCTCGCCTATTTCGCCTATCGACGCCGCCTCGGCCCGTCGACGCTCGGCGACTTTCGGGAAGAGAACTGGGACCGGCTGATTGACCGGCTAGGCCGCTGGCTCCGCACCGCCCTGAAGAAGGGAGCCGGTGCATGAAAAAGCTCACCCTCGAAGACCTGTCGCGCGACGAGCTGCTGACGTGGATCCGGCGATGCCTGCCGTTCGTCGCGACCCGCCAAACCGATTTGCTCTGGATCCGACATGAAAGCCAGTCGGCGAAAGCCGCGGAGCTGGGCGAACGTCAGATTGAGGCGGGAAAGGTCGAAGACTTGGCGATGCAGGAGTGGCTCGCGTCGCTAAATGGGCCGGCTCGCCGCAAGCTGGCGTGTGAGAAGGCGCACCTTGACGCCCAGGATGCTTACGGGCGTGCACAGCGTGCCTATGAAAGGGCGCGAGCTGCTGAAAGGGCACTGTGGGCGGCTCTTGAGGCAGCTTGGAAGGAGGAGCGGCCGTGAGCAAATCCCGCTTCACCCTCAGCCCGGAACACATGCCGAAGACCCTGCGCGAGGTCGTCGAATATTGCGGCATGGACGTCGCCGAGGCGCTCGTGCGCGAATATGCCGGCGGCCGGATTTGGGTGCCCGGCACCTGGCACGCGAAGCATCATCTTGCTTCCGTCCTCGGCGAGGACATGTCGCGCCGGCTCGTATCGGCGTTCGGCAACAGCTCCATGGACGTGCCGCGCTCGCTCTTGACGGCGGCCGGCCGGCAGAGTGTCATCCGCCAGCTTCATGCTGAAGGATGGGCGCAGCGTGACATCGCCCGCCAGCTCCGGTGCACCCAACGAGCCGTCAGCGAGTTGCTCTCGCGCTCGCCGATGGTGCAGAAGGCCGGGGGTCGCCGGCGGCCCAGCGACCCCCGGCAAATCGACATCGAAGACTTGCTGCGATAGTGCGCGGCTAGGGAACTCCTCCCGTGTGACCGGCCCATAGGGCACGGCACTTTCGGCTCCGAACCCAAATCGGAGCCGTGCCATGTCATCCGTGCTCGCCTCGCTCATCTACGCGATCCTCGCCACCCTTTTCTGCCTCGTCATCTCCCTCCGACCGCACCTCCGCGCGGAAGATACCGACCGCAAGTCCGGCGGGCTGCTCGCCGGCGTGCTGTTCGCCGTCTATCTCGCCATCTGGTGGGCGGTCTATCTGGCGGGCTGGGTCATCAGCCAGGCATGGCCCGGCGCCGGCGTTCTCGCGGCCAACCCCATCGCGCTTACCGGCCTGCTGCTCGCGCTCGTCGTGATCGGCGCCTCGGTGCGCGGCATCGTGGGAGTGCTGCGTCATGGCTGATGCCGTCGCCACCCTCCGCAAGCTGGCCCCGCACGCAGCGCCGGCGCTCGTCGCCGCCTTCGGCCGCACCGCCGCGCTCGAAAAGGCCGGCCTCAACACTCCGCTGCGCCTGGCGCATTTCATGGCGCAGGTTGCCGTCGAGACCAACGGTTTCACGGCGCTGCGCGAGAGCGGCAACTACCGCGCCGCCCGCATCGTCGAGGTGTTCGGCGTCGGCAAGCACTCCGCCGCCGTCACGCCGGCCGAGGCCAAGAAGCTCGCCGGCGACCAGCGCGCGCTCTTCGAGCGTGTCTACGGCCTTGGCAACCCGAAGAAGGCGGCGGAACTCGGCAACACCAAACCGGGCGACGGTTGGCGCTTTCGTGGCGGCGGTGGCCTGCACACCACTGGGCGCGCCGCCTATGAGCGCGCCGGCCTCGACGCCGCGCCCGAGCTGATCGAGACGGAATATTGCCTCCAGCCGGCGCTCGATCACTGGCGCGACCGCGGATGCAACCCGCTCGCCGACACCAACAATATCCGCGAGATCACCCGCCGGGTGAATGGTGGGTACAACGGCTATGACGAGCGCGTGGCCTGGTTCAATCGCCTTTGGCCGCTGCTGCGCAAGGCGGACGCCCCGGCGGAATCGTGGAAGGCGGCCCAGCCGGCCGAATCGACCCGCATCCTCCAGCAGCAGCTTGTACAGCTCGGCTACCCGCTGAAGGTCGACGGCCGCTACGGTCCGAAGACCGCCGAGGCCGTCACCGCCTTCCAGAAGGCGAACGGCCTGCGTGCGGACGGCATCGCCGGCCCGATTACCGAGGAGGCCATCCGCGCCCGGCTGAAGGGTACGGCGCCGGCGATCGGCTCGGCCGTGGTGGCGGACAAGCCGGGCATGGCGGCGCCGACCGCCACCGGCCTCGGCATCGCCGCCCTTGCCGAGGGCGGGCAGCGCCTGATCGATCAGGCCGGCGTGCTGCACGCCTATGCCGAGCTGTCCGACTGGATCGCTTGGGGTGCCGCCGGCCTGACGGTCGCCGGCGTCGCCGTCATCGCCATCGGCGTCATCCGCACCTATGTGCTCCCGGCCATCTGGCCGGCCAGGCCCGCGGTGCCGGCATGAACATCGTGGCGCTGCTCACCACCACCCGCATCGGGCAGTCCATCCTCTGGATCGGTGGCCTCGCCCTTGCGGCGTGGGCGCTCGCCGCCAGCCTGGTCGCTGCCGGCCGCTCCCAGGAGCGTGCCCGGCAGGACGCCCAGTCCCTCGACAACCTGCGCACGCGCCAGGAGACCGACCATGAGATTTCGAGCCTTGGCGATGACGCTGCTCGCCAGCGCCTGCGTCGCTGGATGCGCGACGACAAGCCGGCCCTCTGATCCCTGCGACGGTTGGCAGCGTATCGAGCCGGCCGCGCGGGACGTCGAGACCATTTCCCCCCAGCTCGCCCGTCAGATCGTGGCTCACGACGAATACGGCGAAAAGCTCGGCTGCTGGCAGCCGCCCAACCGTTGAGACCCGACATGAGCGACGAAATCAACCGGCTGCACGAGCGTCTCGCCCGCATCGAGACCACGCAGGGACACCAGAACGATCTCCTGGAGAAGATCGACAAGAAACTTGATCGCCAGGACGAGCGGCTCGGCGCCATCGAGAAGACCAGCGCGACCTACGGCACCGTTGCCGGCGCGGTGGTCTCGGCTGGCATCGCGCTCATTTCGGCCAAGCTGACCGGCAAGGCGTGACAGTGCCATGGCGCATGACGACGCGAAGAAGCGCGGAGCCCGCCGTGCCTATGTGATGGAGCGCCGGCCGCTCCCCACGGTCGCCATCATCGTCGGCGTGCCGGAAACCACCCTGCGCCGCTGGAAGCGGGAGGCGCGCGACGCCGGCGACGACTGGGACACCGCCCGCGCCGCCAGCATGGTGTCCGGCGACGGCCTGGACACGCTGCTGGCCGAGGTGGTCGAGGACTATGTGGTGCAGCACAAGGCGACGATCGACGCCCTGAAGGACGATCGCGACCTGCGCGCCGGCGACAAGGCCAAGATCCTCGCCAGTCTCGCCGACAGCTTCAACAAGACCATCGGCGCCGCCGGCCGGATCTCGCCGCAGATCTCGCAGCTCGGCGTCGCCATGGACGTGCTGAAGCGCCTCGGCGACTTCATCGCGCGCAAGTATCCCGCCCACGTCCCGGCCTTCATCGAGATCATCGAGCCCTTCGGCGAAACCCTGCCGGAAGCCTACAAATGATCCGCCGCCCCGACCTTGCGCCCGACCTGTCGGCCAAGGAATTCCGCGACCAGCTCGCGGAATTCACCGCGAATTATCGGTCGCGTGTCGAGCTGGAATGTGCCGCCTTCCCGGTCGACGAAGCGGCGAAGGCGGAGCGGCGCAGTAAAGCGAAAGACCCGGTGACGGGACTACGTTTCTTCGCCGAGACGTATTTCCCGCACTACCTCACCAAAGCGCCCTCGCTGCTGCATCTGCACCTGTTCGAGGACTTGCCGCGCATCACCTCGGCCGGCGGCGGCGCGCGCGAGGTCAAGATCGCCCCGCGTGGCGCGGCGAAGTCCACCATCATCTCGCTGATCTACCCGATCTGGCGCGACCTCATCGAGCGGTCCCGCTACATCATCATCGTCATGGACAGCTATGCCCAGGCGGCCCTCCAGCTGGAGGCCATCAAGAGCGAGCTGGAGGTGAACCCGCGCCTCGCCATGGATTTCCCCGAGCTGGTCGGCCAGGGCCGCGTCTGGCGCGAGGGCGAAATCGTCACGCGCAGCGGCGTGCGCATGGAGGGCGTCGGCTCGGGCATGAAGCTGCGCGGCCGTCGCCACGGCCCGCACCGCCCCGACCTGGTCGTGCTCGACGACATCGAGAATGACGAGAATGTCCGCTCGCCCGAGCAGCGCGACAAGCTGGAGAGCTGGGTTCTGAAGGCGGTGCTGAAGCTCGGCCCAGCCGATGGTTCGCTCGATCTTCTGCATATCGGCACCGTCGTGCATTGGGACGCCGTCATCCTGCGCAACGCCAAGCGCCCCGGCTGGCGGCTGAACCGCTTCAAGGCGCTGATGGAGCTGCCCGCGGATCTCCAGCTCTGGGACCGCTTCGAAGAGGTGCTTCGCAACGATGGCGAGGAGGCCGCGCGGGACTTCTACGCAGAGAACCGCGTGTGTATGGACCAGGGCGCCTTGCTGAACTGGCCGGCCATGCAGACGCTGCTCCAGCTCATGATGGAGCGGATCGAGAGCCCTGCCGCCTTCGCCTCCGAGCAGCAGGGCGAACCGACGCCGGAAAACGCCCCGTTCCAGAAGCTGCATTTCTACGTCCTGGTGCGGCGCGACTGGCTGCATTTCGGCGCGGTCGATCCCTCGCTCGGCAAGTCCGGCAAGGGACGCGATCCGTCGGCCATCCTGGTCGGCGCGCTCGATCGCACCGGCAACATGCCGGTGCTGAACGTGGTGGAAGCCTCGATCCGCAAGCGCCTGCCCGATGTCATCATCGCCGACACCATCGCCCTCCAGCGCGAGTACCAGTGCCAGCTCTGGGCGGTGGAGACGGTGCAGTTTCAGGAATTCCTGCGCACCGAGCTGATGGCGCGCGCGCTGAAGGAAGGCGTGATGCTGCCGGCGATGCCGATCGACCAGATCGCCGACAAGACGCTGCGCATCGAGCGCCTCCAGCCGCACACATCGATCGGCGCCATCCGCTTCTCGGCCGCCCACGCGACCCTGCTCCAGCAGCTTCAGCAATGGCCGCATGCCGACCATGACGACGGCCCGGACGCCCTGGAAATGCTGTGGGGCCTCGCCATCCGCTACGGCGCCGGCGCGGTCGGCTCCCTCGCCTCGATGATCGGCGGTTCGGCCGGCACCGGCGACACCTTCGGAGGCTATCGCCTATGAGTAAACGTTCCCGCCGTCGCGACCGCGCCAAGGCCAGTTTCGCCGCTCCCGCCGGCGCGCCGCGCGTGTCGGCCGACATGACGCGCATGCTGGCGACGCCCGGCAACGACATCACGATCCCCAACTATGGCGACGTGCTGCGGTCGGAAGACGAGACCATCCTGCGCCGCGGCGGCGTGCGGGGCATCCGGCTCTATGACGAGGTGTTGCGCGACGGCCATGCCCTCGCCGTGCTCAACAAGCGCACGCTGAAGGTCGTCTCCCGCGAATGGACGGTCACGCCGGCATCGGAGCGGCCCATCGATGTCGCGGCCGCCGAGCTGGTCGAGCGTCAGATCAAGCGCATCGGCTTCGACCGGCTGTGCCGCGAGCTGCTCGGCGCGGTGCTGTACGGCTATTCGGTCGCCGAGATCGAATGGGCGGTCGGCGGCGGGGAAATCTTCCCCAAGCGCATCGTCGGACACCAGCGCGCCCGCTTCGTCTTCGACCGCGAGTGGGAGCCCCGGCTCCTCACCCACGCCAACACCTTCGAGGGCGAGGCGCTGCCGGCGCGCAAGTTCATCGTGCACCGTCACGATGCCGAGGGCTCCGATCCCTATGGCCGCGGCCTCGGCCGGGTGCTGTTCTGGCATGTGCTCTTCAAGCGCGAGGGCGTCGGCTTCTGGGCGCACTTCCTGGAGAAGTACGCGTCCCCGACCCCGGTCGCGAAATATCCTTTCGGCACCCCGCCGACCGAGCAGGAGAAGCTGCTGCGCCACCTGCTCGACCTGGTGCAGAAGGGCGCCCTGGTCGTGCCCATGGGCACCGACGTCGAGTTTCTCGAAGCCGCCCGATCGGGCGCGGCGACCTATGAGGAATGGTGCCGATTCTGGGATGAACAGACGAGCGTCGCCGTGCTCGGCGAGACCCTGTCGACCAACCTCCAGGGCGTCGGTGCGCGGGCAGCGACCGAAACCCACGACGACGTATCGTCCCGCATTGCCGACGCCGATGGGGATCTGCTCACAGCCACGCTGACCGACACGCTCGCAAAGTGGGTAACAGAATTTAATGTGCCTGGCGCCGAGCCGCCGTCGATCTGGCGCCTTCGGCCCAAGAACGAGGGCGCCATAGAGGACGTGCGCACCAAGAAGGCGGACCGGGCCAAGAAAGAGCTGGACACCCTCTTCGACCTCGCCGGCAAGGGCTACCGCCCCGCCGAGGGCCTAGAGAAGTCCCTCACCGAGATCATGGGCGTCGACGTCGTCGCCGATCCGTTGCTCAAGGGCCAGTTCGGCCCGCCGCCGGCGCTGCGCAGCTCGGCGCTGGGCGCCACCGCCCTGACGCCTGATTTCGCCGCCCATGACGATCATGGGCTCGCCGACATCCTCGACCAGCTCGGCCCGGCCGGCGAGGAGGTGCTCGCCGCCTGGATCGCCCGCGCAAAGGCCGCCGTGGCCGACGCCGACGCCCGCAGCCTCACCCTGCCCGCCGTCAAGGATCTCCTGCTGCGCCTCGCCGGCGACATCGTCGTCACCCCGCTCGGCGAGGTGCTCGCACCGGCGCTGACGCTGGCCGAGCTGACCGGCCGCGCCGACGTCGTCGACGAAATCAAGTGAGGCCGGCATGACCGTCGCCCTTCGCATCCTGCAATCCATCCGGCCGGCGAACGCCGCCTCCTTTGCCCGGCGCCGCGTCGCCAGGCCGGCGCCCCGCTTTGCCGAAGGCGGGTTTCGGCTGGCGATGCAGGAGGCCATCGACTTCCACCGCCAGAAGGTCCGGCTTCCCACGCGCGGCTATCGGGATCTGGCGGGCAATGCCCATGATCGCGCCTTCGTGGTCGCCGGCGCCACGCGCGACGCCCTGCTGGCGGGTCTGCACGGCGCCGTCGACGCCGCCATAGCCGATGGCATCACGCTGCCGCAGTTCCGCGAACGATTCGACGACATCGTCGCGAGGCACGGCTGGACCGGCTGGACCGGCGAAGGCACCGAGGCCGGACGGGCGTGGCGGGCGCGGGTCATCTACGAGACCAATCTGCTGACGGCTCACGCCGCCGGCCGCTACAAGCAGATGACGCATCCTGACGTCGTGAAGGTGCGGCCGTTTTGGATGTACCGCCACGGCGATCGGCGGCGCCCGGCGAATCCGCGCGTCCAGCACGTGGCCTGGAATGGGCTGGTGCTGCGCTGGGATCACGAGTTCTGGAAGAAGCACTACCCGCCCAATGGCTGGTTCTGCTCGTGCGGCGTGCGCCCGCTGTCGCAGCGCGACCTGACGCGCATGGGCAAGGACGGCCCGGACACGCCGCCGCCGGCGGCGATGCGCCGGGTTCGCGACCCGGCCACCGGGGACAGCGTAGAGGTGCCGGAGGGCATCGAATTCGGGTGGGACCATGCACCTGGTCGCGACTGGGCCGAGGGCGTGGTGCCGCGCGAGCTGCAAAAGCCGCTCGACGTCCTGCCGCCCGAGCTGCCGCGCAGCGAGCGCGCCCAGGCGCCGGCCGCCCCGGCTGGCCGTGCCTTCACGGCCGACAGCCTGGCGCCCGGCCTGCCGCCCGAGGACTACGCCCAGGCATTCCTCAAGGAGTTCGGCGCGGACGTCGGCAAGTCGGTGGCGTGGCGGGACGCTGCCGGCCATGTCGTGCCGATCTCGGAGGAACTGTTCAAGACGGCCAGCGGCGCCTGGAAGGTGGCTAAGCGCGGCCGCGACACCGAAGTATTGAAGCTGGCCGAGACCCTCAAGGATCCCGACGAGATCTGGGTGAACTGGGCTCGGGACGCCGATGGCGCGCTGTACCTGCTGCGGTCCTATATCCGCTGGGCGGAGGCCGAGCGCGGCTTCGTAATGTTCGAATGGGCGGCGCGCGCGTGGCGCGGCGTGACGGCCTTCCCGCCGGATCGAAACACCTACCTGGAGAAGGAAAGGCGAGGCGCGCTGCTATGGAAAAATACAGTGAACAGTGAGTGAGAAAGCGGCCGCCCACTCCCTCACGCCCGAACGGCCTACGAGCGCGGCGACGCGTCGACCGTTGCGGTTCTTCACGGCTCCAGAGTGCCACGAAGCCCGAAGGCAGACAAGCTACGGCGTCTGAACCAACACAAACATTTTCACACCGAGCCGTTTATTTTGACAACTTCTTCGATTTTAACTTGTCTTTGGTCGCAAACGACATGGAATCCTGCCTTATATTTTTTAGCAGCCTCAGTCTTTGCCTTTGCAACATAATAGTCAAACTTTGGATATCGACGACATACCAAAAGAAATCCAATCTTAGATTCTAGCATACTTCTTATATTTGGATGTTCAACGGTAGCCATCAATTGTTTTATACCATGGTCAACATCTTTACCCTTTAATTCAACAATAACCGAAGAATCTCCAACTTTTCTAACCAACCTATCCGCCCTACTTCCATCAGTTATAAGACAATTATCGACAATCGACACGTGATACATGTCACCATTGGAATTCTCGAAAATGGCCTTTCTACCATGTTCTTCAACTTTAATTTTAGAATGCGTTACAATTTGCGTGCAGCGCTCCATCAGGACATCTCGCTCTCAATGCGAAGAAGTTCCGAAAATTTCCGAGATATCACCTCAGATACATCATCCAAATAGCCACCATCGATAAGACCCTCTGCGTCAATTATATCCCTGAGTCGTCCATTCTCGATGGCGAAAGCTGAGAACTGGCCATCGTGCAGCCAACATGACCGAGGAACAATTTCGTTTATCTCCTGATTTCGCTTTTTCCTTCGGGACAAGTGCCCAGCCTTAATGAATAGATTAAGTTCAGACATTATATACGGACTATGTGTTGTCATAATTAGACTTCTACGGTTGCGCCCGGAAGCAACAGACCCTATCAAAAACTCCATAAGTATGCTTTGTGCAGATGGAAACAGATGCGCCTCCGGCTCTTCAATATAAACTAGAGACCTATAGCGCCTGACATTGCGCGTATTTGGCGGAGATCGAAGCTGATCTAGTTCATTGAAATATTGCATAAGGGACCACATCGGAAGTATTTCTTGCTGCCCGCTAGAAAGATATGAAAATGGAATTTTTCTACCATCTTCTGTTAAAACATATGCAATATCGTCTTCGTAATGTATTTCACCCCCAAAAAACAGGTTCATGAATACATTTCTTCTTTCGATAAATTCGTCACCCAATCGCGCAATTCTATAGCTGGATCTGCTAGAATCTCTGTCTCTAATATTTGCAAATATTCGAGCAAATTTTATAGTCACAGGATCAAGATTTCCGGCCTGTTCAAGACCCGCAACAAGACGACCGATACTTGTAAAAAATGCTCGACCAGCAGGAATAAATGTCTGTTCTGAAAGAAATTCATCTTCCAATTTTTGGTTTAGCTGCCGTATTATCACGTCACGCACACGCCACACTCGGTCAATAGATTCTGTTAGTAGCGATTTTGCTTCAGAATCAAGATCTTCACCCGCCTTATATTTGTCAAATAGTTCAGATGTCTGCGAATAATACTTCGTAAACCAATCGGAAAATGTGATGGCGACGTCATCAGCAAATTTACCAGCCGCCTTCCTGCGAAGGATACGAACCGAGAAAGAAGCCGCCGTATAATTTAGATTAAATCTCTGTGACCCCCAAGCAGAAGGAGGAAACCACATTGTAAATTGCCGTGCTAATGACTTCTTGTAATCCTCAATACTATCGCCGCGTTCGGCAAATTGTATAAAACTACTTAGTATGTCGTTAAAAAAATAAAATAATTTTGTCGTTACACTTTTTCCACTTCCCTGAGGTCCAATAATTATATTTACCGGCGACAGTGTAATCGACGCATCCTTAAGGCAGCAAAAATCTGCGATCGTCATTGTTGGCAAGCGAACCTCCCCCTACCATACAGATGAGGAACTCTGATAATGCCATTCAGAGCTTTGTGGTAGATCCCCAGCCTCGTGAACGGTGGGCATCGCAAACGTGTTGATCGAAGTTAAAGTCCATCTTTCACCACAGGATCGGGCTCGCGTCGAAAGCGTTTTCGGCGATCTCGTCGAGCGCACCGAGAATATCGAAGGCGCGCTGCCCAATGTCGGCGAGGCGCTGCTCATCACCACCGACGAGCGCTTCGATACCGAGACCGACCCGCAGGGCAAGGCTTGGGCGCCGCTGGCCCTCACCACCATCATGCTGCGCGGCGGGAGCGGGCATATCCTGTCCGTCTCGGGTCGCCTGCGCAGATCGGTCAGCTACAATGTCAGCGGCAACGTGCTGCGGCTCGGCCCGAATGCGCCGCCCTACGACGCGGCCCAGCAGTTCGGCTCCACCCACGAGATCCGCGCCAGGAACGCCAATGCGCTCAGGGTGCCCTTCGTCGGTGCCGGCGGCTTCGGCTTCACCTTTCTCAAGGCGGTCATCGTGTCCATCCCGGCGCGTCCCTATATCGGCTTCGGCCGGCGCGACGAGGAGGCCGCGCGCGACGCCATCGAGGACTGGTTGGCGGTTGACGGGAGCTCACCGGAGGGCGACTAACAGGGAGCGCGCAGGAAGCCTCTGGACGCCCCTCGGGCTACCACGTTAGCCTCATCTGGCGCGAGGGCCGTCAGATGGCCGTCAGAAACGCCGGAAAAGGCTTCCGGCCCGCGCAGGTGATCCCGGCATCGCGCCGATGCCCTCCACCCGCGCCACGGGCGCCCTCGGGAACTGTTCCCGTCAACTCCGGCGCGGTGCGTCTCTAACGTCGTCTTCATGACGACATCAGCGCCGCCTGCCACCCGCACGATCGAGGTTTTCCGCCCTGGCACCCATGTGACCATGGGCGGCGAAAGCATCGCTTTCTCGGCCGACGATCTCCGCAGCCTCGCCGCCTCCTACGATGCCGAGGCGGCGCCGGCGCCGATCGTCATCGGCCATCCCGCCATCGACGCACCGGCCTTCGGCTGGGCGCGCTCCTTCAGCTTCGACGACCAGCGCCAGCGCCTCACCGCCGAGGTGGAGCGCATCGAGCCGTCCTTCGCCGAGGCGGTGCAGGCCGGCCGCTACCGCAAGGTGTCCCTCAGCTTCTTCCGCCCCGGCGATCCGGCCAATCCGGCACCCGGCAAGTGGTATCCGCGCCACGTCGGCTTCCTCGGCGCCGCCGCTCCCGCCGTCACCGGCCTCAAGGTCGTGTCCTTCGCCAGTGCCAAGGATCCCGTCACCGTCGAATTTGCCGCCGGCGCCCGCGAGACCGCCAGTCTCCTGCGCAAGCTGCGCGAATTCCTGATCGAGAAATTCTCGATCGAGGAGGCCGACAAGGCGCTGCCCGACTGGGAAATCCGCTGGCTGGAAGAGGCCGACCAGCCGGCCGCGACGAGCCCGGCGCCCGCTTATGCCAACCCGCCCCCCGAGGATCCCAACATGACCACCCCGACCATTCCGCCGGCGGACTTTGCCGCGCGCCAGACCGCGCTTGACGAACGTGAGCGCCAGCTCGCCGATCGCGAGCGCGGCATCGTCCATGACGGCAATGTCGCCTTCGCCGCCGAGCTGGTCGCCGCCGGCCGCGTTCTGCCGGCGCAGGAGGCGCGCCTGGTCGCCGTGCTCGACGCCATCACTTCCGGCGCCGTTGCGCCCGTGTCCTTCGCCGCCGGCGAGACGGCCGTGAGCCCGGCCGAGCACCTCAAGGGGCTGCTGCGCGAACTGCCCAAGGTGGTGCCGCTGGGCGGCACGCTCCCGGCCGGCGACGGCAATGCCAACGAGGCGCCCGCTTTCGCGGCGCCGAGTGGCTTCACCGTCGACGCCGACCGTTCGGCGCTGCACGGCAAGGCACTCGCCTATCAGCGCCAGCACCCCGGCACGAGCTACCTCGACGCCGTGCGCGCCGTCGATCCCAGCGCCTGACGGCGCGCCAACCTCTCACCGGAGCCGCCGCCATGCACATGGGCAGCATCGACACCCTCAAGCTCACCGGGACCGCCACCACCGCCATCGCCGAGCGCCGTTTCGTGACCTTCGCGAATGGCCAGGCGGTGCTCAACAGCGTCGTGAAGGGCGTCTCCGCCATGGCCGCCGAGATCGGCGATGCCCTTCCGATCACGCTGATCGGCGCGGTCGACATGGAGGCCGGCGCTGCCATCGCCGAGGGCGACGAACTGGTGTCGGACGCCAACGGGCGCCCCATCCCCAAGGGCGCCAACACCAACGTCGCCGCTCGCGCGCTGAACGCCGCGCCGATCGGCGGTCGCGTTTCCGTCCTCCTGCGCTGACCGCAGCGCTTCGTCATCCTCGTCTCGGAGAGCCTCCATGTCCGCCATGAACACCCGCCAGGCCCAGGTGATCGACCCGATCCTGTCGACGCACGCCCGCGGCTACACCAACCAGGAATTCATCGCCCATCGTGTCCTGCCGTTCGCGGACATCCCCGACCGTTCCATGAAGGTGATCCGTTTCGGCAAGGATTCCTTCCGTCGCTACATGGACACGCGCCGGGCGCCTGGCGCTCAGACGAAGCGTGTCCAGTTCGGCTATGCCAGCGATCCGGTGGCACTCACCCAGGAGGCGCTGGAGGCGCTGGTCCCCGACGAGGTCGGCTCGTCGGCGGCTCGGGTGCCGGGCATCAACCTCGCGCAGATCTCGACCAATGCGGTGCAGGACATCATCGCGCTTGGCCGCGAGGTGGAGGTTGCCACCCTGGTGCGCAACCCGGCAATCTATGACGCCAATCACAAGGTGGCCCTCGCCGGCACCGACAAGTGGTCCGATCCCGACAGCGACCCGGCGGCCGACGTGACGGCGGGACGGGAGGCCGTCCGTCGTTCGATCGGGCGCTACCCGAACAAGATGACCATCGGCCCGGACGTTCGCAACGCGCTCAGTCGTCATCCGAAGATTACCGAACGGTTCAAGTACACCAGCTCCGAGAGTATCACCGAAGCGATGCTGGCCAAGTACTTCGATCTCGATGAAGTAATCGTCGGCAAGGCCGTCGCGCTGCCGGAGACCGCGCCGGATACGGCGCAGGCCGAAGACGTCTGGGGCAAGGACGCGCTGCTGCACTACACGGCCGGCAACAGCTTCATGATCCCGTCCTACGGCTACATCTACCGGCTATCCGGCTATCCGCTGGTCGAGCAGCCCTACTACGAGCGCGGCAACAAGAGCTGGGTCTATCCGGTGACGGAAGAGTACCGGCCCTATGTGACGGGCGCGGAGGGCGGCTTCCTGTTCCAGGGCGCGGCCGAGTAGCGCCATGGCGAAGGCGGCCCGATCCAGCAAGGGCGCGGCGGCTAAGGCCGCGCCGACGAATACCCAGCGGTCGCCAAGCCCATCGGCGGCCGATACTCCCCCGGCAGCAACGGCCGCCGGGGCCTCGCCGGAGGGTGCCACCCCGTCATCCTCCGGCGAGGGCGAGATCCCGGCCGGCGTCACGCATGCGGCACAGCCGCTGATCGAGGCGGCTCGCGCCGCCCGCCTGGATACCGCCCTGGAGCTGGCGCCTCCCGACGCGCCGGCGGTGCACTTCTATCCCGTGCTCTCGCCGCTGCGCCACAACCGCCGGAGCTATCGCCCCGACGTTCCCGAGGCCAACACCATCGAGCTGACCGAGGCCGAGGCGGAAACGCTGGTCGCTATCGGCGTGCTCGGCGAGCCGACCGAAACCGAGTGAGCGTCAGGCCATGCCCGCCACCCCGAAATATCTGACGGTCGCCGACTTCATCACCCGCCTGGGCGACGAGGCCGAGCAGCTCGCCGGCACCGGCCTGCGGGGCTCCCGCGTGATCGACGAGGATCTGCTCGCCAAGGAGCTGGTCTACGCCGATGGGGTGATCGACGGCTATGTGCGCTCTCGCTACCCGCGGATCTTCGTCGTGGTGCCCGAGGTGCTGGCAGGCATCGCCCATGACATCGCCCGGTGGCGGCTGCGTCCGAAGGGTGGCCAGCAGTCGGCCATGAACGCGGACGTTACGAAGCAGTACGACACCGCCATGGCGATGCTGCGTGATATCGCCTCGGGCAAGCTGACGCTCGATGTCGACGGCGACGGCGCCCAGCCGGAGGCAGGCACGGCGGCCGAAACCGTCAGCGGTGCCATGCCGGCCTCGCGCATGTCCTCGGCGTTGGAGGGCTGGCGATGACGGCGCCGCTCACCCAGCAGATCGAGGACGCCATCGTGGTGCGCCTGAAGGATCGCCTGCCGCGCGCCATCACGCGGATCGAGGCCTTCCCCGACGACCCGTCGCAGTACGATTTCCCCGACCGCGACGCCGCCGCCTGCTTCGTTCGCTACGACAGCTCGTCCTACGCCGGTCAGGCTGGCGCGCCCGTCCAGGCCTACGCCCCGATGCGCACGCTCACCTTCGCGATCTCGCTCCTGGTGCGCTCCATGCGCCGCTCCGATCTCGGCGCGGTTGGCGCCCATGACGCGCTCGACGATATCCGGCTCGCCCTTCAGGGGCAGTCCTTCGCCGGCGCCACCGCGATGGTGCCGATCTCCGACCAGCTCGAAGAACAGAAGGGCAGCGTGTGGCGCTGGGGCTTTCGCTTCTCGTGCAAAGCGCCGGCGGTCGCCGCCCCCGATACCGGCGACCGGCCGGCGATGATGAACCGCTTTTCGGAGGCCTCATGAGCACGTCCTACACCTATCACGGCGCGGCGCAGGCCGTGACGCTCCTCGACGCCGCCGGCGTTCCAGTGTGGGAGGGCCAGCTGTCGCCCGGCGCCACCGTCACGGGCCTGCCTGCCGACCATCCGCACGTCGTCACCTGGCTCGACGCCCGCCTGCTCGCGCCGGTGCCGGACGAGGCCGCACCCGAAGCCCCCACCGAACCCACCCGGCGCGCCAGGCGCGGCCAGCAGGAGGACTGATCATGGCCGAGAATTTCCACCACGGCCCGGAGATCGTCGAGCATCGCGAAGGCAATGGCGTCGTTCGGGACGTCAAGTCAGCGGTCACCTTCATCGTCGGCACCGCGCCGATCCAGGAGCTGTACGACACGCCGGCCGAGCGCGCGGCGGCGATCAACAAGCGCATCGTGCTCCGGCGCAAGGACCAGATCGCGGAGCTGCTCGGCCCGCATCGCGCCGGCTACTCGCTCACCGAAGCCTGCGAGGCGATGTTCAACAAGGTGCAGTCCGGCCGGGGCGGCGGCACCATCGTGGCGGTGAACGTGTTCGATCCCGACGTGCACAAGGAAGGCACCGCGCCCGATCCGACGAAGGTGACGGCGGCCGATATTGTTGGCGCCTATTCGGCCGGCGGGCAGGCGTCGGGCTTCAAGCTCGCCCGCGGCATGTTCAACTCGCTGGGATATTTTCCCAAGATCCTCTGCGCGCCGCGCTTCTCGACGCTCGCCGGCGTGCGCGCCGAAATGGAGGTCCAGGCCACCGACCTCAGCGCCGTCTACATCGCGGATCTGCCGTCCGGCCTCACGGTGCAGCAGGCGGTCGAGCAGCGCGGCACCACGGGCGCCTACAACACCAGCTCGATGCGCGCCCTGCTGTGCTATCCGCACCTGAAGGCGATCGATCCGGTGACCGCCGAGGAGTCGCTGCAGCCTTATAGCCAGCACCTGGCCGGCATGATGATCGCCAGCGATCTCGCTTATGGCTACCACTACTCGCCGTCCAACCGGCAGATGGCCGACGTGACCGGGCTGGAGCGCGACATCGAGTTCGTGCCGGGCCGCTACGACAGCGACACCAACGCGCTGAACGAAGTCGGCCTCATCACGGCGATGAACTATTTCGGCTCGGGCTATCGCACCTGGGGCAATCGCTCGGCCGCCTTCCCGACAATGACCACGCCGCACCAGTTCATTCATGTGCGCCGCGTGCTCGATATGGTCCACGAGGCGGCCCTCTTCTACCTCATGGACAAGATCGATCGGCCGGCCTCGAAGAATTTCCTCGACGACATCGAGGAAGACGTGGACGCCTTCCTGCGCAAAAAGCAGGGCGAAGAGGCTCTCTACGGCGGGCGTTTCCGCTTCGACCGGGAGAAGACTACCTCTCGCGACGCCACGGACGGCCGCTTCTACTACCGGCTCGACTGCATGCCGGTCGGCATCACCGAGCGCGTCACCGTCGACAGCTACCTGGACACTTCGCTGGCGCAGACCGCTCTCGGCCTCGCTTCCTGACCCTTCGACACGGGCTAGCTGGCCCTCAGCGGGAGACTGACCATGGATCCGATCAAGGTCGGCCATATCACAAATGCCGACGTCTACATGGAGAACAACCGGCTCACCGGCCGGGTGAAAGAGTTCGACCAGGGCGATTTCGAAGTCACGACCGTCGACCACGAAACGCTCGGCATGATCGGCGTGATCTCGCTGCCCAGCCGATCGGTTGCCGCGATCAAGGGCAAGATCAGCTTCGCCTGGCTCGACCATGAAATGGCGCGCATCGCGATGAATCCGACGCGCCTGGTCCGCTTCTCCCTGCATTCCTATGTCGACGTCTTCGGGTCGAGCGGCCTGGACACGGCCGCCAGCCACCGACTGGTGACGACTATGGGCGTGCACTTCACCAAGCTGTCCGGCAACGCGCACACGCTTGGCGAGGCGGTAGGGCACGAGATGGAGATCTCCATCGTGAGTATCGTGCAGCGCGTCAGCACCTCCGAGATCCCGCTGCTGGAATACGACCCATTCGCCGGCGTCTACCAGATCAACGGCGAGCCCGTCTGGCCGGATTGATCCGGCCGCACCGCTTCCCTTCCACGCCATCGAGCGCACCATGTCCGACATCCCGAACGATCAGCCGCTTTCCGACGCGGCCGCCGGCTTCGCCAAGGAGCAGCTGAAATCCTTCATCGAGCGCATCGAGCGGCTTGAGGAGGAGAAGGCCAGCATCATCGAGGACATCAAGGACGTGTTCGCCGAGGCCAAGGGCACCGGCTTCGACGTCAAGGCGCTGCGCGAAATCCTGAAGATCCGCAAGCAGGATGCCGACCAGCGCGCCGAGCACGAGGCGATCCTCGACCTCTACCTCCAGGCGCTGGGCATGGCCGGCTAGCCCCCGCCGGCCGTCTCTTCCCGCGTCCCCTACACAACCCGGAGCACCCGCATGTCCATCACCGAGTTTTCCCGCCGCGACATCACGCTGAAGCGTTCCAAGGTCGTCGTCTCCATTCCCGACGACTGGAACGTCGCCGACAGCACCGCGGCGCAGAAATACGCCAAGGGCGACGGCCCGAAATTCCAGCTCGCGCTGATGCAGCGCGTCTGCCGCTTCAACGGCGAGACCTGGACGCTCGCCGATATCCAGGAGCGCATCAAGGGCAAGGACTACCTCCAGCTCACCGGCGAATTCTTCGGCGACGAAGACGAGGAAGAGGCGGGAAACGACTGATCCCGCATCCGCGGGATGTCCACTGGATGATCCGCCGGGGCTGGCCTCCGGCGGACATCTTCGCAATGACGGCGTCAGAATTCGCCTTTCACCTCCAGGTCGCCGTCGAGGATGCCAAGGCTGAAGCCGAGGCCATGAAGCAAGCGGGCAAGTCCCGCTAGGCGGGAGCATCCGATGCGCGTCGCGCTCGTCATTGAGGCGATCGACAAGGCTTCCCGCG
Source organism: Ancylobacter sp. 3268 (assembly GCF_031456575.1). Lineage (NCBI taxonomy): Bacteria > Pseudomonadati > Pseudomonadota > Alphaproteobacteria > Hyphomicrobiales > Xanthobacteraceae > Ancylobacter > Ancylobacter sp. 3268. The sequence goes on from NZ_JAVDUX010000006.1 coordinate 27,223, forward strand.
CAGTGCGCGGCGTCGACAAGGCGGTGCGCGCGTCGAACAAGGCGTCCATCGCAGGCGCGAACAAGGCGGCGGCTGCCACCGAGAAGTCTGCCAAGGCGGTCAGTCAATACAGCAAGGCGCATGAGCGTGCTGCCCGCGCGGTCGGTAGAGCGCAAGACACCATCATTGCCGGCGCCCGTCGAGCGGGTGAAGCCTCCCGCGCCGCCGCCGCCATGGCACAGCGCGGCTGGGATCGGGCCCTTGTCTCGATCGGCAACTATGCCCGCCGACAGGGTGATCTTATCGTAAAGGGCGGCGGCCTGATCGGTGGCGGCGCCGGGCGAATCTGGCAGGGCGTCAAGGCCGGCGGCGCGATCGGCGCCGGACTGGCGACAGGCGCCGGCGTTCTGGGAGTCGCGGGCTCCCTCTTGATTTCCCAGCTCGTCGACCCCGCCGCTGAGTTCGAGAAATTCGCGGCCATCCTCGAAACGACAGAGCATTCGGCGGCGGCAGCACAAAAGGCTCTTGCCTGGGTGTCGGATTTCGCCACCCGGACGCCCTACGACATGGCCGCGGTGACGGAAGCTTTCGTCAAGATGCGGACCTATGCCCTCGACCCGACCAAGGGTCTGCTTCAGACGCTGGGCAATACCGCCGCCGCAATGGGAAAGCCGCTGATCCAGGCGGTGGAAGCGGTTGCCGACGCGGTGACGGGAGAGTTTGAACGACTGAAGGACTTCGGCGTCAAGGGCTCCATCGATGGCGCCTACGCACTGTTTTCCTTCACGGCCACGGATGGCACGCAGAAGGTCATCAAGGCGCTCAAGAATGACCGCAAGGCGATTGAGAACGCCTTGGCCTATATCTGGAACTCCGCCTATGGCGGCGCGATGGAGCGGCTGTCCCAGACTTGGGACGGGATGATCTCCAATCTTGGCGACCAGTGGTCGCGTATCCGGCTCATGGTGATGAATGCCGGCTTGTTCGACTACATGAAAGGCCGGCTGGGCGAGATCCTTTCGACGATCGACACCATGTCGGCCGACGGCTCCCTCCAGCGTTGGGCGGGCGACGTTTCGACCACACTGATCGCTACGCTTGAAAAGGGTTGGGCGGCGGCGAAGGGCATGGCGGCGGCGATCGGCACCGTGGCGCGCGGGGCGGAATGGCTAGCCAACGCCATGGGCGGCTGGGAGAATCTCTCCTATCTGCTGATCGCCGCCGCTTTCGCGCAGCCGATCTACTATCTCGGCACCGGGCTTTTCATGGTCGCGCGCGGCGCTTGGGTGGCGGGCTTCGCGCTCGCCCGCGTGCTGGCGATCCTGTCGGTGTCCACCACCATGTGGGCGTTCTCTGCCGGCCTGCGCCTGGTCGGACTGCTGGCGCTCGGCACGGCCCGGTCCGTGATGCTGCTCGGCCGTGCGCTCATCTTCGCCAGCGCCGGCGCCATTCGCGGTGCCGTGCTCGGCATCGCCTTCCTCGCGCGCGGCCTGGTCGGCCTGCCGGGGCTGCTGGTTCGCGCGGCCGCCGGCGCCCGCCTCATGGCCATCGCGGCGATGGGCTTGCCGGGGATGCTGATGTCCGCCGCACGTGGGATCGCCGCAATGGCAGTGGCCGGCCTGCGCGCCTTGCCGGGCCTCCTCGCCAGCGCTGCCCAGGGCATCGGGTTGATGGCGGCCGCCGGCCTGCGCGCCCTGCCGGGGCTGCTCTTTGCCGCCGCTCGCTCGGCTGTCGCCTTCGGCGTGGCGCTGATGACGACGCCGATCGGCTGGATCGCCGCGGGCGTCGCCGCCCTCGCGGGTGCGGCGTATCTGATCTACACCAACTGGGACACGATCGGCCCGTGGCTTTCCGAGAAGTGGGAGCAGATCAAGAAAATCTTCTCCGACGCCTGGAACTGGCTCAAGGCGTTCGACTGGTCGAGCATCCTGCCGGATTGGTCCGGCTGGCTCCCCGAATGGAACTGGTCGAGCATCATCCCGGCGATCTCGCTGCCGTCGTTCGATTGGAAGAGCCTGCTGCCGGACTGGAACTGGTCGAGCATCATCCCGTCCATGCCCGACTTCGGGTCGTGGTTCGGCGGCGGCTCATCCGGCCCCAAGATCGAGAGCGCGGCCGACATGGCCGAGCTGGCGCAGCGCTCCGCCCAGGCGAGCAAGCTGATCGCCGAGATCGGACCGGCGGCGCAGGCGGCGGTGCAGGTGGCGAGCCAGGCGCTCACCTCGGCGTCGTTCCACTCCCATGGTGTCGCGTTGATGGCGACGCTGGCGGCCGGCATTCGCGCCGGGGCCGGCCAGGCCGTCGAGGCGGTGCGCGGCGTCACCCAGCAGATGCGCGACTATCTCCCGCACAGCCCGGCCAAGGTCGGGCCGCTGTCGGACCTCGACCGCGTGCGCTTCTCCGAGACGCTGGCCGGGGCGATCCGGCCCGGCCCGGCGGTCTCGGCGGTGCGATCCGTCACGGCGGGCATGCGCGGCCTGCTCAGTGGCGAGCCGCTGTCGGGGGGCTTGCCCGCCGGCGGCGGGACGTCAGGCGGCGGCGTCACCGTCCAGGTCAACTACAACCCCACTCTCAGCGTCCAGGGCGACAACGCCCAGGCGCTGCAATCGTCTTTCGCCCAGCAGCTTCGCGACCACGCCGACGTCCTCGCTCGCCTGGTCGATCAGGCCGTGCGCGACCGCCAGCGCCTTGCCTATTGAGGAGGGAGCATGTTCGCCTTTTTCGGAAACATCATCCTCGGCGTCACGCCGCTGACCGGCCCGAAAGCCCTCAACGAGACCTTTGGCAACTCCTATGCCCGCCATGACGTGATCCGCGGCAAGCCGGTGCTCCAGCTCATCGGCGAGGAGCTGGACACGCGCGAGATCTCGTTTTTCTTCGACGAGACGTTCTGCGACCCGGCGGCGCAATGGGCGACGCTCTGGGCGGCGTACAAGATCAAGGCCGCGATGCCGCTGGTGACGGGCGTCAGCTTCGACGGCCGGCACTTCGTGATCGAGACGCTGGAGCGCGACGTGCTGAAGACTACGCGCTCCGGTTGGCGGGTCGTGCGCCTGGAGGCGACCATGTCGCTGGTCGAGGCGCCGATCCCGAACCTGCTCACCGCCGCCCTTTCCACCGCCGCCAGCCAGGCCGCTGGCCTCGGCAGCTCGACCACCAAGCCGGACGCGCAACGATGACCGACTATCTCGTGCATCCGACCAAGGATGGCGACCGCTGGGATTTGCTCGCCTATCGCTATTACGGCGACGTGTCGCTCCAGGGCGAGCTGATCAATGCGAACCGGGCGCTGTTCTTCGACGCCATGACCATCCCGCTCATCCTGCCGAGCGGCCTCGATATCATCGTGCCGATCCGCGAGCGCCCCACCGCCGTCTCGACAGCGGCCCTGCCGCCCTGGAAGCGCTGACATGATCCGCGAGCCGGCATTTCGCCTCGTCTATCAGGGCCGCGACATCACCTCGGAACTGGCGATGTGGCCGACCGAGATCACTTACACCGACCGCACGCACGGCGAATCCGACGAAGTGCGCGTGACCGTCCACAACAGCAACGGCCTATGGCTCGACGACTGGGAGCCGCAGGAGGGCGACAAGTTCCAGCTCGATTACGGCTATGCCGACGAGCTGGCGCCTGCTGGCGAGTTCACCGTGGACGAAGACACCGCCACCGGGGATGCCTCCGGCGACAGGGTCGAGTTTCGCGGCCTCTCGGCGCCGAAGACCGAAGAGCTGCGCACCGCCAAGCATCGTTCCTTTGAGGAGCAATCGCTTTCCGAGATCGTCAGCAAGGTCGCCGGCGAGCACGGCTTCAGCGTCGAGGGCGAGATCGAGGATCTGTCCTATGAGCGGGTGACGCAGAATGGCGAGCGGGATCTCGCCTTCCTGAAGCGCCTGGCCGAGGAGACCGGCCATTATTTCGCGGTGAAGGGCCAGACGCTCGTCTTCACCTCCCGCAACGCCCTGCGCTCGGCCGACCCGGTGCGGACCTTCGACCCGGTGACAGACTTCCCGCGAAACCTGACGGCCTATAGCCTGCGCAAGGCCGATCATGTCGCCGCCAAGCGTGCCGAGGTCCGCTATCACCATCCGCAGCGCAAGAAAGTCATTTCCGGCGATTCCTCGTCGTCGGACGATCTCGGCCTGATGACCGCCTCGGGCGACGTGGTGAAGCTCGACGTGCGCGTCGAGAACGAAGAGCAGGCCGAACGCCTCGCCAAATCGAAGCTCGACGAGCGCAACAGCCCGAAATATGCCGGCACGCTGGATCTCGTCGGCGATCCCGGCGTGGTCGCCGGCGTCGTCATCGAGCTGACCTCCTTCGGCAAGAAGTCCGGCAAGTACCTGGTCAAGCAGTCGACGCATACGCAGCGCCGCAGCGGCTACACCACCTCCGTCGAAATCGAGGGTCTTACCGACAAGCAGGCGTCGGATGGCAAGGCGGCCTCGGCTTCCTCGAAGACCAAGAAATCCGGGAACTCGGCGAAGGCGTCGGGTAGCGCCGGCGGCACCAGCCTCGGCGTCATGGGCGCCGATGGCGTCATCCGGCCGGAGTGATCCATGTACCGTCGCGGCATCGTCACCGAGCTTGATCCCGAGAAGGTCCGCGCGCGCGTCGAGTTCCAGGACCGTGACGGCGTGAAGTCCTGGTGGCTGGAGGTCAACCAGCCGGCCGCCACCAGCGGCAAGAACCGCGTCTATTCAATGCCGGACATGGGCGCCCAGGTGAATTGCCTGGTCGACGAGAAGGCCGAGGCGGGCACCATCATCGGCTCGATCTATTCCGACCTCGACCCGCCGCCCATCACCGATGGCCGGCACATGCACGCCGCGCTCGAGGGCGGGCTCGTCTTCGACTATGACCGTGGCACCGGCAAGCTCACCTTGAGCGCACCGGGCGGCATCGAGCTGAAGGCGGGCGCCTCCACCATCGAGATCAAGCCGGGCGAGACCATCATCGCCACGCCGTCGCTGAAGGGGCAGAAGACCTGATGCCGGGCATTGCGGTGAAGGCGCTCGACAGCGCCGGCGGCGTGCAGCTCGCCGGCGGGCAGGACATGATGACGGTCGAGGGGCAGCTCGTCGTCGTGCTCGGCGACCCGGTTGCGCCGCACGGCGATCCGCCGCATTCTCCGCTTCCCATCATGGTCGAGGGCTCCGACTGGTTCTCGATCGACGGCGTTCCCGTCTGCCGCGCCGGCCATCATGCCTCCTGCGGCCACGCCAGCACCGGCCGGGATTGGTTCCTCATCGACGAGTAGCGGGCCACGGGAATTGCTCCCGTCATTGTTCCGCGCGCGCGCGTCTAGCGTCGCGCCATGCTGGATCGCTCGACCATTCGCCATGTCCATTGGCAGCTCGCCTACCGCCAGACGGAGCCGTCCGGCGGCGGCATCGTCACGGGCTATGACGACATCGAGCAGGAAATCCTGATCATTGCCACGACGCCGAAAGGGAGCGTGCCATGTAACCCCGAGAAGGGCTGCGACATCCTTCCCTATATCGACCGCCCGCCGGCCGAGGGACTTCCGCTCATCTGTCGCGAGATCTGGATGGGCCTCGCCACGTGGGTCTCGCGGATCGAGGTGCTTCCGGTCGAGGCCGTCGCCGTCGACTTCCACCATTTCAAGACCACCATCCCCTGGCGCGTGAAAGACGACGTCGCGGCCGAGATCCGCCGCACCGAGCTGGGCCTGTGGGTCCGGGAAGGTCTCGTCGGGGGGGAGTTGCTGTGAGCCTCTCCCCGACGCGCGTCTACACGCTCGACCAGTTGATCGCCGCCGGCGAACCGCAGTTCTTTTCGGCCGATCCGCTCTATTACAAGAACCTCGTGGCAAAGCATTTCGAGGGCCTCACAGGGCGCAAGCTCTATGAAGGTCAGGTCGAGATGTACATGATCGAGACCATGGCCTACGCGCTCCAGGTGCGCGGTGCCGAAAAGCAGATGGCGGTCATTCAGCGCCTTCTGCCTTTCGCCAAGGGCCGGTTCCTCGACCTCATCGGCGCCCGGCTCAACACCTATCGTCTCGCCGCCTCGACGGCCGCCCTGACGGTGCGCTTCACCCTCGCGGGGCCGCGCCCCTCTTCCACCGTGGTGGAAGCCGGCACGCGCGTCAGGGCCGAGGGCGGCGCCGGCGTCTTTCTGACGACGGCGGATCTCGTCATCGCTCCCGGTGCCGCCTTTGGCGATGTCGGCGCCATGGCGGCCGTGGCCGGCCTCGCCAGCAACGGCGTGCAGCCCGGCGCCGCCCTGACGATCCTCGACCCGGTGGCGGGCGTGCAGACGGCCGCGGCGCTCACCCTGTCGGACGGCGGTGCCGACGAGGAGAAAGATGATCCCTTCCGCGCTCGCATCGCCGAGGCGTGGGAGCTGATCTCGCGGGGCGGCCCGCGCGAAGGCTACCGCCAGCTCGCCCTCGGCGCGCACCCGGCCATCATCGACGTGGCCGTGATCCGGCCGGAGCCTTGCCTCATCGACCTCTACGTGCTCACCGAAACCCTGCCGCTGCCGGTGGCGGTTTCCGACGCGGTGATGGCGGCGTGCGACCCGATGGAGGGCCGGCCGGAGGGCGACGAGGTGACGGTATATGGCGCCACCGCCGTGCCGTTCGCACCGACGCTGCGCCTCTGGATCGACGGCGATACCGCGACGATCGCCGCCCAGGCGGAGGGTATCGCGCGCGGCGTCTTCGCGGCCTGGCGCCGCATGCTCGGCCCGCGCGTCTCGACGGCCGCCGTGACCTCGCCGATCAAGCAGCTCGCCGGCATCGTCGAGGCCGAGATCGAGGGCTACAGCTATCAGGCCCTCGCGCCCTCCGAATTCGCCGAGCTGACCTCCCTCACCGTCGTGGTGGAGGAGGCGTGATGGCCGAGCGGGTCTCCATCCTCAAGCTCATCCCGCCGCCGCTTGCGGCCGACGAGCGCGTGCGTGCCCTGCTCGGCGCCTTCGAGGCGGCGCTCGACGAGCTGGACGCTCCCGACCTCATGTTGCTCGATCCGGCGGACGTGCGCGAGGAGGCTTTGCCGTATCTCGCCTATGAGCATTCCCTGGGCGAGTTCGTCGGCCCCGGCCTGCCCACGCCGATCATCCGCGACATGATCCTCAACGCCTGGAAGCTGCACGAGCCCAAGGGCTACGGCGTCGGCATCGTCGGCGGCATCGCCATGCTCGGCTACGACGCCGAGCTGTTCCAGTGGTGGCAGGAGAGCCCGAAGGGCATTCGCGGCACCCATCATATCGAGGTGCCGATCAACGAGCCGCTCTGGCCGGGCGCCGAGCTGACCGGCACCGAAGAGGTGCGGGCCATCTGGCGCATGATCCACGCCATGCAGCGCTGGAGCCAGGACCACGGCTTGCGCATCACCTCCGAGGCCGAGGTGTCGCAGCCGGTCGGCGTCGGCGTGCTTTCCGCCACCTCGATCCAGATCGAGCCGTGGACGCCCGAGGCTCCCGAGGTTTCCAGCACCGTGACCGCCGGCGTCGGCCTCCTGGCCGGCTGGCGGATCAGCATCGAGCCGCTGCTCGGCTGGGAGCTCGTGCAGCTCGCCTTTGACGACGCCCTGGTCGAATTCGACGGCGCGCCCGTCTGCATCACCCTTCCGACGCAAGGACTAGCCGCATGAGCCAGCTTTACTATGGCCTCGTCACCAACAAGGGTCTCGCCAAGCTCGCGGCGGCCGCCGCCGGCGGCCCGGCTCTGTCGCTGACGTCCATGGCGTTCGGCGATGGCGGCGGCGCGGAAACCGCTCCCAGCAACGCCGCCACCGCCCTGGTGAATGAGCGCTATCGCACGCTGCTCGCCGAGAAGTACCCGCACCCGACCAATCCCGCGATCTTGTATGTCGAGGGAATCATTCCCTCCGGCGTCGGCGGCTGGACGCTGCGCGAGGCCGGCATCTACGACGCCGCCGGCGACCTCATCGTCATCGCCAAGCTGCCGGCGATGAACGTCGCCCTGCTCGCGGACGGCGCCAGCACTGAAGGCTTGGTGCGCCTGCCTATCGTGTTCGAAACCGCCTCGTCGGTGCAGATGCTGGTCGATCCGACCGTGCTGCTCGCCTCGCAGTCGTGGGTTCTTGAGCGGGTGCTCACGCGGCCCTTCATCACGGTGGACAGCGCCACCACGACGGCGCCGCCGGCGTCGCCCGCCGCTCACATGCTCTATCTGGTGCCGACCGGCGCCACCGGCGCCTGGGCGGGCAAGCAGCATCAGCTCGCCTATTACCTCGGTGGCTGGCGCTTCTACGCCGCGCCAATCGGCAAGCGCGTCGCCGCGAGCGACACCGGCAAGGTGTTCCGCCGCATTGCCACCGGCTGGGAGGCGCTGTGGGTCGAGCAGGAGGCCTCCCTCGTCATCTCCAAGTCCGGCATCGTCGAGGCGGCGGGCTCCGGCAATCGCCTGGCGCGCGCCGTGCGCTCCCAGCGGCTCAACAATCTCGGCGCGCCGACCGGCACCGCCAATGCGCTGATCGTCACGTTTGATCCGGCGCCCAACAACGTCGCCGAGCTGGCGCGCATGCCCATCCGCATCATGCCGGCCTTCACCAACACCGCGGCCGTCAATGTGACGATCCCCGGCATTGGCGTGTTTCCGCTGCTGACCCGCACCGGACGCCCGCTCCGCTACGGCGATCTGCGCGCCGGCGTGCCCACGGTCATCGAGCATGACGGCGATGTCAGCATGCGGCTGACGGCGCCGGCCAATAGCGAGATCGGCGGCCCGATGCGCCGCCTGCGCTACGCCACCAGCGCCACCTTCACCGCCGGCCCCGGCGAGTTTCTCCTGCACATCTATGGCCATGGTGCGGCGGGCGGTGGTGGCCGGTGCGTCGGTCTCTCCGGCGCCGGCGCCGGAGGTGGGTCCGGCGCCTATTGCGACATCTGGCTGCCGATCGAGCCGGACCTCGTCATCCCCCTCGCGCTCGGCGCCGGCGGTACGCGCGGCATCATTTCCAGCCCGGACGGCGGCGATGGCGGCTCCTGCCTCATCGACGGCATCGTCAGCATCACCGGCGGCAAGGGCGGCACGGCCGGCGTCGTCGGTGGAGGCGGCGTCGGGGGTGAAGGCGGCATCGCCACGATCCTCAACGACTTGGAGGGCTTCGTCGCTGACGGCAAGACCGGCGGCACCGCCATCATCATCACCGACACCAACATGGTCGGCGGCTTCGGCGCGCCGGCGCCCTTCGGTGGAGGCAAGGGCGGCGGCCCGAACCAGGGCACCGGCGGCGACGATGGCGGCGATCCCGGCGGAGGAGGCGGCGGCGGTGCCAATTCCGCCGGCTCCAATGGCGGCCGGGGCGGCAATCCCTTCTTTCGGTTCGAAACCTTTCCGGGGTGACACCAATGCGCACTGTGCAGCTCGTCTTCGATAATGTCGTCGTCAACACCCTTCTAGTTCCCGATGGCTCCCTCGTTCGCCTCGACCAGGTCACCTTTCCCGATGGCTCCGCTCTGACGGCCGTCGGCGACTACTGGGAGGTGGAGGGTGCCGGCATCGGCTGGATCGTCGCCGGCAACACGCTTGTGCCGCCGGCGCTGCCGCCGGTGGAGCTGGCGGCGCTGAAAGCCACGCTGAAAGCACAGGTGGACAGCGCGGCGGAAGCCGAGCGGCTCAGATACATCACGGCCGGCACCGGCCAGGCGATGACCTATAGCGCGAAGGCCGACGAAGCGCGCCGACTTGCGGGCGACGCTGCGCCGGACGCCGCCAACTATCCGCTGCTCGCGGCCGAGATCGGCATCACCGCTTCGGACCTCGCCGGCGTCGCGGCGGTCGTGCTCGCCAATTATCAGGCGTGGCTGGGCATCGGCGCGGCCATCGAAATGGCCCGGCTGGGCGCCAAGCGGGCGATCGACGAGGCCGGGAACGCCGACGATGCCCGTGCCGCGGCCGACTTCGCTTGGCCGGCGCCGGGTTCGGAGGGCTGATCATGGCGAAGCGCACCTATTCGCTCGGCCCCTCCGATCCGGGCGTCGTGCACCAGCAGCTCCTGCCGGTGGTCGCGTGGCCGGCCGGCGACAAGGTCAGCCTCGTGCGCAAGGCGTCGGGCGGCTATGAGCAGCGCTGGCGCTATCTCGTCTTCGAGACGGCGGGCACCGTGCTTATCGAGGACGAGGCCGGCAAGATCCTGCCCTACACCCGTGAGGCTGGCGCCGTGCTGCCCTTCAGCGGCCGGGCGATCGTCAAATCCTACGCGCATGGCATCGCCGGCCAGCCGACCGACACGACGCCGGCCCTCGTGCTGTACGGGCATGCGTGATGGCGACGCCGCCCATCAACCTCAACGCCGATCCGCTCGACGCAACCGTGCGGCGTCGCTTGCAGATGATCCTCGGCCCGATCGAGGTGGTGACGGTGCTCGGCCCGATCGCCTATGACCGGACGAACCATCTGTGCCGGATGCTGCGCCTGGCTCCCGGCCTCGGCGAGGTCGCCATCACCATTCCCGCCGCCACGCCGATCGGCGACGCCTTCTCGATCTCCTCGCCGTCGACGTCCTGGCCGCGTCTCGTCTTCACCGACAGCGTGATCGAGCACCCCTCCGGGCATGCGGCGGGGCTTCCCGCCGGCGCCCTTCATTTCTTCGTCGCCGCCGCCGGCGTCGGCGTCCTCTCGGGGTTCACCCAGCTATGATCGGCATTGCCATCAACCCCTTCATTTCCGTTGCCGCCACCGGCCTGACGCCGCCGCGCGGGCAGGACATGCCGCCGGCCGGCTATGCCTTCCTTGCCGGGAAGGCGGCGGACGGCTCCCGCGTCGTGCTGCGCATCAGGCGGTCGGACGGCTCCCTTGTGTCTCTCGCTGGAAAGGTCTCGTGATGGCCGGTGAAATCGAACTCGCGCCGCAGCGTGCTGTTACCCACCTTATCGGGCACGATGCCGGCGGCTATTTCGGGCGCACGTCGCTCGCCTCCGCCATCAACATGGCAGGCTTCCTCCCTGCGAATGTCGGGGATTTCCCGTTGCGCGCGGGCGAGCATTACGGCCAGGTCGCCACCAACTGCCGGGTGCCGACGAACCAGGCGACGGATGGCGTTTCGGTCTTCTCCCACAACCGGCACACGCTGCGCGCGGAAGTGTCCGAAATCGCCGTCGTCATCCCGAACTGGTTCATCTTTCGCACCGTCGACAAGGCCGAGCATGCCATCCAGTCGGCCTATTCGGTTGGCGTCTCGATCCAGTATCCCGTGGGCTCGCTCACCAAGTTTCGCTTCGACGGGGCGTTCGAGGGTGGCATGCCGTCCGGCGGGCAGATCTGCTCCGACTTCATCAGCGTCTCGGATCTCACGCATGGCGCAATGACCACGCTGCCGGCGGGCACCGAATTCGAGACGCGCATCGTGCTCTACGGGGGAGTCGGCTACATCAACAACCTGTTCCGCCAGAACGCCTTCGCCTCGCTGCCGGAGGGTTCGACGGTCTCGGGGGGCACCGGCACGCCGGCCAACCGCGTTGTTGATCTGACCTATCGTTTCCCCGGCAACCCGTCCGATCCGCCGCCGCGCGCGGCCGGCGTCTGGCCGATGGCGATCATCGCCCGCACGACGCACGGCTCCGTGATCGGCTTCACCGACTCCATCGGCGAGGGCACGGGCGACAGCTACACCGAAGATGACGTGGCGGATCTTGGCTTCGGCGTGCTCGGCCGTTCGCTTGCCCCGCATCGTGCCTACATCATGGCTTCCTGCGCCGGGGCGTCGATCGGCGATTACTCCGCCTCCTACGATCGAAAATTCTCGCTGCTTCGGTATGTGAAGAACGCCATCTTCCAGCTCGGCATCAACGGCATGGCCGGCTTGACCGTCGAGCAAAACAAGGCGGCAATGCTGAAGCTGTGGAGCTTGGCGGTGCCGTACAAGGTCAATCCCGGCACGCGGTTCTTCCAGACGACGATCACGCCGTCATGCTCCAGCTCCAACGGGTTTATCGACCTGGGCGGCCAAACGGTCGCCACCGGCTTCGAAGGCGGCGTGCGACAGGCCGTCAACGACTGGATCCGTGACGGCGCCCCCTTGATTGGCGGCGCGCCGGCGGAAACCGGATTGGTCGGGGCTCTCCGGGCCGGAGGCGAAGGGCATCCGCTGCACGGGTATTTCGAGTGCGCGGATGTCTGGGAAAGCGGCCGGAACAGCGGCCTGTGGATCTACGATCCCGTCGCCAACAGGTGGACGCTGGACGGCCTGCATCCCACGCGTGCCGCCAATATCCGCATGGAAGAATCGGGCGCTATCGATATCTCGATGCTGGCCTGACGGTGGCGAGGTCCGGCTTTCGCCGGCGCGGGCGCATGTTGGGGAACCTGACCCGCGAGCAGCACCGACACATGACCGCTACCCCGCCGGCAGGCGGGGTGCACCATGTGAGCTTAAGAACGAGTGAACGACGTACGATGCCGTTGCAGCGCGCTACTTTTTCGAACCGCTGCGATCCGCGATACCATCGAGATCAAGTGCCGCCGTTGCGGCACACTCAATTCCCTGAGGCCGGCCGAGCCCATTCCCGAGCGCCGCGAGCGTCTTTCACCAGGAGACGACGCTTGTGGCTCTATCTTCCCTCGAAACCGCTGACCCTCGCCGACCAATCCGAGGCCTTGCGCTGTGCGCAGGAGCTGGAGGCCTGGAGCTCGGCCTCCACATCGCGGAACCCGCTTATCAGACTGTCTGCTACGTCGAGCGCGACGCCTTCGCCGCAAGCCTTCTCGTGGCGAGGATGGCGGACGCGGCGCTATGTGATGCGCCTGTGTGGGACGATCTTTCCACCTTCGACGGCCGCCCTTGGCGTGGCGTCGTGGATCTCGTCTCTGCGGGATATCCCTGCCAGCCCTTCTCGTTTGCCGGCCGAAGGCAAGGCGAGCGAGATCCACGGCACCTCTGGCCCCATGTCGCCCGGATCGTCCGCGAATGCGGGCCTCGCTGGGTGTTCCTCGAAAACGTACCTGGGCACGTCAACCTCGGTTTCGACGTCGTCGCCAGAGAGCTTCAGAGCATGGGCTACCGCGTCGAGGCGGGCCTGTTCTCGGCGGCTGAGGCGGGCGCTCCGCATTGGCGAGAACGGCTCTTCGTGCTGGCCCACGCCGACCACGACCGTCTATGCCAATCGAGCGGAGGTGAGGATCGACGCCAGCGGCTGGATGTTCGTGCCGGCACTGGATCAGTCCGGCAGTCAGGTGTCGTTGGGAACAGCCGCCAAGAGCTGGTCGCTGGTCTACCGAGTGGCGAAGGCGACCGGCTGGAAGCCCGGGCCGGCGATGAACTTCCGCTTTTCGCTCCCGCTCCACTTGAGTTTGAAGCCTGGGACGCGGTGCTCGAAAGGCGACCTGAGCTGGAACCCTGCCTTTGGCGAGTGGGTGATGGGGTGGCCCATCGGGTGGAGCGATCCTTCGTCATCGGTAACGGGGTTTGCCCAATGGCTGCGGCAATCGCGTTCCGAACTCTCGCGGCTGCTCATGAGAGATTGGCATGAGGCCGGACAGGAGTAGGGATTGTTCTCGTTTCGTTCTCATGGAATCAATGGCGGCCTCAACCGAGGGAGCCGACCATGCCGAGCGAGCAGCAGCCCGCCGAACGGGAACCGATTGTCATTTCAGAAACAGACGTCGAGGAGGCTATCGCTACCTGCGGCGGGGATGCGCGCGCAACCGTCATGGCGCTGCTGATAGGCCAGCAGTTCCTGGAAGCGGAGCTGGAGAAGGCCCGCCAGGAAGCCTCATGGGGCTATGTGAGAGGGCGCCCGTCGCGGAGGCTGAAAGATGCGGCGCAAGGGTGAGTTCTCGGAGGCGCAATTGCACCGCGACTACCGCTTCCAGGTCGCCTTTCCGGAGGAGCATGCACGGGACTTGCTGCGCGGCGGCCAGTTCTATCCGTCGTGCGCACCAATGACTGCGTCGACCATACTGGAGGGGAAGCGACACGTCATTGTCGCCTTCTCCGATGAGGCCGATTTGCTGGCCTTCATGGGGCACGCTGGCGGCGTGCGCGTCGAGCCGAAGCTATCGTGGCTCGCCAAGCGCATCGGCCAGACGAAAGGGGCTCGCAATGAGCCTTAAAATGCGATCGGAACCACTGACATATGATCCGTCGCGCTAAGCAACGAGGGGGCCATTTGACACTTCGCAATTGGCCATTTGATTTTGCGCGCTGCACCTGCAGCAATTGAGTCGCAGCGGCCAGATTTGGGAGCATAGGGACGTGAGATTCATATTTATTGACGAAGCGGGAACTTCAGCACCTGAACCAGTTACGGTCGTTGCCGGCGTCATTGCCGATGCTGACAAACATATTATGTCGGCCGATGAAAGAATAAGAGAGATATTGCAAAGTGTTCCTAGCAGTATAAGAAATGACTTTGTTTTTCATGCCATGGATATATTCAACGGATCGAAATATAAAGACGTAGATTGGGTGCCATCTGATCGATTGAGGCTACTTCATAGAATGATGTCTGTGCCGAGAATGTTTAGTATGGCAATTTGTGTAAGCACAATGTGGAGGGGTGCCACACCTTTTGAAGATGCAAAACTTTCTCAAGAACAGGCGGAGCTTATTATAGCCTATAAACACTGCATTGCGGTATCAGACAGAAATATCAGAAATCACGCTGGGCCTAGGGAAATTGCATATGTAGTAGCAGAAGACAATATTAATATGAGAAAGTATATAAGAAATATGCCGGCCTATATAAAAGACAATCCGTTATATATAGGAAAGGACATGATGAGAAGAACAGAAAAAGACGATAAAAAGGGATATATAGATCAGGATGGCGATCTTTCCGTAAGTAGAATTAGAAACCCTGTCCATTTTGTTGAGAAAAAAGCCGACCTTCTTGTACAAGTTGCCGATGCAGTTGCTTTTGGATTTAGGCGATATCTTTCCGAAGAGCCGATGGGAGTGGATTTCGTTAGGAGCATTCTCGGCAGTGAAGAACCCGCGCGTGTCTTTGCCGCCCCTGGCGGCACTGAATGCTATTGGTTCCATGAGACCATGCCCATAAGCGGCGGAGACAGAGTGTAACGACTTCGCTTTGGTCAGATTGCCGCCCTGGAAGCACTGACGTGCGATCCTTCGCGACTGGCACGTTGTACCTGAGCCCGCCACTAAAGGCAGCAGCGCGCTATAGGCCGCCTTGCAGCGCTGGGCCGTCAACCCGGATATGAACTCCAGCCGCTACGGGTCGACCGAGGCAATTGCACAGGCCTTACATCAACGCCTTAGCTGATCTTCAGTCCCATTTAGGAGCGAGGGCGTCTGCCTCGGTAATCCAACCAAACATACCCCACATTTCGTAAATGCCCTCCATCAATTCACTCGCCTTTATATCGAGAAAATCGACTCCATTTTCACTGATTGATGGATATATTCTCTTAAGTTTAAAATGCCTTGGAACTATATCATTTCTATTCACATGCTCTTTAATTTCGTATATCGCCAATACTACAAGATGACCAATGACAAATAACATGTGCAAACCATTCCCGCTGGCCTTGGACCACTTTCGCCCCCAACATACATTATTTGTCCGACCTATATAAATGTGAAAATTTTCAGGAATTTTTCTGTTTTCCCTAAATGCCTGTCTATATTCCTGAGGTATTCTTACTATTCTTGAATTATCAAATTCATTATCCATTACAACCATCGTTATCCATTGTGATATGGCAGCAAGATTTATTTTATCAAAATCATTCCAATTTCCATTGAATAAATTTCGCAATACTGGCTTGTTAGAGCTATGCACATTACCCAAGTCATTATTGCACTCTAGGCACATTATTGGAAGTTTATGAGATATGGGATTTCCCTGTCGGCGATCCAATACCCCGCGCTTTGTTTTTAGTACGCCGTCGTCAGAAATAAACGATACGGCATGCTCAGTTTTAGCAGTTTTATATTCTTCGGGTATCTCATCTTTGATCCATTGTCCGAATAGATGCTCCGAAGTTGTTTGATCAAATTTTCCACAGAACGCACACACCCTTTTGGCCATCATTCCCCCCTCATCGGCACGCCGCGTCGAGTATTGTCTTGGATACAGTGCACAGCCAACGCAAACCGTTCAAGGTAGCTGAATGCCTGCCATGAGCCAGTGTCTAAGTCCTTACCTGCCCACCGGCCCAGAGGCGTAGTTTGTCGCAGCCGGCAAAAGCAAAGGGCGGCGGCGATCACGGCAAAAGGTAGCGGTGCGCTATGGTGAACCCACTGCCAAAGGCAGCGGCGCGCTATGCTTGCCCCGCTGCAAAAGGTGTCGGCGATCACTGCAAAAGGCGCCGGCGCGCTATACCACCCGCAGCGCCACCCCGGCACCGGATGGCGAGAAGGCCAGCGCGTCGCGCCAGGCAGCGCCGTCGAAGCCGACGCTGCGTCCCTCGGCCACCACATGCGCCCGCCAGCCGGCGCGAGGGGACAGGAACCGCCAGCCGGCGCCGTCATGCAGCGCCACCATGCCGGCCCGTCCGATCCAGTCGCCGCCGGCGCCGGCGGCGACGATGTGACGGTCGCCGGGGGACGGTTCCGAGGGCGGGGCGGTGCGCGTGCGGTCGATCACCGCCAGTTGCACCGCGGCATCCAGCAGCAGCAGGGCCTCATTGTGTGTCACGTGCTTCTGCGCCTGCGCCGCCGCAAGCAGCGGCAGCGCCAGCGACGGTGTCGTCTCGCTCATGATTGTCTCGTGCTGTTGCGGCGATCAGGCCGAGGAACTCAGATGGCAAGCCGTGTCAGGAGCGGTGTTCCCGCGCCGACGCTGGCGGAAAGCTGCGCGATGCGCAGGTCGAGGAAACTCCGGGCGGCGCCGAAATCGGCGATCTCCTCCGCCGCCGGATAAAGGAAGGCCGGGAGCGAAACCGCCACGCTCCGCACCACATTGGTGCCGTCCAGTATCTCGACCCGATAGGCTTCGGAGGCCTCGCCGAGCGGCACCTCCACGACATCCCAGTTGTCGCCCTGCTGGCGGGTGCGGCGGATCCAGCCGATCTCGACCCCCGCCGCCGTCCGCCGCGCCCGCGCATGCACCGGGGCAAGCGGCGTCAGCGCCCGACCAGAGACGGTGGCCTCCAGTTGCGCGACGACGGGGTCGCCATGGTCGCGGTCGGCCCGCCCGGCCCGCAGCGTCAGCGCCCGGCCGACCAGCTCGCTCCCCTCGGCCACCCCGGCGAGGTTGCGGTCGAGCCGCACGAACAGCGTGCCGGCCGGCCATGCCACCGTCGCCCGCGCCTCGGTGCCGCCCTGCCCGCGCAGGAGCCCGCCGAGCGACCACAGCCGCGTGCCGACCAGTTGGGCTTCGCTGAACTGGATCACCTCGACGGTGCCGTCGGGCGCCACCAGCGCCGCCAGATTGGCACCGTTCAGCACTGCCTCCTCGCTTGCCGCCGCCAGCAGCCCGCCATGCAGCTCGACCTTCAGCGGCGAACCGCGCTGCCACAGCCAGGGCACGCCCGGCGCCAGCGCTTCGGTCAGCCGCCCCATCACCGCCGGTGCCGGGACC
This sequence comes from Ancylobacter sp. 3268, assembly GCF_031456575.1. Taxonomy (NCBI): domain Bacteria; kingdom Pseudomonadati; phylum Pseudomonadota; class Alphaproteobacteria; order Hyphomicrobiales; family Xanthobacteraceae; genus Ancylobacter; species Ancylobacter sp. 3268. Next base: position 44,683 of record NZ_JAVDUX010000006.1, read on the forward strand.
GTCGCCACCCGCTCGAAGCTCGCGCCGTCGATGCCGCGCCATACCGCCAGCGCTCCCGGCCAGGGCGAGACGAAGCCGGCGAGCCAGGCGAGCGTCGTCGGCGTCGCCGTGCTGGCGGAAGGCAGCGCCGGCAGGGCGAGCACCGCCAGCTCCGGCGGCCCGGCTGCCGCCGGCAGCGCCGCGCTTGTCTCGCGCGGTTCGCGCACCGCCAGCGCGAACACGCCGGGATCGATGCTGCGGCCGGTCACCTCCCGCGCTTCGGTGTCGTCGATCTGCACGATCTCGACCAGCCGCCGCCGGCCGTCACGTGTCACGCCCACCACGTCGCCGGGTTCCAGCGCCAGCGTCGAGGGCGGCAGGGCGAAACGCACGCTCTCGCGTCCCGCCCACACGTCCTGAAGCCACATTTCGGCGAGGCCGGAGACCAGCCCGTCATGCGTCGCCATGGCGACGTCGAGGCTGGTTTCCACCCGCGCCGCGCCGGCGAGCCGGCGCGAGGCGGCGGTGGAACGGCGGTAATCCGCCATCACATCGACAAAGCCGATGGTCACTGAAAGCGGCAGTTCTGCTTCCGAGCCGCGGGTGAAACGTGGGGCCGGCCGCCCTTCGTCGGCGAGGAAATCCTCGTCGGTCAGCTCCGCCTTCACCCGCCCGCCGCGCGGGCGCAGCGCCATGCCGTCGCCCTTCTCGGTCAGGTCGAAGCCGAACACCCGGGCGAGCGGCTCCAGCGCCGCGCGCGCGCTCATCGGCCGGTCGACGACATAGCCGTCGACCACCCCGGTGAGTTGCGAGGCGTCGAGCCCCGCGACCCCGGCATCGGCGGCGATCGCCGCGCAGGTTTCCGCCAGGGGGGCGGCGCCCAGCCGTCCGGACAGCCAGTGGCCGGTCCTCCAGTTGGCCCCGTCCGCCCACACATCGCTGGAGAGCGGAAAAGCGGGGAACGGGCGCGCATCCCAGGTCCAGGCATAGAAGCCGCCCGCCTCGATCATCCGCCCGCCCGGCAGGCCGGGCGCGACCGGATTGACCGCATCGGCGGCGAAGGCGTCGAACGAGGCTTCGAGATGCCGGCGCTGGATCAGGTCGTCGCGCCGGCCGCTGGAGAATGGCGGCAAGCCGTTCTCCACCGATTTGGGATCTGGAAACACGCTCGGCCGGTTCGCGCCCTTGTCGACCGCCGCGCAGCCGATCTCGGTAAGCCGCACCGGCTTGGAACCCGGCACATAGCCGGTCGGGCTCGGCAGCCGCGCCCCGCCGACGCGCTCGTGATGGGCATTGGCCCACCAGGCGGCGATGTCCTTCTGGCGGAACACCCAGGGCTCGCCATAGGCGCCGTCGGTGATCGGCAGCCGGGTCTGGCTGGCCCGCCCCGCCTCGTCGGCATAGTACCAGTCAAAGCCCTCGCCGCCGGCGACATTGGCGGCGAGATAGGCGGTCTCGTAGCCGCTCTCATATTCCGCGGCGTCGAGATGGGCGCTGCCGTCGCGCCAGTCGGCGAGCGGCGCGTACCAGTCGATGCCGATGAAGTCGATCGCCGGCGCGGCCCACAGCGGATCGAGCGGAAACCGCAGCTCCGCCCCGCCCTCCAGCGCATGCGAGCCGTATTCCGTCCAGTCGGCGGCATAGGAGACCAGCGTGCCCGCCCCGACCACCGCCTTCACCTCGCCGGCCAGCGCCGCATAGGCGTTCGCCGCCGGATAGAGGCCGGTGCCGGAGCGCACCCGCGTCAGCGCCGCCATCTCCGAGCCGATCAGGATCGCCTCCACGCCGCCGGCCAGCACGCTCAGCTTGGCATAGTGCAGCGCCATGCGGTTGAGCCCCCATTCGGCCGGGCCGGAATAGGAGACCTCGCCGCCGGCGATGGCGAAATGCGCCGCTGCCGCGCTGCCGAACAGGGCGGACACCTGCGCAGCGGCCGTGGGCGTGGCGTCCGGCGAGCCGGGCCGCCCCGGCGCCGGATCGCAGGTGATGCGCCCCCGCCAGGGATAGCCGGGCTGGTCGGCATTGCCGGTCCACGGGTCGGGCCGGCCGTTCCCGGCCGGCAGGTCCATCATGATGAACGGATAGAGCGTCACCTTCAGCCCGCGCGCCTTCAGCGCCTGGATCGCACGCACGACGCTGCGGTCGGAAGGGGTCCCGCCATAGGCCGGGCGTCCGTCATGGCTGCTGACCAGATGCGCATCGGCCCGCACGCGGCCGGCTACCCGCCACGCTTCGGTGAGGTTGCCGGCCTTCACGGTCTTGTCCCGCCGCTCGACGCCGGGATGCACCTCGCAGTGGCCCGCCCTCAGATCGGTGCCGAACCACGACACCACCAGCGCCACCCGCTCGAGATTGGGACAGCAGGCGAGCAGCCGGTCGAGCGACGCCGCGAAATCGCTGTCGGCGACGGTGACATGGCGGTTCTCCGCCGCATAGGCTCCCGGACCTCGCGCCTGCACCAGCTCGGTGGTGTCGTAGCCGAATTCGGTGGCGGCGGGGATCATCGTCACCGCCCGGATGCGCGGCTCGAGCGCCCCGACCGCCCGCTCCACCTCGACCGAGAGCTGCGGCAGACGGTTGCCGAAATCGGCCAGCGGCAGCCGCTCGAAGACGAGATAGGCCAGCCCGCGATAGGCCGGCGCCCCCTCGCCGTGCAGTGCCGCGATCAGCGGATCGGGCATCTGCTCCTCGCCGCCCAGATAGGTGCGGACGTTCAGCCCCTGCAGATCCAGTTCGCGGCCGTCGGCCCAGACGCGGCCGATCCAGCTCACCGGCCCCTCGCTCAGCCCGACGGCGAAGCTGGCATAGTAGGAGTAGGTCGTGGTGGTGGTGCTGCCGCCGCCGAGCGAGGATCCCTTGCCGCCCGCCGAGGTGGTTTCGGTCGAGACCACCTCCTCGACATCCGCCGCCCAGATCAGCTGCGCCGAAAGCCGCGCCCGACCATAGAGCCGCGGCATCGGCGCCCCGTCGACCGAGGTCATGACGTCGAGATCGGCGAGGCGCGGACCCTCGACGGTGCGGCCGGGCGTGAGCAGCGCCCGGTCGATCACCGCGCCGCCGAGCGCCCCGATGGCCCGGCCGGCAATGGCGCCGAGCGGCCCGAACAGCGAGCCGCCCAGCGCCGCACCGGCACCTCCGAGAATGAGTGTCGCCATAAGAGGATTCCACTGAATCAAAGGTGTGGCACGGCGCCGATGGACCCGGCGGTGGCACCCGCCCGGATCGCGCGACGTAAAATGCAGCCGTCATCCCGGCCGCGGCGAAGCGGTTTGGCTGACTGCGCGATCCCGATCCGGGATCGGCCGGCGGCCGTCCGGAACAACGGCTGCCAGCCTCTTCCTGTCCTCTCCTCGTCGGGGAGAGATGGCCCGCGAAGCGGATCGGCAAGGGGTTCTGGCGCCCCTCACTCCGCTCCCGGAAAGGCGAAGCCATAGGCGAGCCGGCGCCGCCACCAGGGCGCGAAGGCAACCTCCGCCACCGCGGCGCCGTCATGGGCGTGCACCATGCGGTCCGGTGCCACCAGGATCGCCGCATGCTTGGCCGGCAGATGCGCCCGCCAGCGGAACAGCAGCACGTCGCCCGGCCGCACCGCCTCGACCGCCACCGGCACGAGATGGCGGAAGCCGGCGCCGGCCAGTTGCTCGGCCTGGCTGGCCTCCGCCCAGTCCGGCGCATAGGCCGGCAGCGCCTCGGGCTCGGCGCCGATCGCCGCCCGCCACACCCCGCGCACCAGGCCGAGGCAGTCCGCTCCCGCGCCCTTGCACGAGGCGCGGTGCAGATAGGGCGTGCCGATCCATGCGCGGGCCTCCTCGATCACCCGCGCCCGCAATTCCATGCCGCTCATGTCAGCTCGCCCCCGGCCGCGCGATTCGCACCACCGCGTCATTGCCGGGCATATGCGGCATGCCGCGGAAGTTCGTCGCGTTGGAGAAACGGTCGCGGCAGGTCGAGAGCCGCTTGTCGCAGCCGGCGGTGACGGTGAAGGCGTCGCCCACCGCCAGCGGCTCCGGCGGCCGCTGCCACAGCTCCAGCCGCACCGTGGCGCCGGCCCGTCCATGCGCCTTCACTTCGGTGGCGAAGCCCTGATTGGCACCATGGGTGAAGGCGAGCCGTCCCTGGGTGAACCGGTCCGCCGCGAAGCCGTCGAGCCCATCCGCGCGGAACAGCCCCGCAGCTTCCACCGCGGCCACGACGCCCTCTCCGCGCAAACCCGGCGCCGCGAGATCGACCCGGCAGCGCGCATCGCCGAGATCGGCATCGCAGCTCCGCGTGAAAAGTCGCCCGCGTACCTGCCCCAGCGCATCGGACAGCGCCCGCAATTCGGCGACGAACACGCCGTTCTCGCGCCGCACCTCGCCGAGATGCCCCCGCCGCAGCCGGATGAAGCTGGCCGGGTTCGACCAGTCGACCAGCAGCAGGTCCACCGCCGCGCCGTCATAGAGCCCGGCCGCGAGATCCCGCTCGTCGAGCTGGTCGGCGGCCAGCGCACCCGTGAGTTCGCCGCCGGCGGCGGCGAACCCCAGCGCCGCCGGGTTCTCGCTGCCGCCGACGCCGGCCGCGGCAAGGAACAGCGTGCCATCCACCGTCAGGTCGCCATCATGTTCGGTCAGCCCCAGCACCGCACCGTCGCGGCGGGTCAGCCGCCAGCAGCGCGCCAGCGTCGTCGCGCCGGTGGCCAGAGCGGCGGAAAATTCCGTCGGCAGCGTTCTCATGGCCGTATCTCCAGGATCGGGATGCGCGGGATCTGCCCGGCCTCGAAGGCGGTGAGGTTCACCTCGAGAAAATCGGTGTCGAAGCGCACCGGCACGTCGAACTGAAACCCCGCCGTCACCGCCGCACCCGCGCCCGGCACATGGCCGGCGAAGAAGCTGATGGTGCCGAGCGTGGCATCGAGCGCGTAGTGCGTCCCCTCGATCCGCTCGGCTCCATCGACCGCCACCCGCACCGTGCCGCCGACCGGCTTGGCGATCGGCCGGGCATAGGGCGCATGGACGCCGCCATAGGTCTTGACGAGCCGGAACTGCGCCTGCGCGCCGGTACCGGTGCCGAGCGCCTGGTCGAGCGGGCCGGGCACGGCGCCGGGCGCGGCGGAGGAATGGTCGAGCCGGTCGCGCCAACGGAAACCATAGAGCCGTCCGCGCCGCTCCTCGAAGAAGGCGACGACGCTGGCGAGCTGGATCAGCGAGGTGACGCCATAGCCGGCGTCCCAGCGCCGCCGGGAATGGGCGAGGCGGGTATTGCGCTCCTCGCGGCCGGTCAGGGTGGTGACGATCTCGGTCGCCCGCTCCGGCCCGCCCGCCGCGCCGAGCGCGATGTCGAGCGGGAACAGCACCTCGTGGAAGGCGGCCATGATCGAGCCTTTCGTTGCGAATGCGGGAGAGAGCGAAGGGCGTCAGGCGCTGCGTTCGCCGCGCGCCACGGCGCGGCTCACCAGCCCGGCGAGATAGGCCTCGGAGCGCCGGAACGAGCCGACATCGGGCGTCGAGACGTTGACGGTAACGTTCACCGCCCGCCTGCCGCCACCGGCCGCAACCCCCAGCCGGCCGTCCGCCCCGCGCGCCAGCGGCAGGATCGCCTCCGCCCCGGCCTCGCCCATCAGCCCGATGCGGCCGCCGGCGAGCGGGAAATAGGTCGGGCTGGCCACCACGCCGCCGGAGGCGAACGGCACCACCCGGCCGCCCTCGAAGGCGCCGCCCCGAAACACACCGCCTTTCGCGAAGCCGAGCGCACCGCCGAATAGCCCCTGCACCAGGCTGGCGAAGCCCTGCTCCACCGGCCGCAGGGCCATGTCGAGCGCCAGCGAGGACAGCCGCAGCCCGAGCGCGCGGATCACGTCGTCGGCCTCCCTGCCCTTCACCGCCGCGCCGGTGAGCGCATCGCCCACCGCCCGGCCAAAGCCGCGCGCCAGCCGCTCGGCGTCGGAGAGTTCACGCCGGAAGGCGGTGGTATCGGCGGAAATCTCGACGGTGAGGCTTTCCGCCGCGAAGGTGTCGTTCTTGGTCATGTCGGCTCCGTCGGGTGGTCGGCAAATCGGTGCGGCAACGTCGGGTGCCCGAAACGTCGGGTTCAATCGGGAAACCGCGCCATCAGCCCGGCGAGGCCGGCGCGATCGAGCGGCCGGCGTGCGGGACCGGCGACAGCGCGCATGGCGGCGGCGAGCTCGCGCGGGGTCAGCGCCCAGAAGTCGCGCGCGGCAAGCCGCAGCCGGCCGAAGCCGAAGGCCATGGCTTCGGCCCAGGGAAAGGCCGCGACGGGACGCGGGCCGTCGGCCGCGTTCAGTCCCGCCGCGGCACCCGAGGGTCCGGCGGCAGATCCGTCGCCGGCCGCCCGTCTTCCGGCACGCCGCCGAAAGTGGCGGCGATCAGCTCGCCGACGATACGGGCGAAGCCGGTAGCCCCGCCGGGCGTGGTCATGCCCGCCACCTCCTCGATGCCGACCGCCTCGCCGGCGCCGTTGAGCCCGGCGGCGATGATGCGCACGGCATCGCGGGCGGAAAGCCGTCCAGCGCCGAAGCGCTCGGTCAGCGCCACGAGGTCGGCGGCGCCGAAGGCCTCCTCCAGCTCGGCCAGCGCGCCGAGGGTCAGCACCAGCCGGCGCCGGCGCCCGTCAAGCTCGGCGGCGATCTCGCCGCGATGCCGGTTGATCGCGAAAACGCTCATCCCCTCGCTCCTCACAGCGCGACGAAGACGAGTTCGCCGGCGCTCTCCAGCGCGATGTCGAAGGTCACCTCGCGGTCGTGCTCGGCGGCGATCTCCAGCGAGGAGATCTGGAACGGCCCGGTGACGGTGCCGAAATCCGGCACCAGCAGCTGGGCGTTCTGCACCGCGCCGTCGAAGAAGCTCTGGCGGATCAGCGCGTCGGAGGCGGCGTCCTTGAACACGCCGGAACCGGAGACGGACGCCCGCTTTACCCCCGCCCCGGCGAGCAGCTCGCGCCAGCGCCCGGCGCTCTCGGCGTGGGTGACGTCGACCGTCTCGGTGTTGAAGGCGATCTGCCGCGAGCGCAGCCCGGCGACCGTCACATAGGTCGAGCCGTCATGGATCTTCAAAAGCAGGTCCTTGCCCTTCTGCGCGGCCATGGCCGTCTCCTGTTCTGGTGGTGAGGGACCGTTAACCGCCCTGCGGTAACCTTGAGTCAGTATCGGCGGCTGGCGACGGGCGCGGGCGGCGTCTTCATCTTCTGAATCAACGTCAGGAAATGCCGCCAGGCGATCTCGTCTTCCGATTCAGGATGAAGACATCTTCCCGAGTCTCTTCCGCCCCTTGGCCGGGCTTCCTAAAGTCGGATGAGTATCTTCAACCGGATTCCGTCACCGCGCGAAAACGGACGATGGCGCGATAGGTGCGCCCGCCCGATTCACGCCGGATCTCGGCGCCGGTGTGGCGCAGATTGATCAGCCGCCCCTCGGCGAGCGGCAGGGCCGCGTCGTGCAGCGCCTCCTGCACCAGCGCGGCGATGCGGTGCGCCTCGCCATGCCCGCCCTGGCGCGACCAGACATGCAGCGTCAGCCGATGCTCCTCGCCGCGTTCGGTGGCGGTGGACCAGTCGAGCACCTGCGCCTCGCCCAGCGTCACATAGGGGAAGTCCGGCGAGGCCGGCGGCACGTCGTGGATGCGCGCCCCGCCCAGTGCGGCGGTCAGCGGCGCGTCGGCGACGAGCGCCTGGTAGAGCGCGGCCCGCAAGGCCGTCGCCGCGCTCATCGTCCCGCCTCAGGCGGGGCCGCGGCTTCGCGACGGGCCACCTGCCGGCGCAAGGCGGCGATCAGCCGGGCAAGCCCGCCCGGCTTCAAGGTCGATGCGAAATTCATGGTGTCTCCTCCCGGCAGCGGCAGGCGAGCCGCCGTCCGCGCCCCTCCGGATCGCTCACCGTCTCGACCAGCAGCACCCGCGCGCCGAGCCGCAGCCGGTCGCCCGGCTTCACCGCCGCCGGCGCGCGCAGCGTCACCCGATGCGTCAGCACCGCGCCGGGCCGGTCGGCGATCTCGGCAGGGGCGGCGTCGCTACGGATCGCGCCCCATAGGTCGCCCACCGCCTGATAGGTCAGCGTCGTTCCGCCGAGCCCGTCGGGTGTGGCCACCGGCGTCTCATGGGTCAGCCGGTGGCGCAGCGTACCCGCCCCGCTCACAGCCGCGTCACCCGATAGGGCGCCACCAGGGCACCCAGCGTGGCGGGAAAGGCGTTCGACGCCCCCGTCTCGTCGCGGTGCTCGTAGAAGTGCGCCAGCACCAGCCGCACCGCCTCGATCAGCGGCGCCGGCACGTCGGCGGCGCCCGGCCCGTGCCCGGCGGTGATATCGAGCGCGATGCCGGCGAGCGGGCGCAGCGGCGCCGCCACCGATGCCCGATCGACGCGGATCAGCCCCGGCAGCCGCGCGGTGTCGATGACGAAGCCGCCGGGCGGCACCGCCACCTCGTTGCCCTCGGCATCGATCAGTGCCACCGCATCGAGCGCGCGCAGCGGCGAGACCGGCACCGGGATCAGCCCGCTCGCCGGCCAGGCATCGCGCACCAGCCGCCAGTTCTGGTCGATCAGCGCCCGGCGGGTCAGCGTCTCCACCGTGGCGCGCGCGGCAACGATCATCGATGTGATCAGCGCGTCCTCGGCGTCGTGGTCGACACGCAGGAAGTCCTTCGCCTCGGCGAGCGTAAGCGGTTCGCTCGCGGGCCCCGCGAGCAGCAAAGCGGGCATCGGCCCCTCCCCTGATGTGCTGAAACGGCGCGGCGGCAAGGCCGGGACAGGCGCCGCCGCCTTGACGCCGGCCGGCCCGGACGGCAGAACCGCGCCACCCCTGCCGAGGAAGCCCGATGCGCGCCGTCCGCATGTGCCTGAAGCGTCCTGTCCCGAAGCGCGCCATTGGGCTGCGCCTCGCCCTCGCCGCGATGCTGGTCGGTATCGCCGCGCCGGCCTCCGCCATCGTCGGCGGTCGGCCGGCGGACGAGGCGACCAGGGCGCAGACCGCGCTGATCGTCTCGACGCGCGGCGCCTCCTGCACCGGGGTGGTGCTGTCCCCGTACGTCGTGCTCACCGCCGCCCATTGCGTGCAGCCGGCGGCGAACTATGCGGCGGTGGCGTTCGAGGCTTCCGGCCCGCGCCTCATCGAGGCCAGCCGGGTGGCGCTGCACCCGCAATTCGACCCGGCCTCGTTCGAAACCCGCCGGCCGACGCCGGACCTCGCGCTGGTGAAGCTGTCGGCGCCGCTGCCGGCGAATTTCCGCCCGGCGCGGCTGTCCAGCGAGCCGGCGCTCCCGGCCCGCCGCACCGCCTTCACCCTCGCCGGCTATGGCGTGGTGAAGGACGGCGACGGCAAGTCGGCCGGCACGCTGCGCGTGGTCAACCTGCCGAGCATCGGCACCACCGGCGGCATCATGATCCGCCTGTCCGCCAGCGATTCCGCTGGATCACCCGCCGCCGGCGGCTGCACCGGCGACAGCGGCGGCCCGGTATTCCTGAATGGAACCGTCGCCGGCATCATCGGCTGGTCGACGGCGGCCGGCGGCGCGCGCGGCTGCGGCGGCGTCACCGGGGCGACGCTGGTGGGTCCCCAGCGCACCTGGATCGACGCCACCGCCCGCGCCCTGGACGCGAATTGATTCGACCTCTTTCTTTCCCTCTCCCGTCGGGGAGAGGTGGTCCGCGCAGCGGGTCGGCGAGGGGGGCGCGATTGGGAAGCCAAGAGCCACCTCACCCCTCTCCCCCATGGGGGAGAGGGGGCCAGCATCGCTTCTTCCCTACGACGCGCTGAACTTCAACAGCTTGATGGCGTCGAAGTCCTGCACGCCGCCGCCGACGCGCTTCGTGGTATAGAACAGCACATAGGGCTTGGCGGAATACGGGTCGCGCAGCACCCGCACCCCGGCGCGGTCGACCACAAGGTAGCCGCGGCGGAAATCGCCGAACGCCACCGAGAGGCTGCCGGCGCCGATATTCGGCATCTCCTCCGCCTCGTGGACGGGGAAGCCGAGCAGGCTCGGCGGCTGGCCGGGTCCGGCCGAGGGCGCCCATAGATAGTGGCCGTTCTCGTCCTTCAGCTTGCGCACCGCGCCCTGCGTGCGCCGGCTCATCACGAAGCTGCCGTTCTGGCGGTAGCCGGCCTTCAGCGCGTAGACGAGGTCGACCAGCGGATCCGACGGATTGGCGCTCGGGAAATCCCCCGCCGTTCCCGTCGCCACGAAGCCGAGCGAGCCCCACGCCCAGGCGCTCTCGGCCACGCTGGCATAGCTCAGGAAGCCCTTCGGCTTGCCCACGCCGTCGCCGGTGACGAAGGCGGTGCCCTCCTGGCTGGCGAAGGCGGCCTCCACCTCGATGGCGAGCCATTCGTCGATGTTCACCGCCGCGTCGTCGAGCAGGGTCTGGGTCGCCACCGGCATGGCATAGAGCTCCATCGCCGGGAAGCTCAGTTCGTCCAGCACCGGGCTGGCGGTCTGGGCGCGGGCGGCGGTCTCGGCCACCCAGCCGACCGCCGGGCCGGAGGTCATGAACGGCTTCTTGTAGGTGCCGGCCGAGATGGTGCGGACATCGGCGATGGCGCGGATGGGGGAAAGCGCCGCCAGCCGCTTGCCGATCTCGCGCTCGGTCTCGCTCGGCACCACATAGCCGCCATCGGCGGCGACACCGGCCGACATCGCCTTGGCCTCGATGCGCTTGAGGCCGGCGGCCTCGCCATGGCGCACATAGGCGTCGAAGGCGGCCTTGTGCTCGCGCGCCGCGAGATCGGCGACCGGGTCGGCGCGGCCCGAGAGGCCCGGCCGGCGGGCCTTAAGCACCAGTTCGTCGATCAGCGCCTTCTGGCCGTCGAGCGCGGCATTGATGCGCTCCACCTTGTCGGCGGTCACCGCATCGACGCCGCGGCGCTCCAGTTCGCCGAGCCGCTGGTCGTTGGCGTCCTTGAACGCCTCGAAGGCGCCCATGAACTCCTCGAAGGCGGCGCTCACTTCCGGGCCGCCCGCCGACTTCACTTCGAGGCCGTCAGTCTGGTTCTGCATGAAGTTCATCCTTTCAGGGCAAAGAGGGGATCGGCGCGCCGATGGCGCCGAGCGCGCGCAGGCGCCGTGCGCCGCGGCGGATGGTGGCGGCGAGGGGCGAGCGACCGATGCCGGCACGCTTCACCGCGTCGATCCGGGCATCGGGCTGCATGGGAAAGGTGACGACCGACACTTCCCACAGATCGATGCGGGTCAGCCGGCGCACCCGCGAGCGCGGGTCGGTGCGGCCTTCCACGGCGCGAAAGCCGATCGAGAGCCCGTCGATCGCCCCGGCGCGCATCAGCGCCAGCACCTCGCGGGCGCGGGCGACGTCCGGCATCAGCCGGCCGCGCACGAACAGCCCGGTGGCGTCCTCGCGCAGCTCGGTCCAGACGCCGATCGGTTCGGCGGGGTCGTGCTGGAACAGCATGCGCACGCCGCCGGCGCCCCGCTCAGCCAGCGAGCGGGCGAAGGCGCCGCGCACGATCAGGTCGCGGCCGAGATCGACGCGGCCGAACAGGGCGGCATAGCCCTCGAAGCGGCCATCGGCCTCGATCTCGGCCAGCGCCGGGCCGGCCTTCACCTCGATGGCCGGCGCGGAGGGCGGAATACGGGCATGGATCATGCGCGCGCGCCTCCCTTTCCGGCCTTGCCGCGCTTCTTGCCGGGACGGCCGGCGGGGGCGGCGGCGGGGGTGCCGACATGGGCGGCGCGGTCGAGCTTGCCGAGGGTGCGGCCGAAATCGCGGAACACTTTCGGCGCGTCGCCGGCGCGGGTCGGCGCCGGCAGCCGTGGACGTCCGGGCAGGAAGGCCCGGATGCGGGGTGTGACCTTCATTCGTCGTCTCCGAACGTGGCGTTGATTTTGGCGTTGAAGCGCGCGATCTCGCGCACGAAGTCGTCGAAGCGCCGCACGCTGGCGGCAAGCTCGCGCAGGGCGACATAGGCAAAGGCGGAGGCGCCGAGCGCCCAGGCGAGCAGCGCCAGATGCGCGAGATCGCCCCGCGCCACGAAGGCGTCGATGAACCTGTCCATGGGCGGTCTCTGGTGGGAGGCACGGCGCGCCGTTCTGGGAACGCCGCCGCGACGCGCGGCTTGAGGTGCACATGCGCGCGGAACGGGATTAAGCTCGGGCGCGCCACCCGCGAGGAACATGGCCATGTCGAACGTATTCGACCTGTTCGTGCTATCGGCGCGCGAAAGAAGGCCGATCGCCTGCATCTATGACGGCCACGCCCGCCAGCTCTGCGTGCATGTGGTCGGCTACAGGCACGGCAAGCCGAAGGCCCTGGCCTTCCAGTTCGCGGGCGGCAGCGCCAGCGGTCTCCCGCCCGGAGGCGAGTGGCGCTGCCTGTTCCTCGACCGTGTCGGCGCCGCCCGCATCGTCGACGGCGGCTGGCACTCGGCCCGTCACTCGCAGCCCCAGACCTGCATCGACCGCGTCGTCGTGCAGGTCCGGGACTGAGGCCGCGCGAGGAAATGCGCGACGGCCCTCCTTCCTTCTCCCCGGCGGGGAGAGGGGGAGCCGATCGATCCATGCATCTGGCCCGCCAGCTTCTCTACCCCTCGCCATACCCCACTGCCGCGCGCTTCTCCTCGTCGGTGAGGAAGCCGGCCTCGCCGACCCGGCGCCACAGCGCCTCGCGCTCGGAGCTCAGCGCCTCGATGGCGTCGAGGTCCGGCACCAGCTCCAGCACTGCCGGCCCGAAGGCCGGCCCGAGCCAGCGCGCCAGCCCCTCTCCGATGCGCCGCGCCATCGGCAGCACTGCCTGGCGCCAGAACACCCGGTTGGCCTCGGAATAGTTGGCGTAGATCGCGTCGCCGGGGATGCCGAGCAGCATGGGCGGCACGCCGAAGGCCAGCGCGATCTCCCGCGCCGCGGCGTTGCGTGCTTCGAGGAAGTCCATCTCCTTCGGCGACAGCGACAGCGGCCGCCAGTCGAGCCCGCCTTCCAGCAGCAGGGGCCGCCCAGCATTGGCGGCGCCGGAGAAATTGTTCTCCAGCTCCTCCTTCAGCCGGTCGAACTGCTCGTCGGAGAGGTTGCCCGCCCCGCCATAGACCAGCGCCCCGGAAGGACGCGCCGAATTGTCGAGCAGCGCCTTGTTCCAGGCGCCGGCGGCATTGTGGAGGTCGAGCGCCGTCTGCGCCGCCTCCAGCGGCGGGGTGCCGTAATGGTCGTCGAGAGGGTTGAACAGCGCCAGATGCAGGATCGGCGGCACCGCGCCATCCTGCAGGAAGCGCAGCGTGCGGCCGCCCACCGTATAATCGTAGGCGTCGGCCCAGCCGTCGGCACCCGGCACCACCCTCATGCGGTCGGGGCGCAGCACATGCAGCTCGCGCACCCGCCCGTCGAGGCTCACCGCCTCGACATAGGCATTGCCGGCGAGCAGCAGATGCCCGGCCACCGCCTCGACGAGGCCGCCGCCGGTGGCCCGCGCATTCGGCCGGGCGATGAGGTCGAGCAGCGGATGCTCGGCATGCTCCTGCGCACCCTCCATCAGCGAGAAGCGCACCTGCGCCGCCCCCTCGGCGATCATCCGTACGCAGCGATGGGCGACGGCGTTGCGCAGATAGCCCTCCCCGGCCAGCGCCGCATAGTCGCGCGGCGTCCAGCGCGGCCGCCCGGCGGAGATGAGCGCCACCAGCGGCGCCGCGCGGGAGGCCTTGAGGTCCGGCGGCGCAGGGGCGCGGGTGAAGAAGGGCAGCTTCATGGGAAGGTTCCTGTCGTGAAGCGTCAGCGCCGCCGGCAGGCAGGAGTCGCCTCCCACCCCTGCCGGCAGCCTCGAAATCGGAATGTCGTGCCGTGCCGAAACGCGTCGCGTTACACGCGCCTCACCCGCGGCGCGTTCTCTTTCGGGCCGAGCGCCAGCGCGGTGATCGCCCAGACCAGCGCGTCGAGCCGGTCGGGCGAGCGTCCGCCGGACAGCCCGTCCGGGCCGAAATCGCAGAGCTCGTCCTCCAGCGCCGGAAACATCCCGGCATGGCGCACCCGGCCACGCTCGTAGAGCGCCGCCACCGGCTCGGCGCGCAGCCATTTGCCGCGCGTCGCCCGCACCTCGGCGACCGGCAAAGCGGGGTCGATGCCGGCGAGGATGGTGCGCACCATCTCGCCGCCCTGGTTCACCTCCACCACCACCCGGTCGGCGGCGAGCCGATGGAACAGCGCCACCGTCCGCGCGCCCCAGGCGCCCGGCGTCAGTCCGTGGCCGCTGTCGTCGGCGAGCACATGCACCATGCCCTCGCCGTCGAGCCCGGCGGCGACAATGCCGCAGGCATCCGCCCCCTTGCGTGAGGAGGCCGGCGGATCGACCGCCACCACGATGCGCGTCAGCGGCGGCGCCGCCTCCTCGCGGGCCGCCTCGATCCCCGCCCGGTTCCACAGCGCGTCGGCGCGGTCCTCGATCAGCTCGCCTTCCAGTTCCTGCCGTCCGAGCCGCGTGCCGGCATAGCGCCCGACCACCGCCTCCAGGAAGGTCGGCGCCAGATGCGCGGCGTTCTCGGCCGTGCCCATCCGGGTGATGGCGGTCGTCGGGTCGGCGATCAGCCGCCGCATCAGCGCGGTGGCGCGCGGCGTCGTCGTCACCATCTGCCGCGGCCGCTCGCCCAGCCGCAGCCCGAATTGCAGCATGTCGAAGGTCGCCTCGGCATAGCGCCATTTGGCGAGCTCGTCGCACCAGGCGGCATCGAATTGCGGGCCGCGCAGGCTTTCCGGGTCGTCGGCGGAAAACCCCTGCGCGATCGCCCCGTTCGGCCATTCCAGCCGGCGGCGGGTCGGCTCCCAGCGCGGGCGCTCGTGGCGCGGATGCACCGCCATCAGGCCCGACACCCCCTCCACCATCACCTCGCGCATATCGGCGAAGGTCTCGGCGACGAGGGCGATCCGTCCGGCGGGGCGGGCGGAAAATCCCGGCGCGCCGAGCGCCAGCCCGCGCACCCATTCGGCACCGGCGCGGGTCTTGCCGGCACCACGCCCGCCCATCACCAGCCAGGTGGTCCAGTCGCTTCTCCCCTGCGAAAGCTCGGGCGGCAGCTGCGCCGGCCGCGCCAGCAGGCTCCAGCAATGCAGCAGCCAGTGCGATACGCCGGGGCTGAGCCCGGCGACCGCCTCGTCAAGCCGCCCGCTCCGCCAGCACGCGCTCAAGAGCTTCCGCAAGTTCGCGTCGGTAGGCATCGGCGTCACGGAACATGTCATTGGCGCTGGCGTCCCCGGCATCCTCATCCTCGTCGCGGGCGATGGCGGCGAGTTCGCGCAGCGAGCGCACCAGCACGGCGAGCGTGCGCGCCGCCCGCTCGGCATCGGCGCCGCTGCGGTTGGCGTTCAGCCCGGCGCGCGCCAACAGCCGCTCGACGGCGGCGATCTCGCTCTCCATGCGCGCCACCAGCCGGGCGATCAGCAGCCGGCGCGACATCGGCCCCTCCGCTGCGGGTGCGGCGGAGGCGCTCTCGGCCGGGCCGGGGCCGGGGCCGGGGCCGGGCTCGGCCGCCAGCCGATCCTTGCGCCGCTTCCAGCCCCAATGGCCGACGCGGACATTCAGCGTCGAGCGGCTGATGCCGAGCAGGTCGGCAATGTGCTGGTTCGGCACGCGGGTATGCTCGTAGAGCCGGCGCGCTTCCTCGATCGCCTCGGGCGAGACGTCGCGCTTGGGTATCGTCATGATCCGTGGTTCCCCTGGAATCTCGGCCCCGCCACAATAAAAAAGCCGGCCTTGCGGCCGGCTGACGAATGGGCGCCCTCCCCGGCACCGCCGGCCCCGGACGCAATTGTGGAGCATGACGAAAACGTACCCGGGCAGCGTCACGCTGTCAAGGCATTTATTCCTACACCCGGAAATTTTCTCACACTTTATGCGTGCACGATCGCCGCCGCCATCCCTGGCGCCCGGCGCGGACTCGCGAGGCCGCGCCGCCACGGCTAAGCTGCGGCGGTCCGGCGGCCGCCGAGCCGCCCCGCGCCGCCACCGGTGGCGACCGGAGAAGGAACCCAAGACATGCAAGCCAGCGCCATTACCAGCGCTCCCTCTCCCTCGCAGCGGATCGACGCGCACATCGCGGAACTGGGCGACTGGAGAGGCGAAACGCTGGCGCATGTCCGCGGGCTCATCAGGCAGGCGATCCCCGATGTGGTCGAGGAATGGAAATGGCGCGGCGTTCCGGTCTGGTATCGCGATGGCATGATCTGCACCGGCGAAACCTACAGGAACGCGGTGAAGCTCACCTTCGCCAAGGGCGCCGCGCTTACCGATCCGTCGGGCCTGTTCAATGCCGGCCTCGACGGCAATGCGCGGCGCGCCATCGATCTTCACCAGGGCGATGCACTCGATGAAGAGGCGTTCCGTGCCCTGCTTCGCGCGGCCGTCGCGCTGAACCGCTCCAAGACGCGGCAACCGAGCGGCTCACGGCGATCCTAGCGGCCGGGCCCAGCCAGTGCCCGCACCGCCTGCACCGCCGCGCCCACCGCCGCCGCGCGCTCGGCCTCGCCGGCCGGCTCGGGCTCGAACAGTGCCCGGTGGTGCAGGTCGCCGGCCACCATATCGTGGAACAGCCGGGCCAGCAGCGTAACGTCCGGCCCCTCCGACTCCGGCCGCGCGGCCAGCCGGCGGGCGAGGAAGGCGGCGAAAATCGCCTGCGAGGTCGCCGGGCCGGCGGCATACCAGGCGGCGCCGAGTCGGGGAAAGCGCCCGGCCTCGCCCACCAGCGTGCGGTGCAGCGCCAGCGCCGGCGGGGTCAGCAGCGCGTCGATCAGCGCCCGGCCGAGCCGGGTCAGCCCCGCCTCCAGCCCCAGCCCCTCGGTCTGCGCCCCGGCGAGCGGCCGCAGCACCTCGGTCAGGGCGTCCTCTATGGCGGCGACGAACAAGCCCTCCTTGCCGCCATAGAAGGCGTAGATGTTGGTCTTGGACCCGCCGGCGGCCTGGACGATCTCGTCGAGGCTCACCCCGTCATAGCCACGGGCGACGAACAGGCAGGCGGCGATGCGGCGCAGCCGCTCGCAGGTCGCCTGCCCGCGGCCGGTGCGGCGGCTGGAGCAGCGACGGGCGGTGGAGCGCGCCGCCGCCTGCGACGCGAGCGCCGGCTCGCCGGCGCCGCTATGGTCGTCCGGGTCCGTCTCAGGCCCCCTGCTTCAGGTGCTGGACGAAACGGATCTCGGTGATGAGCGCATCGACGCCGCTGAGCACGAAATTCTTGGTCTTCTCGTCGGTGAAGGCGCCATCCTTCACCTTCTCGGCGACGGCCGGCACCGCGACATGCGGCACCACGGCGACGCGGGCGCCGGCGGCGGTGAGCGACTCGCGCAGCTGCGCCTGGGCGCGGATGCCGCCGGTCGAGCCGGGCGAGGAGGTGACGACCAGTACCGGCTTGCCGAGCAGCGCGCCCTTGGCATAGGGACGCGAGCCCCAGTCGATGGCATTCTTCATCGCGCCGGAGGTGCCGAAATTATATTCCGGCGAGGAGAAGATCACGCCGTCCGCCTCGGCAATGGCCGCGCGCAGCGCCGCGGCGCCGGCCGGCGGGGTGGCGGTGTCCTCGTCCTGATTGTAGAGCGGCACGTCGTTCAGGCGATAGACGGTCAGTTCCGCCTTGTCCGCCAGCGCCGCCTTGAGGGCCTCGAGGACGGCGGTGGAGAAGGAAGCAGCGCGCAGGCTGCCGGAAATGCCGAGAAGCTTGAAACGAGCGGACATGGGAAAGAACGTCTCCTGGGAATGAATGATACTCACCGGTATCATTTCATAGGTGGTCTTTGCTGCGCAAGCGGCGTTTCGCGGCTGCAACAGATTTGCGCTGCGACGCCACCCTCGCGCGCAGCCGGCAATCATGTTACCGATCATGGGCTTGTCTCGCGTAAACGGGGTGCCTGCCCTTGATCCTGACCGATCGCGACATTCGCGACGCCCTGGCCGCCGGCCTGCTCCGCATCGATCCGCCGCCGCCGGCGGAGTTCTATGCGCCGAACGGCGTCGATCTGCGGCTTGATTCCCTGCTCACCCTCTATCGCCCGCCGGCGGAGGGGGAGGACCCGGTCATCGATCCCGCCGGCCCCGGCTACAGTTTCCGCGAGGCGATCCTTGCCATGGCCGGCGATATCGAGATCGGCGAGCAGGGCTTCGTGCTCGATCCCGGCCGGCTGGTGCTGGGCTGGACCTGCGAGAAGGTCGACCTGATGCCCGGCGCCCGCCTTGCCGCGCGGGTGGAGGGCAAGAGCTCGCTGGCCCGCATCGGGCTGATCGTGCATCTGACGGCGCCGACCATCCATGCCGGATCGACCGGCCGCATCCAGCTCGAGATCATCAATCTGGGTCCGCGCCCCATCCGCCTGCGGACGGGCATGAAGGTGTGCCAGCTGATCCTGGAGCAGACGCTGGGGGTGCCGGAGACCGGCTATCGCGGCCAGTTCGCCGGCCAGCGCGCCGCCGGGTAGCGGTCAGCCGCCGGAAATCAAGGTCGAGCGGTTGAGCCGCCGCAGCGCCAGGCTGGTGCGCGCCTCGTCGCGACGGAAGCGCTCGACGCTCTGGCCAGTATAGACGAGGTGGCGCAGCGCCGCCTCTTCCGCCCCTGTCGCGTCACCCTCGATCACCGCCTGGCCTATCGCCTTGTGCTGGCTGAGCAATTCCTCGCGGAACTCGTCGATCGCGAACAGCTGCGTCCGGTTGAAGAAGATGTCCCGCCGCAGCATCTCGCTGAAGGCGCGCATGACGTGCAGGATGACGAGGTTGTGCGAGGCGCCGTAGATCAGCCGGTGCAGCACGATGTCCGCCTCCGCCTCGCGGGTGGCGTCGTTGGCGTCGTAGGCCGCCTGCATCTCGGCGAGGCAGTCGCGGATCGCCTGCCGTTCGGGGTCGCTGGCCCGCACCGCGGCAAGCCCGGTCGCCTTGCGCTCCACCGCCTCGCGATACTCGAAATAGTCGGCCGTCACCTGCTCGTTGGCATGCAGCAGCCCTGCGAGCGGCTCGGTGAGCGGGGCGAGGAACTGCGTCACCCGCGTGCCGTCGCGGCCGATCGCCAGAAGTCCGCGCTCCTCGAGGATTTGCAGCGCATCGCGCAGCGAAGGGCGCGAAACCTCCAGCTGCTCGGAGAGATCGCGCTCGCTCGCCAGCCGCTCGCCGGGACGCAGCACGCCTTCGAGGATCAGCCGCTCGATGTGCTCGGCAATGGCCTCGGCCAGTTTCGGCGTGCGCAGCCGCGCGGTCATCTTCCTGCTCCGAACTGATGTCCCGCTGCTTTTTTCATTTTCCGGCACCCGCGTCTACAACGAAGAGCTAAGCGACTGACCAGTTGACTCGATTGGTAAGGTAATTTTACCAAGCAACATTCCTGTTACCACCTTCCCCAACGGGGCGGGGTCAAGGTGCCGCCGGCCGGCACCCAATCGCGAACGCGAAAAACGGACGCCAAGTCCGGAAGGTTCTCTCGGAGGAAACGGATCTTGACCTGGAATCAGATTTACGACCCGTTCGGCAGCCTCGCCCTGTCGACGCTGTTCGCGGCCGTCCCCGTGGTCGTCATGCTCGTCGGCCTCGGCTTCCTGCACATGAAGGCGCACGTCGCCGCCTTCGCCGGCCTTGTCGCCGCCTTCGTCATCGCGGTGTTCGTGTTCGGCATGCCGACGGAAAAGGCCGGCATCGCCGCCGGTTACGGCGCCATGTATGGCTTGATGCCGATCGGCTGGATCGTCCTCAACATCATCTTCCTGCACCAGATGACCGAGGCCAACGGGTCGTTCACCACCCTGCAGCGCTCGATCGCCGGCATCACCGGCGACCGCCGGCTCCAGCTCCTGCTGATCGCGTTCTCGTTCGGCGCCTTCTTCGAGGGCGCGGCCGGCTTCGGCACCCCGGTCGCGGTGACGGCGGCGCTGCTGATCGGCCTCGGCTTCTCGCCGCTCGCCGCCTCCGGCCTGTCACTGATCGCCAACACCGCGCCGGTCGCCTATGGCGCGCTCGGCACGCCGGTCATCGCGCTTGCCGCCGTCACCGGGCTCGATCTGATGGACCTGTCGGCGATGATCGGCCGCCAGCTGCCGTTCTTCTCGCTCATCGTGCCGTTCTGGCTCATCTGGGCCTTCGCCGGCTGGCGCGGCATGCTGGAGATCTGGCCCGCCATCCTCGTCTGCGGCGTGTCCTTCGCCATCCCGCAATTCCTGGTGTCGAACTATCACGGCCCCTGGCTGGTGGACGTGGTGGCCGCCATCGTCTCCATGCTCTGCCTCGTCGGCTTCCTGCGCGTCTGGCAGCCGAAGAAGATCTGGACCTCGACGGCGCTGAAGGGCCGCGAGAATGGCGACGGCTCGGAAGGCACCACCACCAAGGGTGCCACCGATTTCACCACCGCCCGCCCCTCCACCGGCGCGCTGGTCAAGGCCTGGCTGCCCTGGGGCATCCTCACCGTGTTCGTGTTCGCCTGGGGCATCCCGCAGGTGAAGGCGCTGCTGGACGGGTTCTTCATCCGCAAGTTCGAGATGAGCGGCCTGCACAATCTGGTCTTCAAGGTGCCGCCGGTGGTCGCCGAGGCGCATGCCGAAGCCGCGGTGTTCAACTTCAACATCCTGTCGATGACCGGCACCGGCATCTTCATCTCCGCCGTCGTCGCCGGCCTCGCCATGGGCTTCTCGCCGCTGGCGCTGGCGAAGATCTATGCCCGCACGCTGTGGAAGGTGCGCTATTCGCTGGCCACTATCGCCATCATGCTGGCGCTGGGCTTCCTCACCCGCTACTCCGGCCTCGACGCCACGCTCGGCCTCGCCTTCGCCGCCACCGGGCCGTTCTACCCGCTGTTCGGCACGCTGCTCGGCTGGCTCGGCGTCGCGCTGACGGGGTCGGACACCGCGTCGAACGTGCTGTTCGGCGGCCTGCAGAAGATCACCTCGCAGCAGCTCGGCCTGTCGCCGGTGCTGATGGCGGCGGCGAACTCCTCGGGCGGGGTGATGGGCAAGATGATCGACGCCCAGTCGATCGTCGTCGCCTCCACCGCCACCGGCTGGCAGAACTCGGAAGGCACCATTCTGCGCTATGTGTTCTTCCACTCCATCGCGCTGGCGGTGCTGGTCGGCCTGCTCGTCAGCGCCCAGGCTCACCTGTGGCCGTTCACGGCACTGGTGATCCATAATTGACGTCACGAAGGGGAGGCCGCGGCGCCTCCCCTCCTCTTTGGCAGTATAGGAGCCGGGCCAATGGCCACCGTCACGAATATCCGGGATCTTCGCGCCATCGCCATGAAGAAGGTGCCGCGCGCGATCTTCCACTATGCCGACCGCGGCTCCTATGACGAGACCACCCTCAAGGCCAACAAGGCCGACCTCGACGCCATCCCGCTGCGCCAGCGGGTGATGATCGACGTCTCCGAGCGCTCGACCAGGACGACGATGATCGGCGAGGAGGTCGCCCTGCCGCTCGCCATCG
The DNA here is from genome assembly GCF_031456575.1 of Ancylobacter sp. 3268. NCBI lineage: Bacteria > Pseudomonadati > Pseudomonadota > Alphaproteobacteria > Hyphomicrobiales > Xanthobacteraceae > Ancylobacter > Ancylobacter sp. 3268. The sequence continues at coordinate 66,012 of NZ_JAVDUX010000006.1, forward strand.
CCCCCACCGGCCTAACCGGCCTGTTCCATGGCGACGGCGAGATCCATGGCTGCCGCGCCGCGCAGGCCGCCGGCATTCCCTTCACGCTCTCCACCATGTCGATCTGCTCGATCGAGGACGTGGCGGCGGCGGTGTCGAAGCCGTTCTGGTTCCAGCTCTATGTGATGCGCGACCGCAAATTCTCCGAATCGCTGATCGAGCGCGCCAAGGCGGCGAAATGCTCGGCGCTGGTGCTCACCCTCGATCTGCAGATCCAGGGCCAGCGCCACATGGACATCAAGAACGGCCTCGCCGTCCCGCCCAAGCTCACCCTCGCCAACGCCATCGACATCGCCACCAAACCGGCCTGGGCGATGAGCGTGCTGATGGGCAAGCGCCATAGCTTCGGCAATCTCGCGGTGCGCAAGGAGAGCGACAGCCTGACGACGCTCTCCCAGTGGATCGCCGGCCAGTTCGACCCCTCCCTGTCGTGGAAGGACGTCGAATGGGTACGCTCCATCTGGCCGGGCAAGCTGATCCTCAAGGGCGTGCTCGACGTCGAGGACGCCAAGATCGCGGCGCAGACCGGCGCCGACGCCATCGTGGTGTCGAACCATGGCGGCCGCCAGCTCGACGGCGCGGTGTCCTCTATCTCGGCGCTGCCGAAGATCGTCGACGCCGTCGGCGGCGGCCGCAGCGAGATCTGGTTCGACGGCGGCATCCAGTCCGGCCAGGACGTGCTGAAGGCCGTGGCGCTGGGCGCAAAGGGCTGCATGATGGGCAAGTCGTTCCTGTGGTCGCTGGCGGCCGGCGGCCAGAAGGGCGTGGCGCAGGCCATCGAGATCATCCGCCGGGAGCTCGACGTCTCCATGGCGCTCACCGGCACCAAGGACATCAAGAACGTCGACAAGAGCGTGCTGGCGCTCTGACGTCCGCACGCTTCCGGCATCGGCACGGTTGCGGATGCGCAGAGTGCCGGATGCCGCCGGCGCTCGCCGTGGCCTAGACAGGGCGGCATGACCGATCCCATCCTGTTCGCCCTCGCCGTGCTGGCGATCCTCGCCACACCCGGTCCCACCAACACGCTGCTCGCCACCGCCGGTGCCGCTGGCGGCATGCGCCGCGCGCTGCCGCTGATGCCGGCCGAGATCGGCGGCTATCTCGTCTCGATCAGCCTGCTCGGCCTGGTGCTGGGGCCGGCCATCGCCGCCTCGCCGATCCTCGGCCTGGGGCTGCGCCTCGTCGTCGGGCTCTACCTCCTCACCACCGCCTGGTCGCTGTGGCAGCGCTCCGGCAACGCGCCCGGCGCGGTCGGCCGGGTGGTGACGCCCTCGCGGGTGTTCCTCACCACCCTGCTCAATCCCAAGGCGATCCTGTTCGCGCTCGGCGTGGTGCCGTTGGGCACGGAGCGGGTGTGGCCCTATCTCGCCGGCTTCGCTGGGCTCTGCGCGCTGGTGGCGCTGGGGTGGATCGGCATCGGAACGCTCGCCGGCCGCGCCGCGGGTGCGAGCGGGCGCGGTCATATCGTCCCGCGCATCGCCGCCGCCGCCGTCGCCGGCTTCGCGGCCCTGCTGCTGACGTCGCCGCTGCTACGCTGAGCGCGCCCGGCCAGCTTCTCCCTTGCGGCGGCGGCTCGCCGCCCCCTTCGGCAGGCGCAGCGGCCAGCGCACCATGTGGTCGACGAAGTCCTCCAGCGGCAGTTCGTCCTCCAGCGCCGCCACCCGGCCGCGCACCGAGACGCCGGCGGCATGCACGGTGTCGCGGTCGCCGGAGACGAGAGGGTGCCACCAATAGAGGTCGCGCCCCTCGGCGATCAGCCGGTAGCCGCAGGAGGGCGGCAGCCAGTCCAGCGTGCGCACCACCTCCGGGGTCAGCCGCACGCAGTCCGGCACCTGCGCCTGACGGTTGGGATAGTCGCGGCAGCGGCAGCCGAAATCGTCGAGCAACTGGCAGCCTATGTCGGTATAGGCGATCGCCTCGGTGTCCTCGTCCTGCAATTTCACCAGGCAGCAGCGCCCGCAGCCGTCGCACAGGCTCTCCCACTCCTCGGCGCTCATCGCTTCCAGCGGCTTGCGCTTCCAGAACGGCAGATCCGGGAGTTCGGCATCCGAGGCGTGGGCGGTTTCGGCAGTCATCGGACCTCTCGGGGGCGGGAAACGCTCCGCCTCTCGGCGGTCGCCCCGCTTCACGGCTTGGCAATCAAACCTTAGATAGCTTCGACGTGCCGCCATGGCGAGCCCGCACCCTCAAGTGGTGTGCCCCGGACGTCTCGGCTATAAGGGCGGACGGGTAGAGTACCTCGCGGAGAGCGTGGCTTGGACGACGGGTCGATGAAGGACGGGGCTCCTGCGGGAGGCGCGGGGTCGGAAAACTCCTCTCCCGGCGGGGAACGGCCGCGTCGCCGACGCCTGCGCAACCTCCTTCTTGCCGTCGATTCCTGGATCGATTCGACCATCTATACCGGCGGCGTGCGGTTGCGCGCCGGATGGGATTCCTTCGTCGCCTTCACCGAGCGCTTCAACCTGCAGGGGCCGGCCCGCTGGGGCGTCGAGATCGCCTCGGAGGGCATGACCTGGGGCGCGGTCGGCGCGGTGCTGATGCTGGCGCTCGCCATCCCGGCCTTCCACGAGACCTCGGATGACTGGCTGAAGCGTTCCGAGCTGTCGGTGACCTTTCTCGACCGCTATGGCAACACCATCGGCGAGCGCGGCATCCGCCACAACGACACCGTGCCGCTGGAGGAGTTCCCCGATCATCTGATCAAGGCGGTGCTCGCCACCGAGGACCGGCGCTTCTACGAGCATTTCGGCATCGATATCCCCGGCACCTTCCGGGCGGTGCTGTCGAATGCCCGCGCCGGCGGCGTGGTGCAGGGCGGCTCCTCGCTCACCCAGCAATTGGCCAAGAACCTGTTCCTGTCGAACGAGCGCACGCTGGAGCGCAAGATCAAGGAAGCCTTCCTGGCGCTGTGGCTGGAGTTCCACCTCACCAAGAACCAGATCCTGAAGCTCTATCTCGACCGCGCCTATATGGGCGGCGGCGCCTTCGGGGTGGACGCGGCGGCGCAGTATTATTTCGGCAAGTCCGCCCGCGAGGTCACGCTGGCCGAGGCGGCCATGCTGGCCGGCCTGTTCAAGGCGCCGTCGAAATTCGCCCCGCACATCAACCTGCCGGCGGCGCGCGGGCGCGCCTCGGTGGTGCTCGACAATCTCGTCGATGCCGGCTTCATGACCGAGGGCCAGGTGTTCGGCGCCCGCCGCAACCCGGCGACCCCGATCAACCGCAAGCAGGAAGACACGCCGGACTACTATCTCGACTACGCTTTCGATCAGGTGAAGACCGTGGTTGAGACCCTGCCGAAATCCTATGCCGAGCGCTCCTTCGTGGTGCGCACCGCGCTCGATCCCAACATCCAGAAGGCGGCCGACACCGCGATCCGCGACAGCCTGAAGCAGTTCGGCAAGGATTACGGCGCCAGCCAGTCGGCCATGGTGGTGCTGGAGCCGAACGGCGCCGTGCGCGCCATGGTCGGCGGGCGCGACTATGGCGAGAGCCAGTTCAACCGCGCCACCGACGCGCTGCGCCAGCCTGGCTCGTCCTTCAAGCCCTATGTCTACACCGCCGCGCTGATGACCGGGAAATACACCCCGCAGACCATGGTGGTGGACGGGCCGATCTGCATCGGCAACTGGTGCCCGCAGAATTACGGCCGCTCCTATGCCGGCCGCCTGCCGCTCATCCAGGCCCTGACCCGCTCGCTCAACACCGTGGCGGTGAAACTCGCCGAGGCGATCGGGCGCGGGCGCATCGTCGACCTCGCCCATGCCATGGGGGTGAAGAGCGAATTGAAGATCACTCGCGCCCTGCCGCTCGGTGCCGCCGAGGTGACGGTGATCGACCAGGCGACCGGCTATGCCGTCTTCGCCAATAACGGCATGTCGGTGGACCCGCACGCCATATTGGAGATGCGCACCCCGGCCGGCGAGCCGGTGTGGAACTTCGACCGCAACGGGCCGAAGCCGCACCGCGTGATCCCGGAGAACATCATCGCCATGATCAATCCGATGCTCAACAGCGTGGTGGAGAACGGCACCGGCCGGCGGGCCATGATCCCCGGCACCAAGGTCTCCGGCAAGACCGGCACCACCAATGCCTATCGCGACGCCTGGTTCGTCGGCTTCACCGGCAACTATGCCGGCGCCATCTGGTTCGGCAATGACGACTTCACCCCGACCCGCAAGATGACCGGCGGCTCGCTGCCGGCGATGACCTGGCAGAAGGTGATGGCCTTCGCGCATCAGGGCATCGAGCTCAAGCCGACGCCCGGCCTCGGCAACCAGCCGGCGCCGAAGCTCGACGGGGCGGTGGCGGAGGCCGCGCCGCTGGATATTGACGGCTTCCAGCGCCCGGTCACCCTCGCTCCCGCCTCGGCGGTGCGGCTGATGGCGCTGTCGGAGCGGATGCGCCTGGCGGCCGAGGCCGCGCGCCGGCCGAGCGCCTCGCTGCCGGCCAGCGAACAGTTCGCCGGCGCCGACGCCACCCCGGCCATCGACCGCAATTGACCCTCGCCGCCGGCAGTTCCATTGCTGGCATCGCGCTCCTGATACCGGATTCGTCCCGACCGTGCGTCCGCTGCTCTTCATCCTGACCCTCGCCATCGGCGCCGTCGTCGGCCTCGGCCTCGTCTGGTTCGCCACCGCCAACGGCTACGGCCCCGGCGTGGTGCATGCCGGGGCGTGGAAGGCGTGGCCCAGGGCCGGCACCGAAGACGCCGATCCCTATGCCCGCGCGGCGCTGGCCCGCGCCGGGGAACTGCCGCTGGAGCTCGCCGACGGACTGGCTTTCGTCGCCACCACCGACGACAGCGGCAAGTCGCTGGACGGGCGCTGCGACATCCGGCTCTCCGGCACCGTGCCGCAGGCGCGGTTCTGGACGCTGACGCTCACGGACCATGACGGCAATCTCGTCGACAACGCCGCCGACCGTCATGGCTTCACCTCGACGGAAGTGGTGTGGAATCGCGACGGCACCGTCGATGTCGCGCTGGGCCCGCGGGCGCGCGCCGGCAACTGGCTCCCCACCGGCGCCCGCGATCGCCTGGTGCTGACCCTGCGCCTCTATGACGCGCCGGTCGGCCTCGCCAGCCGCACCAGCGACGCGCCGGACATGCCGAAGCTGATCACGGAGCGCTGCCCGTGAAGCGTCTGGTGGTTCCCATCCTCGCCGGCCTGGTGCTCGGCGCCATCGTCCACCTCATCGGCGTGCTGATCATGCCCTATGTGGCGGAACGCGACGCCTATGCGCGGCTGTCCGGCGTCGGCCAGGTGAACGCGATCGCCCTGATCGAGGATCCGCGCACCCTCGCAACCGCGCTGCCGGCCTCCGATCCGGCCTTCGTCACGGCGGTATGCCTCTACGATCTCACCGAAGGCCCGCTGAAGGTCCGCACGCCGACGACGGAGGACTACACCTCGATTTCCTTCTACACGCGATACGGCCTGCCGTTTTACGCCATCAATGACCGCTCCGCCGGACGCACCGTCATCGAGCTCGACCTGATGAATGCCCGCCAGAAGGCGGCGATGCCGGAAGACGAGGAGGTGACGGTCGCCGATCGGCTGGTGGTGGAATCGCCGTCGCAGCAAGGCATCGTCGTCATCCGCGGCATGGCACGCGAACGCGGCGCCCGCGACGAAGTGAAAGCCGCGATCGCTTCGGCGAGCTGCACCCCCGCCCCCTGAACCGCCTGCGCTCAGGCCTTGGGCGGCGCCGCGCTCGCGGTGGCCGCAGGCGGCGGCACCGTGCGCGAAATGCGGATGGCCGGCAGGATCACCACTTTCGCCGACACGGGTAATACGGGCTCCCGGCGACGATCACGCCGCACGCGTAGCTTGCGGGAGGCAGGAAACGGTACGACCGAACCCATTCTGCGTCTCCGACCTTCAGCCAAACCGGATAGGTAAAGGCTAGTTCGGCATGGTTAACGGCTTGCTAACGTTCATGGCGCAATTTGGTTCGGCCGGTCCCGGCGCGCTCCCCCCTTCCCGTTCGAACCTGTCGTCCTTCATGCCCTCCACCGTCGGCCCCAGTCTCAAGGCCACCATCGAGGACTTCCGCAGCCATGGCGCCGATACGCGCCCGGCGCTGTTGGCGCTCCTGGTCGATCGCGTGATCGAGGAAGGCCCCGGCGACGCCGATTCCGCCCGTCGGCTCGGCATATTGCTGCCGCGGCTGATGGAGGGGGTGGCGCCCGCGCTCGCCCGCGAGGCCGCCGAGCGTCTGGCGGGGCGTGCCGACCTGCCGGCGGAACTCGTGCACAGACTGGCATCCGGCCCGATCGACAGCGCCGCGCCGCTGCTGCGGCTGTCGCCGGCGCTGGACGAGGCCGCCCTTCTCCAGCTCGCCGCCGGTGCCGAACCGGCGCGGCTGCAGGCGATTGCCGCCCGCCGCGACGTGTCTCCCGAACTAGCCAAGCGGCTCGCCTCCACCGTCCATCATGCGCGCGAGGCGCATCAGCGTCGGCCGCAGGCGACGGCGGATTTCTTCACCGCCACGCCGGAAGAGCGCGCGACCCTCCTGCATCGTCTGCTCACCCTGCCGCCTCTGCCATTGGCGGAAAGGGTCGGCGCGCAGGGCGGAGCCTTCACCGACAGCCTGCTCGCCGCAGCCAAGCGCGAGGACCGGGCCGCCCTCGCCCTGTTGCTGGAACGGGCGCTGGCGGTGCCGGCGGAGGCCGCCGCGCGCATTGTCGAGGACGAGGCGGGGCAGGCGCTCGCCATCGCCGCCCGGGCGCTCGGCCTGAGCTTCGCCGTGCTGTCGCGGATCCTGTTCCGCCTGCATCCCGGCGTCGGCCGCTCGTCGAGCGACATGGCGCGTCTGGCCGACCTGTTCGATGGGCTGCCGCTGGCCAGCGCGCAGCATATGGTGGCGATCTGGCGTGGCGCCCGCCGCGCCGGCGTGCCACGCCCCGCCGCCGACACCCCGTCGATGCGCGATTTCGCCGTGCCGCGTCCGGCACCGGGGAGCGCGCAGGCCGGCGATACGCTGGCGGAGCCGCGCCGCCAGGGCTAGCGCAGCGGGGCGATATCGAGAAAGCTGCGTCCGGCGCGATCCTCGATCTCGACGAACCACAGATCCGGGTCGAAGCGGATCTCCTTGTCCATCCGCTCCTCCGCCTCGGCTTCCGGCCGATCGGCCGGCACGATGGCCGCGAAGCGTCGCTCGGGGCTGTCCTCATCGTCGAAGGAAGGGGGAGCCGGCCCGTAAAGCGCCGCCAGGCCATCCAGCGTCGCGATCTTGACGAACACCGCGCCCGCCTCTTCGGCGCCGCGTCGGCGCACGGCGGCAAAGGCCCCTGCGCCATTGGCGCGCCGTATCAGGGCGGAAACCCAGATGGCGCTCTTCAGGCGCATGGCGCTCCCCTATTGAATGGCGAATCCGGCGACGGCGTTGAGTTCGCGCACCAGCCGGTCGGAAAGCTGGCCGGTCACCGGCAGGCGACGGTCGTGCTCGAAATCCTTGATCGCCTTCTCCGTCGCCTCGCTGGCGCGTCCATCGATGCGGAGCGGCCCATAGCCCAGGCGAGCCAGCGCCTTCTGCACCTCCAGCATGCGCGCGGATACCGCGACTTCGGCCGGCGGACGCACCGGTTGGGCAGCCATCGGCGCCGCCGATGCCGCTGCGCCGGCCTGGTTGGCCAGCGCGGCCATGCCGCCGGCATCGACCTTCGCCGCCGGCTTCGGCACGGGCGGCTTCACCGGCGGCAGCGGCATCGTGGCAGCGGCCGGCGCGGTCACCGGCTCGCTGGTCTGGGCGAGCGGAGCGGCGGCGACCGGAGAAGGAGCGGGAGACGAAGCGGCCGCCGGGCGGCTCGCCGTCGGAGCGGGAGGCGGTACCGGCGTGCCGCCGCTCTCGCGCCGGCCCTCCTGGAACATGAAGGCGTTGGCGAGGACCGCGGCGCTGGCGGCGGCGGCCACGAGCACCATGAACAGATCCGAGCGGCGGTGCCTCGGGCGCTCCGGCACGACCAGGCCGCGCTGTGCGCCGAGATCGATTCCATCCACGAGAAGGTCGCTCGCATATGAACGCGGCATCCCGTACTCCCCCGCCGCCGACCGTGCCGGCCGGCTCTCCACGGCACCCGCCACCGGCGCCCTTGCCCGACGATCATGATGCCGGCGTGCTTAACATCCGCTTTCCGCAATCGGCTGATTTTGCGCGATTGCGACACCGGTTGCGCAACGTCTGCGCGCTAATATCGCCGAAGATGGGCGACAGGAGGGCGTGCGAGGAACGCCGGCGGCGCCTGTTCCGGAGATGAGAGACACGCGATGTTCTTCCTTCTGCGTATCGGGTTCTGGCTCACCATCGTGCTGCTGCTGTTGCCCTCGCTTCCGGGCACGCAGCCATCGGGGACGGATGCGCCGGGCACGGCGCAGGTCGATCCGCTCAAGGCGTTGTCCGCCGCCAGCTCCGCGGTCTCCGATGCCGGCGGCTTCTGCGAGCGTGAGCCGCAGGCCTGCGCCATCGGCAGCGAAATCATCACGCAATTGGGCAGCCGGGCGGAAGCCGGCGCCCAGCTGCTGCTCGGCTATATCGGCGATCAGATCTCCGAACAGAAGCGTAAGGCCGCCGAGCGCGCCGCCGCCAATCCGGCAGGCGATACCCTCACCGCCCACGATCTCAGCCCGGCCTGGCAGGCGCCGGTCGCCGACGAGGCCGGCGCGCGCGCCGACGCCTCCTCGTCCGCGATCTTCGGCCCGCCGGTGGCGACCCCCGCCTCGGTCAACGCCGCTCCCGCCGCCGCGCCCTCGATCCCCACGCCTCCGCGCCGGCCGGGCTGAAGCCCGACCATTGCGCTCGGGGCGGTCGCACCCCTATATGCGCGTCGAGGGGCGCAGCGACATGGCCATGAGCATCGACGACATCATCGACGACTTCGAACTGCTCGACAGCTGGGACGACCGCTACCGTTTCCTCATCGAGCTCGGCCGAAAGCTGCCGCCCTTCCCGGAAGACGAGCGTTCGGAAGCGACCAAGGTGCAGGGCTGCGCCAGCCAGGTCTGGCTGGTGAGCAATATGGCGGAGACGGCCGATGGACCGCGCCTGAGCTTCGTCGGCGATTCCGACGCGCATATCGTGCGCGGCCTCATCGCCATCCTGCTGGCGCTCTATTCCGGCAAGCCGGCCCGCGACATACTCGCCATCGATCCCGCCGCCGTGTTCAACCGGATCGGCCTGCGCGAGCACCTGACGCCGCAGCGTTCGAACGGCCTGCGCTCGATGGTGGAGCGGATCCGCGCCGATGCCCGCGGCGCGCTAGCCGCCGTCTGATCGTCCCGCCGCGTCCGGCGGCGCGCTCCAGCTGCGCAGCGGGCTCCGCTCCGGGCCCTTCACCTCGCGCGACAGGCCATAGTGGCGCGCCAGCCGGCTGAGGGCGAGGCCCAGGATCACCTTGCCGGAGCGCGCCGGCCAGCCCTGGTCCAGTTCCACCTGCTCTATTCCCTGCAGGAAGCAGCACACATCGAGCAGCACGTCGGAAAACTCCGGTCCGACGACCTCCATCGCCCGCGTGACCCGCTGCTTCGCCGCAAGCACCGCTTCCGAGACATCGAGGCCGGTGCGGGCGGCATGGCGCGCCGGCGGGCGACCCATCCCGCTCCAGTCCGCCGTGGTGCGCGGCATCATCTGCGCGCGGGTGAAGTCCGCCCTGAGCCGCTCCCCGGCCATCAATTGCACCGCATCGATGAAGCTGCGCCCGTCGCGGCCGCGCCGCCGCGCCAGCCAGGCGAGCGGGCTCTCGGTGATGTCCACCTCGACCCAGCTGCGGTGGCCGTCGATCACGATCTCCAGCCGTTCGATGATCCGCCCGGTCGCGCGTTCACTCGCCATGGCCGGCCTCCGTGGCGCGGCGCAGCCGCTGCTCGAGTGTGGTGATCCAGCCATCGCAGCCGTGATCCTCGCGATGCTCCTCGATCCGGCGACAGGCATGGGCGACGGTGGAGCGGTGCCTGCGGAAATCCAGCGCAACCCGGCCCATGGGTTCGCCCAGCCCGACATGGGCAAGATACATGGCCAGCGCACGGGCGGAGGCGCTGGCATGTCGCCCTCTCCGCGCATGCAGGATGTCGTGAAGCGAAAGGCCGGAGCTTTCGGCGGCGAGGCGGGCGGCCAGCAGGCTGGATCGGCCCATTGGCTCGGTCGGTGGGGGAAGAGCGCTTGGCGTCATGAAGCATATACTCTTACTTGCAGGAATTTAAACCTACACGTGAGAGATGCATTTAACAAGACACCTTGATGCACCCGCGGGCCAGAAAGGAAATTTACGCCAAATAGGTATTTAAATACCAATTTTATCCGCGCGCTCCCCGCCACCCGCAACAATGGAGGCTATGCCACGGAGCTTCCTCATGAGACGAACACAACCAAGACGTGCCGCGGTGCGGGCGATGCGCCTGCACGAGCCCGCGGAAGCCATCGCTGCCAAGGTGGCGGCGCTGCGGCCATTCCTGGGGCACGGCCTCGCCGAACGGCGGGCGCGGCTGGCAAGGCTGTTGCGGGCCGAGCGCCGCGCCGCCCTCACCGGCATCGGCTATGATGCCACCCGCCATGCCGCCTTGCGGCGGCTGGACGCCGAGACGGCGGCAGACATGAAAAAGGCCGCCGCAGGAACCGCGACGGCCTTTCGCATCAAGACGTGATCTTCCCGTGTGGCGCCGACGCCTCAGGAGGCGCCGCGACGCCGCTGCTGGCCGAGTCCCATCTGCTTTGCCAGTTCGGAACGGGCCGCGGCATAGTTCGGCGCCACCATCGGATAGTCGGCGGGCAGCCCCCATTTCTCGCGATACTGCTCCGGCGTCATACCGTACTGGGTACGCAAGTGGCGCTTGAGCGACTTGAACTTCTTGCCGTCCTCAAGACACACCAGATAGTCCGGCGCGATCGACTTCTTCAGCGGTACCGCCGGCTTCAGCGGCTCCGGCGCCGGCTCGTCGGCAACCTTGCCGAGAGACTGCAACGCGGCATGCACCTCGCCGATCAGGCTCGGCAGATCGTTCGACATCACCGCATTGTTGCTCACATAGGCGGAGACGATGTCTGCGGCGAGTTCAATATATTTCTCGATATCAGTATTTTCGCTCATGAGTCGTTCTTTTTCGCCAGATCGGCAGAAGAGCCACCGACCATCCATCTACCGCAACGTCGGCCTGAGGACGAATCCGCACTGCATCCGCAGCTATGTGCGTTTCTACCCTTTTTAGATAAGATTTTTTTTGACAAACATCAAGAACATTCCGGTTTGCAACATTCTTTAGCGAGCGGCGACATGTGTTGTCGCCCTCATTCCGCCGGAACACCGCTTGCTCAACTGATTGTGTTTAACCGAACCGTCACCGGCTGCACGGTCACCCCATAAATATAGCCTATCCCCGACGGACTTTTCATGAAATTCCGGCAATGTAGCCCTGCCTCGGCTGCAGAACCCCGCGGCTCGACCGCGCCGGCTTGAAGACGGCGCGGCCCGCGCTTATTTCAGGACGGTTCAGCAGGAATTTCCGATATGGTCGATACCGCCCGCCGCCCCAAGGTTGTGAAGACGGAAGCCGAATGGCGCGCCCTACTCACACCCGAGCAGTTCCGCGTCACCCGTGGCCACGGCACCGAATGCGCCTTCACCGGGCCGCATCTGTCGCAGAAGGAGGCCGGCACCTATAGCTGCGTCTGCTGCGGCGAGCCGCTGTTCCACTCGGCGGCGAAGTTCGAATCCGGCACCGGCTGGCCGAGCTTCTTCCAGCCGGTGTCGAAGGAGGCGGTCACCGCCGTCCACGATCATTCGCACGGCATGCACCGCATCGAGATCCGCTGCGCCAGCTGCGACGCGCATCTCGGCCATGTTTTTCCGGATGGGCCGCGCCCGACCGGCCTGCGCTACTGCATGAACGGCGTCGCCATGAACTTCCATGCCGACAGCGGGTCCGCCGCAAGCGAGTCCAACCGGTGAGCGCTGACATCCCGGCCAAGGCCTCTCACGCCTCTCACGCCCCTCTACTCCGCCAGTTCCACGGCGAAACGCTGGTCGATCCCTTTGCCTGGCTGCGTGCCGACAATTGGCGCGAAGTGATGCGGGACCCGTCCGTGCTGGCGCCTGACATCCGTGCGCATCTGGAGGCGGAGAACCGGGCGGCCGACGCCTGGTTCGCTCCGCATGCGCCGCTGTGCCGGACCCTGGTCAAGGAAATGCGCGGCCGGATCAAGGAGGACGATTCCTCCGTCCCCTCCCCCGACGGTCCGTTCGCCTATTACACGCGCTTCCGCGAAGGCGGCCAGTACCCGCTCTATTGCCGGATCCCGGTCGGCGGCCGGGAGGAGCAGCTGCTGCTCGACGGCGATGCGCTTGGAGAGACGCTGGCCTATTTCAGCTTCGGCGACATCCAGCCCTCGCCCGACCACCGGCTGATCGCCTGGACCGCTGATAGCGCCGGCTCGGAATATTACACGCTGCGCCTGCGCGACAGCGCCTCCGGCACCGATTTGCCGGATGTCATCGAGGAGACCACCGGCGACGTGCTGTGGAGCGCCGACGGTCGCCACGTCTTCTATATCCGCCGCGACGCCGAGCATAGGCCGAGCTTCGTCTACCGCCACGCGCTCGGCAGCGCGCCCTCCGCCGACATGCTCGTCTATGAGGAGCCGGACAAGGGCTTCTTCGTCTCGCTGGGCCGCACCCAGTCCGGGCGCTTCGGGCTGATCTCCTGCGGCGACCACGATACCAGCGAGGTGCATCTGCTCGATCTCGCCGATCCCTTCGCCGCGCCGCGCCTCGTCGAGCCGCGCAGCCCCGGCATGCGCTACAGCGTCGAGCACCACCCGGATCTCGCCGGCGTCGACACGCTGGTGCTGCTCACCAATGCCGGCGGCGCCGAGGACTTCAAGATCGTCGCCGCTCCCCTCGCCACGCCCGGCCGGGCAAGCTGGCGCGACCTCGTGCCGCATGAAACCGGCCGGCTGATCCTGTCGCACAGCGTCTTCAGCGGCCATCTGGTGCGGCTGGAGCGCGAGGACGGGCTGCCGCGCCTGGTGGTCCGCCCCCTCGGCGTGGGCGCCGAGCACGTCGTCGCCTTCGAGGAAGAGGCCTACTCGCTCGGCCTCGACCCCGGTCACGGCTTCGACAAGACGCTGATACGCTTCACCTATTCCTCGATGACCACACCCGCCGAGGTGTGGGACTACGACATCGCCTCGCGCGAGCGCGTACTGCGCAAGCGTCAGGAGGTGCCTTCCGGTCACGATCCGGCGCGCTACGTCACCCGGCGGCTCATGGTGACGGCGGAAGACGGCGCGCGCGTGCCGGTATCGCTGCTGTTCTCCCGCGACACCCCGCTCGACGGCAGCGCGCCGTGCCTGCTCTACGGCTACGGCGCCTATGGGATCGCGATCCCCGCCGGTTTCTCGACCTCGCGGCTGTCGCTGGTCGATCGAGGCTTCGTCTATGCCATCGCCCATATACGCGGCGGCACCGAGAAGGGCTGGCGCTGGTATCTCGACGGCAAGCTCGACAAGAAAACCAACACGTTCCACGACTTCATCGCCGCGGCCGACCATCTCGCCAAGGGAGGCATCGTCGCACCGGACCGTATCGTCGCCCATGGCGGCTCGGCGGGCGGCATGCTGATGGGCGCGGTCGCCAATCTGCGGCCGGACCGCTTTGCCGGCATCGTGGCGGAGGTACCGTTCGTCGACGTGCTCAACACCATGCTCGACGACACCCTGCCGCTCACCCCGCCGGAATGGCCGGAATGGGGCAATCCTATCACCGACGCCGACGCCTTCCGCTTCATCCGCGCCTATTCGCCCTACGACAATGTCGCGGCGAAGGCCTATCCGGCGATCCTGGCGCTGGCCGGCCTCACCGATCCGCGCGTCACCTATTGGGAGCCGGCGAAATGGGTGGCGAAGCTGCGCGCCACCCGCACCAACGAGGCGCCGTTGATGCTGAAGACCAATATGGATGCCGGCCATGGCGGCGCCGCCGGTCGCTTCGACCGGCTGGAGGAGACCGCCCTGGTCTACGCCTTCGCGCTTGCCGCGGCAAAGCTGGCGGAAGCCGCCGATTGACGGAAAAGGGCACCGCGGCCTCTCGCCGCGACGCCCTTCAAGGCACGCCCGAGGCGGCCCGGCTCAGCCCTGGCTGGCGCCGGAGACGTGGTTGCGCAGATCCTGCAGCGAGGCGAAACGCAGCGTGCCGTCCGGCAGCTCGGCCTCGATGGAGCCGTCCGAGAACAGCTTGTAGGCCATGCCGCCGATCACGCCGGCCTTCAGCACGGTAATCGCCGGCGCCTCGCTCGGCGCCTCTTCGGCGAGATCGGAGACATGCAGGAATGCCGGCGGCGCGCCGGGCCCCTCTTCGGCCTCGATGGCGGCGTGGTGCGGTTCCGCCGGCGCGGATGCCGCGGCCGCCGGCTCGGCGGGCCGGGGCTCGACGAATTTCGGCTCGTCCGGGCGCCGTTCCGGCATGCGCAGCTCGTTGGCCTTCGGGTCACGCGTCGGCGGAGCGGGCGGCTTGGGCGCCGGCTTGGGCGCATCCGCCAGCTTTGCCTCGGCCGGCGACTTCGGCGGGACGGAAGGCTTGGGTTCCGCCGGCGCGGGCGTCGGCCGGGACTCCTCCGGCAGCGGTTCCGGTTCGAGCAGCTCGGACAGTTCGAACGGCGGCAGTTCCAGGTCTTCCGCCGCCGGCCCGCCAAAGGCGGAAGCCGGCTCGGGCTCGGGCTCGACTGCCTCGGGCTCCGGCCCGCGCTTGCGGCGGAACCAGGACGGCAGCGCCCCGGACAGTCCCTTGGCCGCCGGCTCGGCAACCGGGGCCGGGTGCGGGGCCAGGGCCGGAGCCGGAGCCGGTGGTTCGGCGGGCGGCTCGAAGGCCTGAGGCCTGGCGGCCATGGCATCCGCCTCGGCGTGCCGGGCCGCGATCGGCGCGGACGGGAGGGCCGCCGCGGCGGGCAACGAGGCGGCGGGCGGCTCATGCGCCGGACCATGGGCGGCCTCGCGATGCTCGCCCTCGTAATACTCCTCCGCCTCGACATGCACGACGCCGTCGAGCTTCTGGCCGATATCGACCAGGGCGCGATGGACGAAGCCGAGCGCGAACAGCAGCAATCCTCCGACAAAGCCGACGGTGCCGACGATGACGAGCGCAGTCCCGGAAGGTTGAGCCAGGGATTGCACGCCGATCAATCCGATCACCACGCCGATGGCGCCGACGACCAGACCGATGCCGATGATGATTGCACCCATAGAAAAACTCCGCCGGGCTGATTCGCGACCAGCCCTCCCCTCATCAAACTTACGTCGGGCACAGCTTTTACGAAAGCTCGGCACGATTACCAAGATGCTTTGCTTTCGCGACATCGCCAATTCCGCCAAGATGTCCCCTGCCCGCTTTGTGGAAATTCTTCCCAGGGAAATGCGGGCTCGGCATGGCTTTCGGTTGTCGCCGGCGCCGGAGCGCCCTATCTAGTCACCGTTGATCTCTTTTCGGTGCGCACGCACCTTTGGGAGGAAGCCGCCCGGCGCCCTGCTGCCGAGGCGGCAGAGCCGGATTCATATTGCGGAGACAGAGTCGATGTCCTTCACGCTTCCTGATCTGCCCTATTCCTACGATGCCCTTGCGCCGTACATGTCGCGCGAGACGCTGGAGTATCACCACGACAAGCATCACCTCGCCTATGTGAACAACGGCAACAACCTGCTGAAGGGCACCGAGTTCGAGGGCAAGTCGCTCGAGGAGATCGTCAAGGGCTCCTACGGCAAGAACCCCGGCCTGTTCAACAATGCCGGCCAGCACTACAACCACCTGCACTTCTGGAACTGGCTGAAGCCCAATGGCGGCGGCCCCATTCCCGGCGAGCTCGAGAAGAAGATCGTCGAGGATCTCGGCTCGGTGGAGAAGTTCAAGGAAGACTTCATCCAGGCCGGCGTCACCCAGTTCGGTTCCGGCTGGGCCTGGCTGGCGGTGAAGGACGGCAAGCTGGCCGTGCTGAAGTCGCCGAACGGCGAGAGCCCGCTGATCTCCGGCGCCACCCCGATCCTCGGCGTCGACGTGTGGGAGCACTCCTACTACATCGATTACCGCAACCGTCGCCCCGACTATCTGAAGGCGTTCGTCGAGAACCTGGTGAACTGGGACTACGTCGCCGAACTCTACGCCAAGGCCGTCTGAGCCCTGCGCGTCGGATGGGAATGAAAGGCGTCGGGCCCACCGGACCGGCGCCTTTTTCCATGGCCGGTTTCCACACCGGTTTCATGACCGGCCGTCTTCACCGCCTGGCGCGGCGGTCCCCTTCCATGAAGTGAACGGCGTCAGCCGGCATAGGGGCGGCGCGGTCGCGGCTGGTTGCTGAGCACGCAATAGTCGTTCCAGAAATTATACTGGTAGGTGGAACGCCACTGGTAGAGCCAGTTGTCACACACCGCCTTGGATTTGAAGCACCCCTCCACGGTGCGCGTCTGGATGCGCTCCTCGAAGGTGCCCCATTGTCGCTGGCCGGTGAAATGGCCGTACCAGAGCTTCGAGGGCGGAATGGTTCGCGCCATGGCGACACAATCGCCCCCCGGAAAGGCGCCGGTGAATTCATAGGCCACCGCCCCGGAGGCCGAAATCGCCAGGGCGGCGAAGCCCAGCCCGGCAGCGAAGGCCGGCATCAGCAGCTTATGCATCTCGCGCCTCGCGCATACCCCCACATGGGAGCCGCCCCCCACGGGAACCGCCCCCGCAACGGAACCGCCCGCGCAATATACCCCTAGGTCAGGCCTACAGCCAGCGCACCCAGCGAAACAGCCCCACCATCGCCACTCCGGCGATGCCGGCCAGCACCGTCACCGTCCAGAAGCCGACGGGGTCCTCGGCGCCGGGTATGCCGCCGACATTCATCCCCATCAGGCCGGTGATCAGCGTGAGCGGCGCGAAGATCACCGTCACCGCCGCCAGGATCTGCATGGAGCGGTTCATCTGCTCGGCGCGCCGTTCCACCATCTGGTCGTAGATCACCGCCGCGCGTTCACGCACCGAATCGAGTTCCTCGGCGAAGCGGGTCACCCGGTCGCCGGCTTCGCGCAGCCGGTTGCGGTCGCGCACCGTCATCCACCCGGCATCTTCCAGCGAGAAATGGTTGAGCGCCTCGCGCTGCGGGGCGATGTAGCGCCGCAGGATGATGGCGACGCGGCGCAGTTCGGATACGCGCTGGCTGAGATTGGTGAGCGTGGCGCTCCAGACATTCTCCTCCAGTTCGTCGGCCTGCTCGGCAAGCGCGGTGATCACCGTGTCCATGCGGTCGACCAGGCGCAGCGACAGATCGGCGATGAACTCGCCCGGCGTGCGCGGCGCCCGTCCGCGCGCCAGCGCCTCTTCGAAATCGGCGAGGGCCGAGAGCGGGTAGGTGCGCACCGAGATGATGCGCTTCGGCTCCACCCAGAAGCGGATCGAATGCATCTCGTCCGGCAGCGAATAGGGTTTGAAGTTGATGCCGCGCAGATTGAGGAAGGCGCCGGAATCGAACAGCACGCAGCGCGGGCGCGTCTCCTCGGCGGTGAGCGAATCGGCGATGCCCGGCTCGATGCCGGCATCCGTCTGCAGCCAGGGCTGCTGGCGCCGGTCCATCAGTTGCAGATTGATCCAGATGAAGCCCTGCTCACCGACATCGCAGCCGCCGCGCAGATCGGCCCAGCCGAGCCGGCGCGCATTGCCGGCGCCGTCGAAGGCCCACGCCCCGATCAAGCCCTCGCTGTCATAATCCGGCACCGGCCACCTCCCTATGCGCGGGATGAACGCTAGATGAATGAACCCGAAGGATTGCGTTCAGTTTGATGAACCTTTTGCAACAGCGGGTTCAGATTGAGTTCGGGAGCGAGGATTTAGTCTCTCACCATCGACAGGCCGATCCCCGGCCGACACCGAGATGCAAGAGGTCGTCATGAGCCGCTTCGCTCACAGCACCAAGATCGCCGCGGTCGCCCTGGCGGGCGTCGCTCTGGCCAGCGCCCTCCCCACCCCCTCGCAGGCGCGCGATCACCGCAACAATGGCGCCGCCGTCGCTG
Source organism: Ancylobacter sp. 3268 (assembly GCF_031456575.1). Lineage (NCBI taxonomy): Bacteria > Pseudomonadati > Pseudomonadota > Alphaproteobacteria > Hyphomicrobiales > Xanthobacteraceae > Ancylobacter > Ancylobacter sp. 3268. The sequence goes on from NZ_JAVDUX010000006.1 coordinate 84,078, forward strand.
CCGGCGTGGTCGGCGGCCTCATCGTCGGCGGCCTTGTCGCCGGGGCGGCCAGCAACGCCTATGGCGGTGGATATGGCGGCGGCTACTACGCCCCGCCCCCGCCGCCGCCCCGGGCCTATGGCGGCCCGACCTATGCCTATGGCTCCGGCTATGGCTACGGATACCGCCCGCACCGTCCGCGCTGCTGGGTCGAGACCCAGACCTTCTACAATCGCTGGGGCCGCCCCTATTACCGCGACGTCGAGGTCTGCCGCTGAGTTGCGTAGACGCGGCACGCCACGACCTGCAGAAAGGGCGACGGAGCGATCCGTCGCCCTTTCCGTGTCAGGCCGCATCGGCGACCTGCACGATGCCGGAGGTATCTAGCCCGGCCAGGGCATCGCGGATGCCCACGCCGCCGACGGCGAGGTCCGGGGCGATCTCGGCGAGCGGCATGAGGGCGAAGGCCCGCTCCATCATGCGCGGATGCGGAATTTCGAGATCCGGCTCGTCGAGCTTCTCGTCGCCATAGAGCAGGATATCGATATCGATGGTGCGCGGCCCGAAGCGCACTTCGCGGGTGCGGTCGCGCCCGAAGGCGTGCTCGACGCCGAGCAGCATGTGCAGGAGCTCGCGCGCCGAGAGCTCGGTGTCGATGGCGACCACGAGATTGAGGTAGGGGCCTTGCGGCACCGGCCCCCAGGGCGGGGTTTCGTAGAGCGAGGAGCGCTTCAGGATGCTGACGCCGCCCGTGCGCGCGATCAGCCCCACCGCCTTCGCCATGGTGGCCGCCCGGTCGCCGAGATTGGAGCCGAGGCAGAGATAGGCGACGTGCCTCTCGACCTTGCGTGGCCGACGGATGAAGAATTCAGGCGGCACCCTTGATCGCCTCCGTCACGCGCGCCGCTTGGACATGCTCGGCCACGTCGTGGACGCGGATGATCGCGCAGCCGGCCATGATGCCGATCACATTCGAGGCGAGGGTGCCGGGCAGCCGCTCGGCCGGCGTCGCCGCCACCACCTTGCCGATCAGCGACTTGCGCGAGGTGCCGAGCAGCAGCGGGAAGCCGAGCCGGGCAAGGTCGCCCAGATGCGCCAGCGCGGCAAGGTTCTGCTCGAAGCTTTTGCCGAAGCCGATGCCGGGATCGAGGCTGATGCGGTCGGAACGGATGCCCGCCCGCGCCGCGCGCTCCAGCGCTGCGTCGAAGAAGGCCAGCATGTCGGCGACGATATCGATCGCCGGATCGACGCTCGCCCGGTTGTGCATCACCACCACGCCCGCCTCGAAGGCGGCGGCGACCGGCGCCATCTCCGGATCGCCCATCAGGCCCCATATGTCGTTGACGATGTGGGCGCCGGCATTGAGCGCCGCCTCGGCGACCCGCGCCTTCTGGGTGTCGACCGATACCGGCACGCCGAGCCCGACGATTTCGGCCAGCGCCGGCAGCACGCGGCGCATCTCCTCCTCGGCGGGAACCGGGGTGTGGCCGGGCCGGGTCGATTCGCCGCCAATATCGAGGATGTCGGCCCCATCGGCCACCAGCCTGGCCGCATTGGTCACCGCATCGTCCAGCGCGGCGCTGCGCCCGCCATCGGAAAAAGAGTCGGGCGTGACGTTGAGAATGCCCATGATCAGCGTGCGGCCGGCATAGTCCAGCCGCCGGCCGCGGGCGTCGAAGCCCGCATGGGCCGGAGGCGGCAGGAGCGTTTCGGATGCGGTCGGTGGGGCGGACATGGATGGCTCTCGCATTTCCTCTCAAATTGCGCGCCGCGCCGGCGAAAGCAAGGCATCGGCGAGCGGCGGCGACAATCTGCGCAGCCCCCGCTTGCCGAACGCCCCGCCCCCGCGCTCTATAGGCGCCGATGAATCCACACGGGAGACCATCATGACCGGGGATGTCGACGGCAAGATCCTGGTGGGCCGTTCGGGCAAGCCCGAATACCTCACGCTGAAGCTCGCCAATCGCCACGGTCTCGCCACCGGCGCGACCGGCACCGGCAAGACGGTAACGCTGCAGACGCTGGCCGAGGGCTTCTCCCGCGCCGGCGTCCCGGTCTTCGCCGCCGATATCAAGGGCGATCTTTCCGGCGTCGCCATGAAGGGCGAGGGACAGGAGTGGATCCTCAAGCGCTGTGCCGAGATCGGCGTCGACTATGCGGCGGATGAGTTCCCCGTGGTGTTCTGGGACCTGTTCGGCGAGCAGGGACACCCCGTGCGCGCCACCGTCACCGAGATGGGGCCGCTGCTGCTGTCGCGGTTGATGAACCTCAACGATGTGCAGGAAGGCGTGCTCAACGTTGTCTTCCGCGTCGCCGACGAGCACGGCCTGCTGCTGCTCGACCTGAAGGACCTCAGGGCGATGCTAGCCTTTGTGGCCGAGAACGCCGCCAAGCTCACTACGACCTATGGCAATGTCTCCTCGGCCACCGTCGGCGCCATCCAACGCGCCCTGCTGGTGCTGGAGAATCAGGGTGCCGACAAGTTCTTCGGCGAGCCGGCCCTGAAGATTTCCGACCTGATGCATGTCGAACGCCGCTCCGGCTACGGCACCATCAACATCCTCGCCGCCGACAGGCTGATGGGGTCGCCGCAGCTTTACGCCTCCTTCCTGCTCTGGCTGCTTTCCGAACTGTTCGAAGCCTTGCCGGAGGTCGGCGATCCGGAGAAACCCAAGCTGGTGTTCTTCTTCGACGAGGCGCATCTCGTTTTCGACGAGGCCCCGAGGGCGCTGCTCCAGAAGATCGAGCAGGTGGTGCGCCTCATCCGTTCCAAGGGCGTCGGCGTCTATTTCGTCACCCAGAACCCGCTCGACGTCCCGGAAACCGTGCTCGCCCAGCTCGGCAACCGGGTGCAGCATGCGCTGCGCGCCTTCACCCCGCGCGATCAGAAGGCGGTGAAGGCGGCGGCGGATACCTTCCGTCCCAATCCGGCGCTCAACACCGCGCAGGTGATCACCGAGCTCGGCAAGGGGGAGGCACTGGTCTCGTTGCTGGAAGGCAACGGCACGCCTTCGATCGTCGAACGCACGCTGATCGTCCCGCCTGCCGGTCGCGTCGGTCCCGTGACGCCGCAGGAACGGGCGGCGATCATCGCCGGCAGCCCGTTCAAGGGCGCCTATGACGAGCCGCTCGACCGCGAATCCGCCTTCGAAACCCTGGCAAAGCGCACCGAGGAAGCCGCGGCGGAGGCCGAGGCCGACAAAGCGCCCCCCAACGCGCCCGCGCCGACCGAAGCCGGCGCCGCTTCCGGCGGAGGATGGCTCGACGACGTGCTGGGCGGGCTGTTCGGCTCGCGCTCGCCGCGCGGCCGCATGAGCGTCGGCGAGCAGGTCACCCGCCAGGTCGCCCGCGAGGTCACCAATCAGGTGACCAAGGCGATCCTGCGCAACGTGCTCGGCGGGCGCTCGCGCACCACCCGCGCCGTTTCCGCATCTTCGACGCGAAGCACCGGCCCCGGCAAGGCAAGCGCCGGCGACGACTTCGCGCAGATCTTCGACGACTTTTCGGGCTCCAGGCCCGGCAACCGCAAATAGCCCCTGCTCCCGCCTCTCGGCGTCCGCATCTTCTTTCCTGTCATGCCCGAGTCCATTGCCATGTCCGATCTCGACCGCGTCCTCGCCACTGTGGATGCCGATCTCGATGCCAGCCTCGAACGCTTGTTCGCCTTTCTGCGCATCCCCTCGATCTCGACCGACCGCGCCTATGCCGGCGACTGCCGCAAAGCCGGCCAGTGGCTGGTCGACGATCTCGCCGGCCTCGGCCTCGGCGCGAAGCTGAACGACACGCCCGGCCACCCGATCGTCACCGCGAGCTCGAGCCTCGGCGCGACACGGCGCGTGCTGTTCTACGGCCATTACGACGTGCAGCCGGTCGATCCGCTGAACCTGTGGGAAAACCCGCCCTTCGAGCCGAAGATCGTCGAGGGGCCAAACGGGGTGAAGCGGATCGTCGCCCGCGGCTCCTCCGACGACAAGGGCCAGGCCATGACTTTCGTCGAGGCCTGCCGCGCCTATCTGAAGGCGACCGGCACGCTGCCCGTCGATGTCACCATCATGGTGGAGGGCGAGGAGGAGAACGGCTCAGGCAACCTCCCGCCGTTCCTTGAGGCTCACAAGGATGAGTTGAAGGCCGACGTCGCCCTCGTCTGCGACACCAGCATGTGGGACAGCAGGACGCCGGCGATCACCGTCTCGCTGCGCGGGCTGATGCATGACGAGATCGTCGTCACCTGTGCCAATCGCGACCTGCATTCCGGCTATTACGGCGGCGCGGCGGCCAACCCGCTGCACGTGCTTTCGAAGATCATCGCCGCCGTCCACGGTCCGGATGGGCACATCGCCATCCCCGGCTTCTATGACGGCGTAGTCGAGCCGCCGGATGCGGTAAAGGCGCAATGGGAGGCGCTCGGCCTGACTGCGGAAAGCTTCCTCGGCCCCATCGGCCTGTCGCAACCGATCGGCGAGAAGGGCCGCTCGCTCGTCGAGATGACCACCTCGCGCCCGACCTTCGAGGTCAACGGCCTGTGGGGCGGCTATATCGGCGAAGGTTCGAAGACGGTGATCCCCTCCATCGCTACCGCCAAGATCTCCTGCCGCCTGGTCGCCGGCCAGGATCCGGTGCATGTGCGCGACGCGGTGCGCGCCTTTGTGCGCTCGCAGCTGCCGGCCGACTGCTCCGTTGCGTTCCTCGGCGGCGAGGGCTCTCCCGCCGTCGCCGTCTCGCATGACAACCCCAACCTCGCCAAGGCGACCGCCGCCCTGAAGGACGAGTGGGGCAAGCCCGCCGTGGTCATCGGCGCCGGCGGCTCGATCCCGATCGTCGGCCATTTCAAGAAGACGCTGGGGCAGGACGCGCTGATGATCGGCTTCGCGCTGGACGACGACCGCATTCATTCGCCCAACGAGAAATACGACCTCGCCTCGTTCCACAAGGGCATCCGCAGCTGGGTGCGCATCCTCGCCGCACTGGCGAACTGAGCGTTCGGAACCCAACCCACCGGGAGGCGCGGCTTGGCCGAAAGAACGAGGAATGGCGGCATCCGCCGCCTCGATCTTTCGCTAGGATGCCGCCTCGATTGATGCTTCGGAGTGGCATGAGATGAGCGGCGACTGGTCGCAGACCTGGACCTTCCTCGATGGCGCCTGGCACGAGGGCAATGTGCCGATCATGGGCGTGCGCACCCATGCCGCCTGGCTCGGCACCTCGGTCTTCGACGGCGCGCGCGCCTTCGAGGGCGTGACGCCGGATCTCGACCTGCACTGCGCCCGCGTCAACCGCTCGGCGCTCGCCATGGGATTGAAGCCTGTGGTGTCGGTCGAGCGCTGGATGGACCTCACCGCCGAGGGGCTCCAGCGCTTCGCCCCCGGTGCCGCGCTGTATATCCGGCCGATGTACTGGGCCGAGTTTCCCGGCGCACGCACCGTGGATGCGGACGCGGAATCCACCCGCTGGTGCCTCAGCCTCTACGAGGCGCCGATGCCGGAGCCGGGGCGAGGCACGTCGATCACCCTCTCGCCCTTCCGCCGCCCGACGGTGGAATGCGCAGTGACCGACGCCAAGGCCGGCGCGCTCTATCCCAACAATGCCCGCGCCCTCGTCGAATGCCACCGCCGCGGCTTCGACAATTCGGCTTTGTGCGACATGCTCGGCAATGTGGCCGAACTCGCCACCGCCAACCTGTTTATGGTGAAGGACGGCGTTGCGCTCACGCCCGCCGCCAATGGCAGCTTCCTCGCCGGCATCACCCGTACCCGCACCATCGGGCTGATGCGGCAGGCCGGCATCGAGGTGGTGGAAACGTCGCTGCGCTGGGACGACTTCAAGGCCGCCGACGAGCTGTTCACCACCGGCAACTATTCCAAGGTGTCGCCGATCACCCGCGTTGAGGACCGCGCGCTCCAGCCCGGCCCAATATTCCGCCGCGCCCGCGAACTGTACTTGGAGTTCGCCCACGGCTGAGCCGAGGCTTTTCACCGACATAGCCGGCCATGGAAAACGGCCGGGACATGCCCGGCCGTGACCCTTTTTGACAGGGGCGGATAGACCGCCCGCGTCCGGCACCCGACGTCACATCTTGTAACGGCCACTCCACTCGTCGACCTGACGCTTGGCCTCGTCCTTGGCGATGCCATAGCGCTCCTGCAGCACGCCTTCCAGTTCCTCGCGCTTGCCGTGCAGGCGGTCGAGGTCGTCATCGGTCAGCTTGCCCCATTGCTGGCGCACCTGACCCTTGATCTGCTTCCAATTGCCTTCGATACGGTCCCAGTTCATGACATGCATCTCCGTTGAACATCGGGGTTGCCGTGCCTCGTCAGGCTCGGCTGCCGCTGCTAGCATCGCCTCGACAACGTCCGAGACCCGATTTTGATCCACGCGACTGCCAGTCCCACGCTCGACGAACTCATCGACGGCGTGCGCGCCGGACGGCGGGCCATGCTCGCGCGCGCGATCACTCTGGTCGAATCGCGCAAGCCCGATCACCGGGCGCGAGCGGAGGACCTGCTGCAGGCCCTGTTGCCGTTCACCGGCAACGCCTGGCGGGTCGGCATCAGCGGCGTGCCCGGCGTGGGCAAGTCGACCGCCATCGATACGCTCGGCGCGTCGCTGATCGGCAAGGGCCACCGGGTGGCGGTGCTGGCGGTCGATCCGTCCTCCAGTCGCACCGGCGGCTCGATTCTCGGCGACAAGACCCGCATGGCTCGGCTCTCGCTTGACGAGCGTGCCTTCGTGCGTCCCTCGCCCGCGGCCGGAACGCTCGGCGGCGTCGCCGCCCGCACCCGCGAGACGCTGCTGCTCTGCGAGGCGGCCGGCTATGATGTGGTGCTGGTGGAAACGGTCGGCGTCGGCCAATCGGAAACAGCCGTCGCCGACATGACCGACACCTTTCTGGTGCTGATGCTGCCGGGTGCCGGCGACGAGTTGCAGGGCCTCAAGAAGGGCATCCTCGAACTCGCCGATATCGTGGCGGTGAACAAGGCGGATGGCGACGGCCTCACCCGTGCCCGCGCCGCCGCCGCCGAATACCGCGCGGCGCTGCAGGTTCTCGGCGCCCGCGAACCGCATTGGTCGACACCGGTGCTCGCCTGTTCCGGCCTGACCGGCGAAGGGCTGGAGGCCCTGTGGGAGCAGGTACGGCTGCACAAGGAACGTGCGCAGCAGGCTGGCGCCTTCGCCGCCCGGCGCCGCTCCCAGCAGATCGGATGGATGTGGGCGCTGCTGGACGAGCGTATCCGCGAGCGCATCCGCACTGATGCCGCGCTGCGCGACGAGATGCCGGCGATCTCGGCCGAGGTCGCGGCCGGGCGGCTCGCGCCCGGCCTCGGCGCCGCGCGCATAGCCGCGCGGCTGGGACTTGAGCCGACCTGAAAAAGGCGGAATGCTTCGCCTACTTCTGTACAGTTTTCCGGATCGCCGCGCGCTTAAATGAGCGATGGTGCTCCGAGCATGATGACGGGGCGATGGGAAGCGAGATGGAAAGCAATAGCGGGCTCGCCGGGAGAGGCATCTTCGTCGTCGAGGACGAGCCGTTGGTCGCCCTCATGGTCGAGGCGATGATCGAGGAACTCGGCGCGGTGGTCATCGGCAGCGCACGGCGCCCATCCGATGCGCTCGATTTCGTCGCGGCGCGGCATGGGGAGATCGACGTCGCCCTGCTCGACCTCAACCTCGGCGGCATCGAGAGCTATGACGTCGCGCAGGCGGCAGCCGACCAGGGTATCCCGGTGGTGTTCTCCACCGGGTACGACGACGACGCGATCAACGAGCCCTGGCGCGGCCGGCCACTGCTGTCCAAGCCGTTCCAGCTGGCGCAGCTTGAGGCCGCACTGGCTCAGGCGGTCGCGTCCCGCGGCGGACGCGGATGACGCCGGCAGGCGCGCCGCATATTCTCATCACCGGCTTCGGCCCGTTTCCCGGCGCCCCGGCCAACCCGGCCGCCAGCCTCGCCCGGGATCTCGCGCGGCTGCGGCGACCGGCGCTGGCCGGCACGCGGCGCAGCCTGCGCATCTTGCCGACGCTATGGGAGCAAGCCGCCGGCTTTCCCTCGACCCTGGACGCTTTCGCTCCCGACATCGTGCTGATGATCGGCCTCGCCGCCCGGCGTCGGGCCGTTTCGATCGAATGGCTGGGGCGCAACCACACCCGTCTTCTTCCCGATGCCGCGCGCCGTCACCCGTCCGAACGCCGGTTCGAGGCCGGCTCGGCCGCCATCCGGCGCGGCGGCTTCGATGCGGCACCGCTGCTGCAGGCGCTCGCTGTCGCCGGCCTGCCGGCGCGGCTGTCGCGCGATGCCGGCGGCTATGTATGCAACGCCCTGGCATGGAGCGCCTATGGCTGGGCGCGTCAGGGTGGGGCCCGGCGCCTCGCGGTCTTCGTGCACATTCCACGTCCGCGCGCCGGTGGCCGGCTCGATCGCGGCCGCATGCTGCGGGGCCTCGGCAATCTGATGGTGGCGCTCGTCGCCCAGCATCGGCTCAGGGTGGCGGTTGCACGCTGATCTCGATCGAGTTGTACCAGGCGGCGAAATTGGCGATGTCGTCGTCGGAGAGATCCTTGGAGACGACCGTCATCATCTCGTTGCTCCGCTTGCCCGAGCGGAATTCCTCCAGCGCCTTGACGAGATACATCTCGACCTGGCCCGCAAGATTCGGCGCCTCCGGATGTTGCGACATGCCGTTGGTGCCATGGCAGACGGCGCATTGCTGGCTCGCCTTGGCCCGTCCGGCCGCCGCATCGCCAGCATGGGCCGGGGTTCCGGCAAGCGGCGCCAAGATCAGCGCGGCACAGGCGAAAACCGGATAAACCAAGCGTGCCGCCGCGACCGGCGGCGGGCTCCACATCCGCATCATCAATATCTTTCCGCGATTGTCCGGAACGGTGACCGCGACGGCAGCCGCCGCCGCGGCACGGGGGCATGGCCTCCGGTGAGGACGCCGTCACTCGCCGTAGGATATGCGGTAGATCGCTCCCGACGTGTCGTCCGACACCAGCAGCGAGCCGTCATTGAGCTGCGCCACCGCGGCCGGGCGGCCGAGATACTCGCCGTTCGAGGTCAGCCAGCCTTCGGCGAACGGTTCGCTCTTGCCGGCGGTACCGTCCTCCTTCACCTCGGTGAACATCACCCGCGCGCCGACCGGCGTGGTGCGGTTCCACGAGCCGTGCTGCGCCGAGAAGATGCCGCCGCGATATTTCTCCGGGAACTGCGTGCCGGTGTAGAAGGTCATGCCGAGATCGGCCGCATGGGCCACCATCTCCACCTGCGGCTTCACCGAATCCGCCGGCGGCTCCTTGTCCTTGTACTCGACGGTGCGCACCGAGCCGCCGCCAAAATAGGGGAATCCGAAGGTCTGGCCGGCCTTCTCGGCGCGGTTGAGCTCGCCCGGCGGAATGTCGTCGCCCATGCCGTCGACCTGGTTGTCGGTGAACCAGAGCGTCTTGTCCTTCGGGTTGAAATCCATGCCGACGGAGTTGCGGATGCCCCACGCATAGACATTCCGGTTCTTGCCGTCACGGTCCATCTGGACGATGCCGCCAATGCCGACCTTCTTGTAGAGGTCGTATTTCTCCGGCGCGAAGACGTTGAAGGGCTGGCCGAGCGAGATGTAGAGCTTGTCATCCGGCCCGATCCGGCAGACGCGGGCGGTATGATTGTAGGATTCCTCCTCCTTCGGGATGAGGTCGCCCTGCTTCACCACCTGGAACGCCGCGACATCCGGCCCCTCATAGAAGAACTCGGCGGCCGGAAAGAGCAGCACGCGGTTCTGCTCGGCGACGAACAGGAAGCCGTCCTTGGAGAAGCATACGCCATGCGGCAGCTTCATCTGGATCGAAGGCGCGAAGGGCTTCACCTCGTCGGCGACCCGGTCCTTGTCGCGGTCGGTCACCGCCCACACCCGCGACTTGCGGGTGCCGACGAACACCACGCCGGCCGACGGGCCCACCGCCATTTCGCGCGCATCCGGCACGATGGCGTAGAGCTTGATCTTGAACCCGTCGGGCAGCTTGATGCCGGCGAGCGTCTTGTTGAAGGCGGCGACGCGCGGCCCGTCCTGCGGCACCGTCGGAATCTCCATCGCCGTGCCGGTCGACTGGAAATTCGAAAGCTTCTCCAGATTGTCGGTGGCTTGCGCGCGCGCCGCGCCCTGCCCTGCGGCCAGCAGCGCGCCGGCCAGCATCGTCGAGGTCAGCAGCGTGCGCAGGCGCACGCCTGTTGCAGAGGTCGTCATGCAGTATCCTCCCAGGCATTCGGGCCTCGTACGGGCCCGTTCCGCGAGAGGAGTATTACTATGATCCTGGGAAATGGAAGTACAATCTACGTAGATATCTCGCTGTAATAATTAATATCTCGCTGCAATGCGGCATTATTGCGAAATATATCGCAGCTCGTTACTTCCAAATCGCGCCGGGAGCCTCCTGCACCGGAGAGCCCAGCGGAAGCGGCGCGAGCGCGATCACCCGCGACGCCCCTCATCACCTGTTGGCGGAAATCTGCTAAGCGGGAAGCACGCTTACCTCCCCTGCTCTGGGATCCCGCCCGCGTGACCATCTATCTGCCGATCGCCGAACTGCCGGTGAACATCTTCACCCTGCTCGCCCTGGGCATCGCGGTGGGCTTCATCTCCGGCATGTTCGGGGTCGGCGGCGGCTTCCTGATGACGCCGCTGCTCATTTTCCTCGGGGTCGCACCGGCGGTGGCGGTGGCGAGCGTCTCGACCCACATGGCCGCCTCGTCGTTTTCCGGCACGCTCAACTATCTGCGACGAAAACTGGTCGATGTGCAGCTGGGGTTCGTCCTGCTTGCCGGCGGCCTCACCGGCACATTGACGGGTGTACTCACCTTCATGCTGCTGCGCCGCTTCGGACAGCTCGATCTGTTCATCGCCATTTCCTACATCGTGTTGCTCGGCACCATCGGCACGCTGATGGTGATCGAGAGCCTGCGGGTGCTGATGCGCAATTGGCGGGGCGAGCCGGCGCGGGTCCGGCGTCCGGGGGCGCATCCGTGGTTCCTGCGCATGCCGTTCAAGATGCGCTTCCGCCAGTCGCGGATCTATGTCTCGATCATTCCGGTCGTCGTCATCGGCTTCTCCATCGGCTTTCTCGGCGCGGTGATGGGCATCGGCGGCGGCTTCCTGCTGGTTCCGGCGCTGATCTATCTCCTGCGGGTGCCGACGCTGACCTCGGTCGCCACCTCGCTGATGCTCACCCTCGTCACCATGGCGGCGGCCATCGTCATGCATGCGGTGCTGAACCAGACCGTGGATGCGGTGCTGGGCCTGGTCCTGATGGTCGGCGGCACCATCGGCGCCCAGTTCGGTGCCCGCGCCGGCCAGGCGATGAAGGCGGAGAATCTGCGCCTGCTGCTCGGCCTGCTGGTGCTCGGCGTCGGCCTGCGGGTCGCCATCGACCAGATCCGGCAACCCACCGATCTCTATGCCGTCACGCTCGACGAGGCGAACCGGTGAGACGCGCCGCCGCCCTTGTCCTGCCCGGCCTGATGGCGTGCGGCATCCTCGCGTCCGCGCCGGCCGATGCGCAGCAGCCGTCGGTGCTGAAGCGGCAAAACCTCGTGCTGTCGCTCTCCAAGCCGCGGGTGACGATCACCTCCAGCTTCTCCGGCGACAGCATCGTGCTGTTCGGCGTCGCGCCGGACGATGCCGACGGTGCTGCGCCGCCGGATGTCGTCGTCACGGTGCGCGGGCCGAATGCGAGCTTCGTCACCTGGCGGAAGGCGCGCCGTTTCGGCCTGTGGACCAATGTCGAGAGCCGTTCCTTCCTCGCCGCGCCGTCCTATCTCGCCGTGCTGAGCAATCGCCCGCCCGCCGACATGGCGGATGCCGACACGCTCAGGCAGGAACAGGCCGGATTCACCAATAATCGCCTGCTGCAGCGTGTCGGCCCGGATTATGCCGACGTGGTGCCGGGCGACCCGTTCCGGCAGGCCTTCCTGCGGGTGAAGCAGGCGCAGGGACTATATTTCGAGCGCACGGCGGCGGTGGAGTTCATCGCCCCGCACGTGTTCCGCACCGTCATCCCGATCCCCGGCATCGCCCCCATCGGCACCTATGACGTGCAGGTGAAGCTGTTCCAGAACGGCGAACGCCTCGCCAGCGGCATGCTGCCGCTGGAGGTGGCGAAGATCGATTTCGAGCAATCGGTCGCCTCCGCCGCTCAGGATCATCCGCTGCTTTATGGCCTCGCCACCATGTTCGGCGCGCTCGCCGTCGGCTTCGTCGCCAATCTGATGTTCCGCCGCGACTGAGCGCTAGAGCAACGGCTCCGGCGCATAGGCGACGCCGGCCAGTTCCAGCGCCCTGGCTGCCCGCAGCGCGGCATCCTCACGCCACGGCGCCGCGATCAGTTGCACGCCGATCGGCAGCGGCTCATCCGTCGGGATCGGCGCCGCCACCACCGGCAGGCCGATAAAGGAGATCGGCTGGGTGTAGATGCCGATATTCGGCCGGACCAGCATCTCCTTGCCGTCGAGCACGAAGGTCACCTGCCCGCTTCTCGGTGCCGGTACCGGCGTCGCGGGCGCGATCAGCACGTCGAACTCGGCAAACAGTTCCAGCGCCCGGTCGTGGAACCAGCGGCGGAAGTTCTGCGCCTTCACGATCATCCCGGCCGGCAGCACCGCGCCGGCGAGCAGGCGTTCGCGCACGGCAGGGTCGAAATCGGCCGGACGGTCGCGCAGGCGCTCGCGATGCAGCGCAGCGCCCTCAGCCATGCTGATCACATAGGCGCTCGCCCGCGCCCGCTCGACTTCGGGCAGCTCGACGGTGCGCGCAGCACCGAGCGCGGCGGCGGCGCGGGCGACGGCGTCATAGGCCTGTGGCGTTCCCTGGCGGGCGAACCAGCCGCCGAGGATCCCGATGCGCAGGCCGTCGGCGCCGCGCTCCAGTTCCGGCAGCGTCGGCAGCGCCGCGACATCGGCCATCGCCGGATCTTCCGGGTCGGCACCGGTCAGCGCGTCATAGGTCGCGGCGAGGTCGGCGACGTTGCGGGCGAAGGGACCGAGATGATCGAGGCTCGCCACGAACGGAAAGCTGCGCGCCCGCGACAGCCGGCCATAGGTCGGCTTCAGCCCGAAGATGCCGCAGAAGGACGACGGCACCCGGATCGAGCCATTGGTGTCGGAGCCGAGCGACAGCGGCACCAGCTTGCCGCCGACGGCCGAGCCCGAGCCGCCGGAGGAGCCGCCGGACATGTGCCCGTGATCGTGCGGGTTGCGGGAATTACCGGCATGGATGTTCTCGCCGGTGAAATCATAGGCATATTCGCCCATGTTGAGCGCGCCGAGGCATACCGCGCCGGCGGTGACCATGCGCTCCACCAGCGTTGCGTCCCGGGTTGCCGCCGGCCGGTCCTTGTTGATCTTCGAGCCGGCGAGCGTCGGCAGGCCCTTGAGGTCGAACAGGTTCTTCACCGCGAAGGGCACCCCGGCCAGCGGCCCGAGCGCCTTGCCCGCCGCCCGGGCGGCATCGAGTGCGTCAGCCTCGGCCAGCGCACGCACCGCGGTGACGTGGGTGAAGGCGTTGAGCTTGGGATCGACCACCCCGATCCGTGCCAGCGTCGCCTCGCAAATGGCGCGGGCGGATACGCGGCCCGAGCGCACCGCCTCGGCAATGGCGAGAGCCGGCCCGGCGGCGAATTCGGCGATGGTGGAAGGCGCATGCGCCTGCACGGTTGCGCTCATGGCCGATACACCGGGGCCGGCTCGGCCTCGTCGGGAAGCTCGAAATCGAGCACCAGCCTGCCCATCTCCAGCGCGGTATGAAGATGCATCAGCACCCGTGGCCGCAGCCCGGCCTCAAGTGGCAGGCCGGCCAGCGCCAGCGCTGCGTCGAGATAGGTTCCAAGGTCGCCGGGCTCGCTGCCCGTCCGGTCGTCCGTCACATCCGCCTCCCTGTCACCACCGCACGCTCGATTCAGGAAACGTGCCATGGCTGCGGGGGTGCGGCGAGGCGAGGTTTGGCATCTATCCCAAGGATTTTGCATCCGAGGGCTTGGCGGCCTTGCAAAGCGGCACTCGCCCGATTAGGTTCCGCGCCGTTCTGGCATGCAGGTGTAGCTCAGTTGGTTAGAGCGCCGGTCTGTGGAACCGGAGGTCGGTGGTTCGAGCCCACCCACCTGTACCACAACATAACAGAACGACATCAAGAGCTTGATAAGATGGCGGCGACCAAGGCACCCGGTAAGGCGGCTTCTGGCGACGACTGACGGATCCTCGAATTCAACGCGTTGCAGGCGGCGCGAAGGCCGGTGCGACACGGACGCTAGGAACTCGCTATATGAAAAGTCCGACGACCCGCCGCCCGATGGGCTCGGCCAGAGACGCTGCCGAGGCCGCATTCAAGGCCGCGACGGCAAAGCCGGCAGCGGAATTGCCCGTTGCCAAGGCGCCGCCGCTGCCGAATGCGAAGGAGCTCGTTTCGATCCGGCTCGATCGCGAGGTGCTGGCGCACTTCCAGGAGGCGGGAGCGGGATGGCAGGAGCGTATCAACACCGCCCTGCGCAAGGCCGCCGGGCTTTGAACGACGGGGCCGCCCGTATTCTCGGCGCGGACGACGCCCCTTGAAACAGATCCACTCGCCGAGTACAGGGCGTAAATGAAAATCAACGACACCTTCGAAGACCGCCGTCGGACCGCCGAAGCTTCCAAGGCTCGGCTGCTGGCCAAGCTGAAAGAAATGCCTAAGGCGGATGATCCGGCGGTGATCGCTCGCAACGAGGCGCGCAAGGCCGAGAAAGAAGCGCGCCTCGCCGCCAAGATCGCCCGCCAGGAAGCTGCGGCGGCCGAAAAGCTGGCCAACGAGACCGCCGCCGCCGAGCGCGCCGCCGCTCTGGAAGCCGCGGCCAAGGCGAAGCGCGACGCGCGTTACGCCGCCCGGAAGGAACGCGCCGGCAAGTAATCGCCGGCGAGTGCCCCTCTGCAAGCAAGCGACCGCCGCCACGGCGGTTGCTTCTGCTCATGCCGGGGCACTGGCAAACGGTACTGCCATCGCGCACCATGCCGAAATGGTGACGCCAAGGCGGGTAGAGCAGGCCGGGCCGGCCATACCCTCCTTGGATTGCGCCACGCCGCGTCCAGCCCGGCGGGCGCGAGTGAGGCTCGCCGGCCGATGCGCCGGCTTCACGCGCGGCGGGTGATCTCGGCGATCCGTGCCGCCGGCGCCGCGTGCCACCCAGCATCGCCTTCGCCTCAACCTTGGCACGCGAGCACGGCGGTCCGTGCGGTTGAGGAAGCTCAAGCACGCGCTATTGATTACCTTGCGTGATATCCGCGGCGATAATCGCAGCGTAACCGGATATCTTTGGCGAGGCGAAGCGATGCGCAACGTTCTTCTATCCCTTCCTTTCCTGTTCGTGGCGTCGTCGGCCTTCGCTCAGGCGATGCCGAATTCGCTGAGCATGACATGCGCCGCCACCAGCGCCCTTGTCAGCCAGCGCGGTGCGATCGTCATCGGCACCGGCCCGAACATTTTCGATCGCTATGTCGCCAATCAGCGCTACTGCAACAACCAGCAGACCACGACGCCGGCCTGGCTGCAGACATCGGATCAGGCGCAGTGCTTCGTCGGCTATCGCTGCCGCGAGCGGCTCTTCCACTCACGCTGAGCGACGCGTGCCGAGCGCCGGCCGGGCATGAAAAAAGGCGGCGCCCGGCGCCGCCTTTCGGTCGTCCGTGCCTCCGGCACTCAGTGCGCGAGCAGCAGCGGCACCGTCATGCGCTCCAGCATGTCGCGAGTGACGCCTCCCAGCACGAATTCGCGCAGCCGTGAATGGCCGTAACCGCCCATCACCACCAGATCGATGTCGCGTTCGGCAATCTCCTTCAGCAGAACGTCGACAATGCCTTCGTCGCTCGCCGGCACCAGCCGACGCAGTTCGACATTCTTCTCGTGGCGCGACAGATGCTCGGCGAGATCGACGCCGGGGAGCCGGCCCGGCTTGGACTTGCCGGTCTCCACCACTGCCACCTCGACGAAATCCGCCTTCTCGACCAGCGGCCGCGCCTCGGCCACCGCACGGGCGGAGGCGCGCCCGCCGTCCCAGGCGACGAGGATGCGGCGGGCGGAGAAGGGCTTGGCCTGCTTCATCGGCACCAGCAGCAATGAGCGGCCGGATTCGAACAGCACCGCCTCGGCGATCACCTCTTCGGGGCCCATCCGCTCCGGATCGGCCTGGCCGACGATGGTGAGATCGAACAGCCGCGCCATGGCGCCGATCTGCTCGGCGGCACCGCCGGGCGTGCCGTCGATGCTGCGCACCTCAGCGGTGATGCCGACCGCGCGCGCCGACTCGCCGAACCGCTCCACCGCCAGCTTGGCGAGCCGCTGCCCCTCGGCGCGTTGCGCTTCCAGGAAGTCAGTGGAAAAGGCTTCGGTATAGACCGGCGGAATATCGATGTCGTAGCTGACCGCCACCGCGGTGAGATGCGCGCCCAACGCCGCCGCCGCGGACACCGCGTAATCCGTGGTGGCATCCACCCCCTCGCCGACGCCCAGGCTGACGAGAATGTCCTTGATCATGCCTTCCTCCACTTCACAGGCTTCATCATTGTTACCTCCATCAAGTTGGCCCGGTATTGACCGGCGTCAAGCCCATTCCCCGTCCCCGAACATTTTCCGCCCGACCGCTCTCGATCCGCGGGAACAAGACGCGGTAAGACGGCAATCCGAAGCCCCTCCGCCCCTGCCGGCGGTCCAGGGCCGTCCTTGCCGGGCGACGCGAATCCGCCGCCCCTCGAATGGAGAACCTCTGATGGCCGGGCTAGTGCGCGCCTGTCTCGTCACGGCCCTGCTGCTGGGTCTATGGGAGATCGCGGTGCGGCTGGCCGGCGTACCCGCCTACATCCTTCCCACTCCGTCACGCATCGGGCTGGCGCTCTGGCTGAACCGCGCGGTGTTGTTCGACAATGCGCTGATCACGCTCGGGGAAATGCTGCTCGGCCTCGTCTGCGGCAGTGCGCTCGGCATCGCCTGCGCCCTCGCCATGGCGACTTCGCCGACGGTGCGGCGCGCCATGCGGCCGGTGCTGCTGGTGGCGCAGGCGCTGCCGGTCTTCGCCATCGCGCCGCTGCTGGTCATCTGGTTCGGCTTCGGCCTCGCCTCCAAGATCGTCATGGCCAGCCTGATCATCTTCTTTCCCGTCGCCTCCGCCTTCCATGACGGGCTCGCGCGCGCCGATCAGGGGCTGGTCGATCTCGGGCGGCTCTATGGCGCCGGCGATCTCGCCATGCTGCGCTTCATCCGCGTGCCCTCGGCGCTGCCGGCGCTCGCCTCCGGGCTGCGCGTCGCCACCGCGGTTGCGCCGATCGGGGCGGTGGTGGGCGAATGGGTCGGCGCCTCGGCCGGGCTCGGCTATCTGATGATCTATTCCAATGCCCGCATGCAGACCGACATGGTGTTCGCGGCGCTCGCCATCCTGCTGGCGGTGGCGCTGATCCTGTTCGCCCTGGTCGACCGCGCCCTCGCCCGGCTGGTCCCCTGGGCGCCGGAGACCGGCCCGGCCCGCGAGTGAGCCCCACAGGGGCAGTGGACGAGAAGTGCGGTAACGAGCAAGGTTAGCTTTCCGTCGATCCTGTGAGGATCCATGATTCCACGCCAAGTCGTCTATGAAGCGCTGGTGGACGTGTTCGAGCTGTCGCCCGTCGCCATCTGCATTTCGACAGCCGAGTATGTCTCCCGGTACATCATGGCCAATCCGGCCTATCTGAGCCTGATCGGCCGCAGCTGGGAGGAGATCGCCGACCAGCCAATGTATCTCGACACCGTCAGGAGGCTCGACGATCCGCAAAGGCTGCGCCGCCTGCACGAGTTGGAGACGGTCGGGTTGTACCAGCTGGAGGAAGTGGACCTGCGGCACTCGTCCGGCCGCATCATTCCCACGCTCATCTCGACCCAGTGCCGCACCATCAATGGCCAGCAGCTCGACATCGAGATCATCATCGACAACACCGAACGCAAGGCGTTCGAGCGCGGCATATTGGAGGCGGCCTATACCGACGTGGTGACCGGATTGCCGAACCGCGCCGCCTTCGACCACCGATTGCGCAACCTCCTGGCGCAGTGGCAGGTCGATCAGGGCGTGGCGCTCGCTTATATCGACCTGAACGGCTTCAAGTCGGTCAACGACCGTCACGGCCATCTCGTCGGCGATCGCGTGCTCCGGCATGTGGCGGAGCGTCTGGGCCGCTATGTGGATCCGCAGCGCTTCGCGGCGCGGATCGGCGGCGACGAGTTCGTGCTGCTCTCCACCTTCCCGCGCGATCATGCTCCGACCGCCGACGACCTGCATGTCTTCGCCGAAACCATCTGCACCGCGATGCCCATCGACGATCATCAACTCGCCATCGGCGCCGCCATCGGGGTGGCCATGTGCAAGACGGCCATCGATGCCGATACGCTGCTCCGGCACGCCGACACGCTGATGTACGCCGCCAAGGCGACCGGCCAGGCGATCGCGGTGGATTCCGGCTGGATTGACGGCGCATGAGCCTGCATCTCACCAATCAGGACGCCCGGCGCATCTTCCTGGCGAAGCAGGGCCTGTCTCGCCCGCCCGGCCGCGCGCTCAGCAAGCCCGGACTGCTGGAGCTGATCCACGAGCTCGGCTTCGTGCAGGTGGACAGCATCGCCACGGTGGAGCGCGCGCATCATCACATCCTGTTCGCCCGCGCCCAGACCTATCGGCGCGAGCACCTCACCGCCCTCGCCGAGCGCGACGGCGACCTGTTCGAGCACTGGACGCACGACGCCGCCATCATCCCCTCGGCGTTCTACGGTTATTGGAAGCACCGCTTCGCCCACGCGCGGGAAAACCTCGCCCAGCGCTGGCGCTCGTGGCACGAGAACGGCTTCGAGCAATCGGTCGACCATGTGCTGGAGCGCATCACCACCGAGGGTCCGCTGATGGCCCGGCATTTCGAGGCGGAGGAGCGCATCCCCGGCGGCTGGTGGAACTGGCATCCGGCCAAGACGGCGCTGGAATATCTCTGGCGCACCGGCCGTCTCGCCATTGCCGGCCGCGACGGCTTCCAGAAAATCTACGACCTTGCCGAACGCGTCATTCCCGCCCGCCATTACGGCAGCGAAGTCACGCGCGAGGAATTCGTCGACTGGGCCTGCGCCTCGGCGCTGGAGCGGCTCGGCTTCGCCACCCATGGCGAGATCGCCGCCTTCTGGGACCTGGTGTCGCCGGAGGAGGCGCGCGCCTGGGTACTCGCCAATCGCGAGAAACTGGAGGAAGTGCGGCTCGTCACCGCCGATGGCGGCCGCCCCCGCGCCTCCTTCGCCTTTGCCGGCAGCGGCCCGGCCTTCGACGCGCTGCCGGAGCCGCCGGCGCGGCTCAGGGTGCTCAGCCCCTTCGACCCGCTGCTGCGCGATCGCAACCGCGCCGAGCGGCTGTTCGGCTTCTCCTACCGCATCGAGGTGTTCGTCCCGGCGGAGAAGCGGGTCTACGGCTATTATGTCTTCCCGCTGATGGAGGGCGACCGGATGATCGGCCGCATCGACATGAAGGCCGAGCGCAAGGCCGGCACGCTCGACGTCAGGCGCCTGTGGCTGGAGCCGGGCGTGCGAGCCTCGGCCGGCCGGCTGGAGCGGCTCGACGCCGAACTCGCCCGCATGGCCCGCTTCGCCGGGGTCGAGGGCGTGCGCTATCTCGACGGCTGGCGAGGGTGAGCGGTCGCGGCCGAAGCCGGCTGGCGCAGCGATTGCCGTGGCATACCAGCTCTGCTAGGCTCCGACCTGTCCGAGGGGTGTCCCGCCGGCCTTCAGGGGTCGAAGGGGCTGAGATGGCATCCGCCAGACCCTTTGAACCTGATCCGGGTCATGCCGGCGAAGGGACGGAACGACGGCGAGGCAAGTCATCCGCGTGATGTTCGTTCCTGCGCCGGATTTCCCCCGAAAGCTCATGTGCCGGATCTCCGCAAACGGGAGGAGATCCAAATGTTCGTCAAAACCATCGCCGCCGCCGGCATCGCCCTGGTGCTTTCGCTTGCCCCCGCCGCCGCGGCCGACAAGCTCACCGTGCTACTCGACTGGTACGTGAACCCCGACCACGCGCCGCTGGTCATCGCCAAGGAAAAAGGCCTTTTCGCCGCCCACGGCCTCGACGTCGAACTCGTCGCGCCGGCCGATCCTTCCGCGCCGCCGCGCCTCGTCGCGGCGGGCCAGGCCGAGGTGGCGGTCAGCTACCAGCCGAACCTCTATCTCGCGGTGAAGGAGGGCCTGCCGCTCATCCGCTTCGGCACGCTGGTCTCGACGCCGCTGACCGCGCTGGTGGTGCTGAAGGATGGGCCGATCAAGTCGCTTGCCGATCTCAAGGGCAAGACGGTCGGCTTTTCGGTAGCGGGGCTGGAGGACGCGCTGCTCGGCACCATGCTCGCAGATGCCGGGTTGAAGCCGAGCGACGTTACCATGGTGAACGTCAATTTCGCCCTCTCCCCCGCTCTGGTCTCCGGCAAGGTCGATGCGGTGATCGGCGCCTACCGCAATTTTGAGCTCACCCAGATCCGCCTCGAGGGCAAGGAGGGCACCGCCTTCTTCCCCGAGGAGCACGGCGTGCCGGTGTTCGATGAGCTGATCTACATCACCCGCAGGGATCTCGTTGCCGATCCGCGCCTCAAACGCTTCCTCGCCGCCGTGGAGGATGCCACCATCTATGTGCTCAACCACCCGGACGAAGCCTGGGGCGTCTTCGTGAAGGCGAACCCCAAGCTCGACGACGAGCTCAACCGCACCGCCTGGACCGATACGCTGCGCCGCTTTGCCCATGCGCCGGCGGCGCTCGACGCCGGCCGCTATGCCCGCTTCGGCGAATTCATGAAGCAGCACGGGCTGATCCATACCGTCGAGCCGGTCGCCACCTACGCCCCCGCGCTGCCCTGAGCCGACACGCCGCGCGCTTCGACGGCGCGCGCCATCCGCCGCCGCGGGAGTGTTGCCGTCTGGCCTCACGTGCCGAACCGGCAAATCGGCGGACGTCGCCCTTCCAGCCCGCCCTAGGCGATGCTACCCGTCCGATGGGATGTGAGGCGATCGCAGGGGGGAACGGCATGGGCAATGGCGGCTATCACATGGTGGCGGTCCTCGTCGGCTTGGCAGTCGGCGTTGCCGGCGTCGCCTTCCATCTCGGCGTCGAGGGCCTCACGGCCGCCTGGCCGGCGCTGCTGCGCGACACGCTCGGGCTGGCGGGCACGGCGCTTTACACCGCCGCCGCGCTCGTCGCCGCCGCCATGGCGGTCGCCTCGCTGTTCCTGGTGCGCCGCTTCGCGCCGGAGGCCGGCGGCTCCGGCGTGCCGGAGATCGAAGGCGCGATGGAAGGCCTGCGCGAGGTGCGCTGGAAGCGCGTGCTGCCGGTGAAGTTCGCCGCCGGCCTGCTGTCGCTGTCCTCCGGCATGGTGCTCGGCCGCGAGGGGCCGACCATCCATATCGGCGCCTCCATCGCCAAGGCCGCCGCCGATGTGACGAGAATGTCGTCCGAGGACATGCGGGGCCTGCTCGCCGCCGGCGGCGCCGCCGGCCTCGCCGCCGCCTTCAACGCACCACTGGCCGCCGTGCTGTTCGTCATCGAGGAGACGCGGCGGCAGTTCCCCTACAGCGCCCGGACCTATGTCGGCGTCATCCTGGCCTCGCTCGCCAGCGCCGTCGTCACCGAGAGCCTGACCGGCAACACACCCTATATGCGACTTCCCGCCTCGGCGATGCCGCTCACCGCGCTGCCGGCGTTCGTGCTGCTGGGCGCCGTGCTCGGCGCGGTCGGCGTCGGCTTCAACCGCACGCTGGTCTGGTCGCTGGATCATGTCCGCCGGCTCGGGCTGGCGACGTCGTTCTATCTGTTCCCGCTCGCCATCGGCCTCGTGGTCGGCCCGCTGATCTTCCTGCTGCCGGAGGCGACGCAGGGCGGCGAGGTGCTGGCCGTGCAGCTGGCGACGGAAAACCGTCCGCTGGCGGTGCTGGCGGTGATCGTGCTCATCCGCTTCGTCATGACCATGGCGAGCTACTCCACCGGCGTCGCCGGCGGCATCTTCGCGCCGATCCTGGCGCTCGCCACCACCATCGGCCTCACCTTCGGCACGGCGCTGGAGCTGGTGCTCCCGCTGCCGGAGAACACCCACCTCGCACTCGCCATCGCCGCCATGGGCGGGCTGTTCGCCGCCACTATCGGCGCGCCGCTGGTCGGCATGGTGCTGGTGATGGAACTCACCGGCGCCTATGCTCTCCTGGTGCCGGTGATGCTGGCCACCATCGTCTCCAACATGGTGGCGCAGGCGCTGGGCGGCCGGCCGATCTACGAGACCCTGCTGGAGCGCACGCTGGCCATCGAGGCCGAGGGCCAGCCAGCCCCGCGCCGCCGCTTTCGCCTGCGCCGGCCGCGGAGCGATCTTTCCGGCATGGCCGCTTCCAAAACTAAGGAGTGAAGCGGCCGCGCCTCAGCCCGCGACGGCCGTCAGCTCCGCCCCGCCATCGAGCCGTGCCGGCTCGCCCGCCGCACGGGTGATCTCGATGTGCCGGCCGTGCAGCGGCTTGAGCGTCGAGCGGTGGCCGATGGAGAGGATCGCCGTCTCCGGCAGACGCTCGCGCAGGGTGCGGTAGAGGGCCGCCTCGCCCGGCTCGTCCACCGCCGAGGTCACCTCGTCGAGCAGCAGCACATCGGGCCGGATCAGCAGCGCCCGCGCCAGCGAGAGCCGCTGCTGCTCGCCGCCGGAGAGGATCGCCGGCCACAATTCGCGCTCGTCGAGCCGCTCAGCGAGTTCGCCGAGGCCGACCGCCTCCAGCACCTCGCGCAGCGCGGCGTCGTCGTGCTCAGCCAACGCATCGGGATAGGCGAGCGCTCCGCGCAGGCTGCCCACCGGAATGTAGGGCCGCTGCGGCAGCACCAGCATCCGGGCATCGGGGGCGATCTCCACCGTGCCCGACCCATAGGGCCAGATGCCGGCGACGGCACGCAGCAGTGTCGACTTGCCCGAGCCGGACGGCCCGGTGAGCAGCACCGCCTCGCCGCGCCGGATCGCGACGCCGTCGACGGTGAGCACCGTGCGTCCCTGCGGCAGCCGCACCTCCATGCCGTCGATCGCCAGCATGGTCCCTCCGCTGGCCGCTCCCCGGCGATAGGCGCTGGAGGCGGCATCGGCACGGGCCCTGGCGATGTTGTTCTCGAAGCCGATGAGACGGTCCACCACCGCCTTCCACTCGGCGAGCGTCGCATAGGCGTTGATGAAGAAGGAGAACGAGCCCTGCACCTGCGCGAAGGCGGAGGAGGTCTGCATGAGCTGGCCGAGCTGGATGCCGCCGGCGAAATAGGCCGGCGCCACCACGATGAAGGGGAAGACGTTCGACACCTGCCCATAGCCGGCGGTGAACCAGGTCAGCCGCTTCTGGGCGATCATGATGCCCCAGTAATTGTGGACGATGTGCGAGAAGCGGTCGAGCAGCCGCGCGCGCTCGACGCCCTCGCCGTCCATCAGCGCGATCTGCTCGCCGTTCTCGCGCACGCGCACCAGGTCGACGCGGTAGTCCGCCTCGAAACGCTGCTGGTCGTAGTTGAGCTTCACCAGCACCTTGCCGATGAGATGGGCGATGTAGGTGCCCACCGTCGCATAGGCGAACGCCGCCCAGACGAGATAGCCGGGAATGTTCACCTCGTGCCCGAACAGCGGAATGTGGAAGTCGCCCGAGAGTCCCCACAGGATCACCGCGAAGGAGGCGAGCGTCATCACCGCATTGAGGATGCCGATGAAGATGCCGAGCGTCTGGGCGATATAGGCGCGGATGTCCTCGGCGATGCGCTGGTCGGGGTTGTCGGCGGTGTCGCCCTTCAGCCGCAGCCGGTAGTGGGTCTGGTGGTCGAGCCAGGCGGAGAGGTATTTCTCCGTCATCCAGGTCCGCCAGCGTATCTCCAGCCACTGGCGCAGATAGATCTGGTAGACGGCGATGATGATCGCGCCGGCCGCATAGGCGCCGAACAGCCAGAACTGGTGCACGAACGCCGGATAGTCCTTTTCCTGGATGGCGTTGTAGAAGGCGTTGTTCCACTCGTTGAGCAGCACAGTCGCATAGACCCAGCCGACCTCCAGCGCCACCACGGCGGCAAGCAGGATACCGCCGCGCCACTTGTCTTCGCCGCGGAAATACGGGCTCGACAGCCGCCAGACGTCGGAGAGCAGGCTCAATATGGCACGCACGGGGAATTCTCCGGCCGAGGGAAGGGCGAATGCTGGACGCCGCCCCATGAGGGCCGCGCGCCGCAAGACTAGTGGAAGCAATCCCGGCGGGAGGATGGCGGGAAAATTAAAGTTTGGTCAGGCAAAGTGACGTAAGGTCATGAAGAAAGCTCGGCGAATACGCCAAGGGCGGCACCCTTGCGGGATACCGCCCCTGCACTGCGTTGCGTCGCTCGCGGCGGGAAGCAACCGGCTCACTGGGCCGGCTTGGCCGCCTTCGGCGCTGCGCTCGCCGCCGGCGCGGCCGGCTTGACAACCGCCGCTTTCGACTTGTTGACCATGTCTTTCCAGGGCTGCTTCGACTGATGCATGGTCTGCCACCATGCGGCACGCTCGTCCTTGCTGCGCCCGGCGGCGGACGCCGCGGTCACGCCGGAAAGGCCAAAGCTGGCAATAAGGGCAAGGGCGACGACTATCCTGCTCATGCGTCTTCTCCTAACTTGCGACATGTCGCGCGAGCGACACTGACGTGCATTCGGAGAATGATTTATGTCGCTTGCGATCAGATCGTAAGGGAAGTTCACGCATCCCTGATCGTGCAGAATCGCAAGGAACCAACCGACGACCTGTCATGAAGCCAGCGGCGCAAAAGGACCCGAAACGCGGCGCGAGGCGAAACGGATCCGCGACCATGCCGGCGCTCGGCCGGGCCGGGGATGCGTGACGGCTTTGCCCGTGGCCCTCAGATGAAGCGCTTGCGGATGTTCTGGCTGACGATGTCGAGGCACGACACGGTAATGATGACGATGATCAGGATCGCGGCCCCCTGCGAATAGAGGAAGCCGCGCATGGTTTCGTTGAACACCATGCCGATGCCGCCGCCGCCGACGATGCCGAGCACGGTCGCCGAGCGGACATTGGATTCGAAGCGGTAGAGCGTGTAGGAGATCCACAGCGGCAGCACCTGCGGCAGCACGCCATAGACGACCTCCTGGAACCAGGTGCCGCCGGTGCCGCGAATGCCCTCGACCGGCGCCGGATCGATCGCTTCCACCGCTTCGGAGAACAGTTTGGCGACCACACCGGTGGTGTGCACGAACAGGGCCAGCACGCCGGCGAACGGGCCGAGGCCGACCGCGGCGATGAAGATCAGCGCGAAGACGAGCTCATTGATGGCGCGGCAGGCATCCATCAATCGGCGCACCGGAAACGCGACCCAGCGCGGCACCACGTTGTCGGCGCAGAGGATGCCGAAGGGGATGCCGACGATCACCGCCAGCAGCGTGCCCCAGACGGCGATGGCCAGCGTCTCGACCATGGCGGTGGCGTAGACGTCCCAATCGGTGAAGTCCGGGCGCAGGAAATCGGCGCCGAGCGTTGCCATGTTGCCGGCGTCCTTCACCAGCTGCGCCGGGTTCATCTCCGCCTCGTGCCAGAAGAACACCAGCAGGACCACCGCCACCGCGCCGAGGCACAGGCGGGTCAGCCGAGTGGCAAGCGGCGTCACCGGCGGCGCCGGCAGCGCGGCGGCGACGGAGCGATGAGCGGTCTCGGTGGCGAACATGGGGCGTCCCCTCTCAATCGAACGCCGTCCCCGGCGGACCGGAGACGGCGGCAAGCCATGCGCGAAGGCCGGGCGAAGCCGGCCTCCGGCGACATGTCACATGGCGGGCAGCTTCTTGAGCTGGCTATCGAGATCGGCGAGCTGGGCGTCGATCTTCTTGACCTCGGCGGCCTTCTCGTCGGCCGAGAGCTTGTCGTTGCTCTGGGCCTTCACCTTGGCCTTGAACAGCTCGAGCTGGCGGATCGGGATCAGCTGCGCGTCGGAAGAGGCGAGGAACGGACCCCAGCCGTCCGAGGTCTTGGCGAGCACCGCGCGGGCGCGCTCGATCTCCTCCGGGGTGCCGTTGCGGCCATAGGTCATGAAGAAGGTGTAGATCTTGGCCTTCAGGTCGGCCGGCAGGTCCTTGCGCCACACGATCGGATCGCCGGCGATCAGCGGCGAGCGCCACACTTCCTTGATCTTCGCCGCCTCGGCCGGACGCGTCTGCTGCAGACGGGTCATGTTCTCGGTGTTGTTGGTGGCGAAATCGACCTGCTTGTTGGCGACCGCGAGCAGGTTGCCCTCATGGTTCGAGGTCACGACGCGCTTGTAGCACTTCTGCGGGTCGACATTGTTGAGCGCGAACACGTAGTAGCTCGGCACCAGGAAGCCCGAGGTGGAATTCGGGTCGCCATTGCCGAAATTATAGCCCTTGGAGCAGTCGAGAATGTCCTTCAGGCCGTTGATGTCGTTGCGGTCGACATTGGTGACGATCAGCGAGTAGTAGCCCGAGGAACCGTCCGGCTTGGCGGTCTTGACGAAGACTTCGCCATTGGAGCGGTCGACCGCTTCCATGGCCGACTTGTTGCCGAACCACGCCACGTCGACCTTCTTGAAGCGCATGCCTTCGATCACGCCGGCATAGTCACCGACGAAGAACGGCTTCACCGGCACGCCGATGGCCTTCTCCATGTCCTTCAGCAGCGGCTCGAAGCTCTTGGCGAGATTGGCGGAGGACTCGGTGGAGATGAAGCCGAAGTTCAGCTCCTTGACTTCCTGAGCCGCCAGCGGGGCGGTGAGGCCGGCCAGCACCAGGCCGGCGGCGAGAAGGCGCTTCATGGTGTTCGCTCCTGTCAGGATACGGGTTCTGAAGAGGTCGTTTCGAGCACCACCGCGGCCGGCACGGCGAACTGGCTCGGCAGGATCAGTTCCTCGGCGCTGGCGCCGTAGAGCTCGGTGAGGAAGGCCGCGGTGATGCGCGACGCCGGACCGTCGAACACGACGCGGCCGGCATTCATGGCGATCACCCGGTCGAAATAGGCGGTGGCGTAGTCCACCTGGTGCAGCGACACCACGAGGGCGATGCCGTGGTCGCGGCTCATGGTCACCAGCGTGTCCATCACGCGCTTGGCGGATTTCGGGTCGAGCGAGGCGATCGGCTCGTCGGCAAGCACGAGCTTCGCCCCCTGCACCAGCGCGCGGGCGATGGCGACGCGCTGCTGCTGGCCGCCGGAAAGCTCGCGCGCCTTCTTGCCGGCATGCTGGGCGATGCCGACCTCGGCGAGCGCCGCCAGCGCCGTGCGCTTCTCGTCGACGTTGAACAGGCCGAGCGTGCCGCGCAGCCGGCTGATGCGGCCGAGCGCGCCGACCAGCACGTTGGTCATCACCGTCAGCCGGCCCACCAGCGCGAATTGCTGGAACACCAGGCCGATCTGCCGGCGGGCGCGGCGCACCTCGGAGGACAGCCGCCCCTTGTCCTGCACGCCGAGGCCGAAGGAGCGCACGCCGCCGCTGGTCGGGTCGGCCAGGGCGAGGCCGGAAGCGATGCGGATAAGCGTCGACTTGCCCGAGCCGGAAGCACCGATCAGCGCCACGCGCTCGCCCGCCTCGATGCGCAGCGAGACATTGTCGACGGCGCGCATGGCGCCCCACGTCTTGCTTACACGGTCGAGTTCAAGCGCTGCCGGCATCGATTTCCCTCGTCGGCCATCAGGGTCGATGAGGGCGTATCGGCGGCGGGTGACGTCGGGATGAATATGACGTTACAGTTCGGTGACATGCACCGCGATCTGCCGTTGCGTCACCTTCCCGCCCGCCACCGAGTGCGACCCATGATCTATTACGCCACGCTGCTGTTCACGATGGTCATCCTGCCCGTCGTCTCCATCGCCTCGGAGCTGGCCGGCAACGGCACGCTGGTCGGCTTCTTCACCATCGCCAGCAAATGGTTCGTGTTCTGGGCGGTCGGCGTGCGGCTGCTGCTGGCCGGCATCACCCAGCTGTTGAAGCCCGGCTACACCGCCAGCTCCATCCTCGGCGTCGATGATCTGCGGTCGCATGTGCTGGTGCAGGAACTCGGCTGCGCCAATCTCGCCATGGGCGCGGCGGGGCTGCTGTCGCTGCTGATCTCCAGCTGGGTGTTTCCGGTCGCCTTCATCGGTGGCGCCTTTCTCGGCCTTGCCGGGCTCAACCACATGCGCCGGCCGGAGCGGAACTTCCGCGAGAACATGGCGATGGTCAGCGATCTCGTCGCCGCCTTCATCCTGTTCGCCGCCTTCCTCATCGCGCAGTTCTGAGGGCCTGTGCGTCCTTCGAGGCTCCGCTGCGCAGCGCCCCTCAGGGTGACCTCAGGGTGCGGCCGCCCGCTCTCTTGGCGGAGGGCTGCTCATGCTGAGGTGCCGGCTGCAGGCCGGCCTCGAAGCACGCACGCGCTTGCGTCCCTAGCGCCGGCGGAACCCGACATAGCCGCCGTCGGCGTCGTAGAGCACGTCATAGCCGTTCAGCAGGTGGAAGCTGGTGTTCACGAACACCCGGTCGGGTGCCACGCGCAGATGGATGGCGTCCGGCGCGAGCGGCGAGTCGGCCCCCACCGTGAAACGGTAGAGCTCGAAGCCGTCCTCTCCCGCGCCGGCGCGGACCGCCACCTCGGTTCCCTCCGGCAGGGTTCGCTCGGCACCTGCCGCCTGCGCCGGCGGCACCGTCATGAACATCGCCGACACCCCGGTATCGACCAGCAGCGTGCCGCAGGCCGGCGGAGCGGCCCCGTTCAGCGCGAGGCAGGCCGGCGTCGCCTTCCAGTCCGAGCCGTCGTCCTGCCGGTCGAGCTTGAGGAAGCGGAAGTCGCCGCCGGTATTTCCCCGCGACAGCCCGACATGCATGCCCTCGGGCGAGAGGATATAGCCGCGCCGGCGAGCGCCTTCGTTTTCGCCGCCCTCCCCGCCGGTCACCCGCAGCAGCGGGTTCTTGTCCGGCGTGCTCTGGCTCTGGCGATCGGCCTCGCGGGCAAAGCCGACGCCGACCATGGCGATGTGCTCGGGCATCTGGCGCGGGGTGCAGTCGCGGGCCGTGTCGAGGCAGCGCAGCTCGGTCACCGCCAACACCGGCATCGGCTCGGTGGTAACGGAGGCGCCTTCCTTGCCGCTGAGCGTCACCGGCGTCACCACCCATTGCCCGATCATCTGCCGGCCGGAGCTCGTATAGGTGAGTTGCCCCGGCCCCTGGCTCGGCAGCTGGTCGAAGCCGGGAATATAGGCTGCGGCCACCACGATGCCGGTGGAGCCGGAATCCAGTTCCGCCCGCAGCGGCTCTTCCCCGCCAAAGGAGAGGCCGATGCGCGGCACCGCGTCGATGCGTCCGCCCGGCTCGGCATTGAGGTAGCGCAGGAACAGCCCGTCGCGGAACGGCGCATAGTCCGGTGCCTCGGTCGCGCAGGCCTCCGTCGTCGCCACCGTCGGCGCGCTCGCCGAAGCCAGCACCAGTAGCCCCGCCATGATCGCCATACGCATGGGGGCCTCCTCACATATTGGGGTAGTTCGGCCCGCCGCCGCCTTCCGGCGTCACCCAGGTGATGTTGCGGTTGGGGTCCTTGATGTCGCAGGTCTTGCAGTGCACGCAGTTCTGCGCGTTGATCACGAAGACCTCGTCCGTCCCGGCGCCTTCTGCCTTCTCCACCCATTCATACACGCCGGCCGGGCAGTAGCGGTTGGAGGGGCCGGCATAGATGTCGTGCTCGGAGCGCTTCTGCAGCTCCATGTCCTTCACCTTGAGGTGGATCGGCTGGTCCTCCTCGTGGTTGGTGTTGGAGAGGAACACCGAGGACAGCCGATCGAAGGAGACCACGCCGTCCGGCTTGGGATAGGCGATCTTCCGCGAGTCCTTGGCCGGCTTCAGCGTGTCCGAGTCCGGCTTGCCGTGCCCGAGTGTGCCGAAGGGCGACCACTTCAGCAGCGTGTTCGCCCACATGTCGAAGCCGCCCAGCGCGATGCCGACATAGGTGCCGAACTTCGACCAGAGCGGCTTGACGTTGCGCACCTTCCACAGATCGGCGCCGATCGCCCCGGTTCGCCAGCCGGCCTCATAGCCCTCCAGCACGTCCTGCGCCCGGCCCGCGGCCAGCGCGGCGGCGGCCTCCTCGGCGGCGAGCATGCCGGAGAGCACCGCATTATGGCTGCCCTTGATGCGGGGCACGTTGACGAAGCCGGCAGCGCAGCCGATCAGCGCCCCGCCGGGGAACACCGTGCGCGGCACCGACTGGAAGCCGCCCTCGGTGATCGCCCGCGCGCCATAGGACAGCCGCTTGCCGCCCTCCAGCTGCTCGCGGATCAGCGGATGCGTCTTGAAGCGCTGGAACTCCTCGAACGGCGAGAGATACGGGTTCGAATAGTTCAGGTGAACCACGAAGCCCACCACCGCCTGCCCGTCCTCGAGGTGATAGAGGAAGGAACCGCCGCCGGTGTCGGACGACAGCGGCCAGCCGAAGGAATGCTGCACCAGCCCCGGCTTGTGCTTGGCCGGATCGAGCTGCCACAGCTCCTTGAGCCCGAGGCCGAATTTCGGCGGCTCGCGGCCTTTGTCCAGCTTGAAGCGGGCAATGAGCTGTTTGGAGAGCGAGCCGCGCGCGCCCTCGGCGAACAGCGTGTACTTGCCCCGTAGCTCCATGCCGCGCGCAAAGTTCGGGCCTGGCTTGCCGTCGCGGCCGATGCCCATATCGCCGGTGGCGACGCCTGTGACGGCGCCGTTCCCGTCGAACAGCAGTTCGGCGGCGGCGAAGCCGGGATAGATCTCGATGCCCAGCGCTTCGGCCTTGCCGGCCAGCCAGCGGCACACATTGCCGAGCGAGCCGACATAATTGCCGTGATTGTTCATCAGGGGCGGCATCAGGCCGTTGGGCAGCCGCAGCCCTCCGGCCGGGCCCAGCAGGTAGAAGCGGTCCTCGGTCACCGGCGTCTTCAGCGGCGCGTCGGGCGCTTCGCGCCAGTCCGGGAACAACCGGTCGAGGCCGATGGGATCGATCACCGCGCCGGACAGGATGTGCGCGCCGACCTCCGAGCCCTTCTCGACGACGACGACGGTGAGGTTCTCGTCGAGCTGCTTCAGGCGGATCGCCGCGGCGAGGCCCGCCGGCCCGGCGCCGACCACCACGACGTCATAGTCCATGCCCTCGCGTTCGGGCAGTTCGGCCGCGTCCATCTCACTCTCCGGCACGTAATCTGTTGTCTGGACTTCTTCCACGCTTGCGCCGACCTGACAATCGCCGCCGCGACGCGATAAGATAGGTTATGGACCTTTCCAAAGATCCGCGTGAGCCCGACCCGCGCGCCGCCCTTGCCGATTTGCTCGCCTTCTATGCCGAGGCCGGGGTCGATGCCGCTCTCGGCGACGCTCCGGTGGACCGATTCGCCGAAAGCGCCGCCGAGCGCAGCGCACCGCGCGCCGCGCCACGGCCAGACGCCGCCGCCCCCGGCGCCGCGCTGCCCGTCGCGGCATCGCCCGGCACCGCCGCCGCAAGGCGGGAGATCGCGCGTGCGCCTGCCCCGTCTCCCGGCGCCCCGTCTCCAGGCGCCCCGCCGCCACCCGACCGCGCCGCCGCCGATGCCCGCGAGGCCGCGGCCTCCGCGCCCGATCTCGACGCGCTGCGCGCGCTGATGGAGGGCTTCGACGGATGTGCGCTGAAGCTCACCGCCAGCCGCCTCGTCTTCGGCGACGGCAACCCGCGGGCGCGGCTGATGCTGGTGGGCGAGGCGCCCGGCCGCGACGAGGACATCGAGGGCAAGCCCTTCGTCGGCCGCTCCGGCAAGCTGCTCGACCGCATGCTCGCCGCCATCGGCATCGACCGCACGAGCGCCTATATCGCCAACGTCATTCCCTGGCACCCGCCCGGCAATCGCACGCCGACGCCGCAGGAAACCGCCATCTGCCTGCCCTTCATCCGCCGGCAGATCGAACTGGTGAACCCGGACGTGCTGGTTTGCCTCGGCAATCCGTCGACGCAGACCCTGCTCGGCAGCAAGGACGGCATCACCAAGGCGCGTGGCCGCTGGATGGAATACGACACCGGCACGCGCCGCATCGCGGCGCTGGCGACCTTTCACCCGGCCTATCTCCTGCGCACCCCGCTCGGCAAGCGCATGGTGTGGCGCGACCTGCTCGCCATCGAGCGCAAGCTCGCCGAGACGAAACCGGAAGCCGGCTGAGAGAACGATCGGTTCCTTTCTCCATGGTCGCCCCGCACGTCTCATCCGGCACCCCGATCAACGGGTAAGCTGCCCGCCCGGAACCGAACCGGCCAACGGCCGGCTATCGGCCGCGGGAAGATTTCATCTGCCGGAAAACCTTCAAGGCGACGGGCCGGACAGGGCGGGATCGTGCCCTCCGCCCGACCCGGCGCGCGGCAGCCGCGTCCTCCTGCGGCCTGATCTCCGTCATCTCCGCGTCGGCCAAACCAAGTTAAGACCTGTTCCATTCTGAACGGTGACCGCGTAGAGTTTCCCTAGCGGCGCACCGTCGCCGCGTCGGATAGGGGCATGCCGATGGAATTCGATCCGGTTTTGCTGGCCCGCATTCAGTTCGCCTTCACCGTCTCCTTCCACATCATCTTTCCCAGCTTCACCATCGGCCTCGCGGCCTATATCGCCACGCTGGAAGTGTTGTGGCTCACCACCGGACGCGAGCATTTCCACCGCATCGCCCGCTTCTTCACCAAGATCTTCGCCGTCTCCTTCGGCATGGGCGTGGTGTCGGGCATCGTGCTGTCCTACCAGTTCGGCACCAATTGGAGCCATTTCTCCCGTGTCGTCGGCAATGTCGTCGGCCCGATGATCGGCTATGAGGTGCTCACCGCCTTCTTCCTGGAGGCAACCTTCCTCGGCATCATGCTGTTCGGCTGGAACCGGGTGCCCAAGGGGCTGCACGTCTTCGCCTCTATCGCGGTGGCGGTCGGCACCAGCCTCTCGGCCTTCTGGATCCTCGCGGCCAATAGCTGGATGCAGACCCCGGCCGGCCACGAGGTCATAGACGGCATCGCCTATCCGGTCGATTGGCTCGCCGCCATCTTCAATCCGAGCTTCCCCTATCGCTTCGCGCATATGGTCACCGCCTGCTACCTCACCACCGCGCTGGTGGTGCTGGCGATCGGCGCCCGCTACGTCTATGCCGGCCGCTACCCGCAGGACGGGCGCACCATGATGCGCATGGCCATCGGCCTGATCGCCATCCTCGCGCCGATCCAGGCCTATATCGGCGATGCCCACGGCCTCAACACGCTGAAGCACCAGCCGGCCAAGATCGCCGCGGTGGAGGCGAACTGGGGCGGCCATCCGCCGGGAGCCGGCGTGCCACTGGTGCTGTTCGCCATTCCCAACGAGGAGACCGAGAGCAATGATTACGAGATCTCGATCCCGCATCTCGGCAGCCTCATCCTCACCCATAGCTGGACCGACGGTTTCGCCAGCCTGAAGGATTTTCCGCGCGAGGACCGCCCGCCACTGCTGGTGCCGTTCTTCGCCTTCCGCATCATGGTCGGGCTCGGCGTGCTGATGATCGCCCTCGGCTGGGTCGGCGCCTTCCTGCTCTGGCGGCGCCGCCTGTTCGAGACCGACTGGTACCTGTGGCCGACGCAGTTCGTCTGGCCGGTCGGCTTCATCACCATACTGTCCGGCTGGTTCGTCACCGAGGTCGGCCGCCAGCCCTGGGTGGCCACCGGCATCCTGCGCACCGCCGATGCCGTCTCGCCGGTGGAGGGCTGGGCGGTGGCCACCACGCTGGCGCTGTTCGTCATCGTCTACGGCATCGTGTTCTCCGGCGGCATCTACTACATCAACCGGCTGATCGTCCGCGGCCCGACCGGCGCCTCCATCGACACGCCGGACCAGGGACTGCCGAGCCAGCCGATCTCCGGCGCCCGCGAGGCCGCTCGCGCCGCCATCCAGCAACCCGGGGAGTGAACGCCATGGTCAGCCTCGGCATGGAATATTATCTCCCGGTCATCTGGGCGCTGCTGCTCGCCGTCGCCGTCGCCCTCTATGTCGTGCTGGACGGCTTCGATCTCGGCATCGGCGTCCTGTTTCCCTTCGCCCGCAGCGAGGTGGAAAAGGACCAGATGATGAACTCCGTCGCCCCGTTCTGGGACGGCAACGAGACGTGGCTGATCCTCGGCGGGGGCGGGCTGCTCGTCGCCTTCCCGCTCGCCTATTCGATCCTGATGCCGGCGCTCTACCTGCCGGTGATCTTCATGTTGCTGGCGCTGGTGTTTCGCGGCGTCGCCTTCGAGTTCCGCCACGTCGCCGACACCAGCCGCTTCCTGTGGAACATCTCCTTCGCCGGCGGCTCGACGCTCGCCGCCTTCTTCCAGGGCGTGCTGCTCGGCGGCTTCGTGCAGGGCATGAAGGTGGAGAACAACGCCTTCGCCGGCGGTGCGCTCGATTGGGCGACGCCGTTCGCGCTGCTCTGCGGGCTGGCGGTGACCGCCGGCTATGCGCTGATCGGCGCGGTCTGGCTGATCCTGAAGACCGACGGCGCCGCCCAGGCCCGCGCCCGCCATCACGCCCGGCTGCTGCTGCCGGTGGTGCTCATCTTCATGGGCATTGTCAGCCTGTGGACGCCGATCGCCTTTCCGCGCATCGCCGACCGCTGGTTCTCGCTGCCGAACCTCTATTACCTGGCGCCGCTGCCGCTGCTCACCCTGCTGCTCGCCGGCCTGGTGTGGCGCTGGCTGGAGCGCGGCCACGAGCACCTGCCGTTCCTCGGGGTGATCGGGCTGTTCCTGCTCGGCTATGCCGGCATCGGCATCTCGATCTTTCCGCACCTCGTGCCGCCGGCGCTCACTGTCTGGGAGACCGCGGCGGCGCCGGCGAGCCAGGTGTTCATGCTCATCGGCACGGTGTTCATGCTGCCGCTGATCCTCGGCTATGTCGCCTTCGTCTACTGGACCTTCCGCGGCAAGGTCCGCGCCGGCGAGGGCTATCACTAGCCCGCATGAGCCGGCGGCATTCTATTCGGCCGCTTCGCTCTCCCGCGCCAGCCGCAGACGGATCGGCGCGAAGGAGGTGCGGTGGTGCCGGCATACGCCGAGCCGCTCCAGCGCCTCGCCATGTTCGGGCGTGCCGTAGCCCATGTGCCGCTCGAAGCCGTAGCCGGGATTGAGCCGCCCGAGTTCGCCCATCAGCCGGTCGCGCGTGACCTTGGCGACGATGGACGCCGCGGCGATCGAGGCGACCAGCCCGTCGCCGCCGATGATCGCCCGCGCCGCGCATGAGACCGGCGGCAGATCATTGCCGTCGACCAGCAGCAGCCGCGGCGCGCGCGGCAGGCCCTGCGCCGCCCGCGCCAGCGCCCACAGCGTCGCCTGGCGGATATTGGTGGCGTCGATGCGCGCCGGCGGGGCGAAGGCGACCGACACCTCCGCCGTCTCGCAGATGATCTCGTACAGCGCTTCGCGGCGCGCGGCAGTGAGCTTCTTGGAATCGTCGAGCCCTTCCGGCACCCGCGCCGGATCGAGGATCACCGCCGCCGCCACCACCGGCCCCGCCCAGGGGCCGCGCCCGACCTCGTCGGCGCCGGCCACCGGTACGTCGCCTGTCCGCCAGGCGGCAGCCTCATGGGCGAAATCGGGACCGGAACGGGGGAGCGGGCGCGGCGGCATTTTTCAGGGCGATTCGAGAGCGAGAGATTGTGCGCCGACCATGCGTCTCTATGCTGCCGGACGCAACGCCCGCAGCGCGCCCTCGTGTCGCCACAGGCGCGGTATGTGGATATCGGCAGGCTCGGGACGCGCCGCGCGGCGGCAGCCGTCTGCGGGCTGCTTTATACGGGCGATGCGATGAACTGGTCGGAACGCTTACAGGAATTCGTCACCTTCTGGGTCGTTCTCGACCCGATCGGCACCTTGCCGGTGTTCCTCGCGGTCACCGCCGGGCTGTCGCCCGCCGCGCGACGGAAGGCGGCGGTGCTGGCGGTGATCATCGCCTTCGCCGTGCTGGTGTTCTTCGCCTTGGCCGGGCACTTTCTGCTCAATGCGATGGATGTCTCCATCGCCTCGTTCCAGATCGCCGGCGGCATCGTGCTGTTCCTGTTCGCGCTCAGCATGATCCATGGCGGCCATACCCAGAGCGCGCATCCCGAGATCGACGCCAACCCGATGGACATCGCCGTCTACCCGCTGGCCATTCCCTCCATCGCCGGGCCGGGCGCGATGCTGGCGGCAGTGGTGCTGTCGGACGATGCCCGGCACGACGTCACCGATCGCATGCTGACCCTCGGCACCATGAGCGTGGTGCTGCTGGTCACCCTCACCATCCTGCTCTGCGCCGGCTTCCTGTCGCGGCTGATCGGCCGCGGCGGCGGCGCGATCATCTCGCGGGTGATGGGCATGATCCTGGCGGCGATGGCCATCGATCTCATTCTCAGCGCCACCGCCGGCTGGCTGAACCTGCCGCCAATCTGAACGGAACGGGTCCGTGCCGGCCGCTCAGGTCTCGACCGGCGGCGGCGAGCCGAGATGCTTGGCCAGGAACGTGCCGGTGCGGGTCCAGGCGAGCGCTGCGGCCTGGGGATCGTAGCGCGTCGGGCTGGTATCGTTGTTGAAGGCGTGGTTGGCGCCCGCATAGATGTGGATGGTGAAGTCCTTGCCGGCTTTCTTGAGCGCCTCCTCATAGGCCGGGATGCCTTCATTGATGCGGGTATCGAGCCCGCCATACTGCAGCAGCAGCGCCGCCTTGATGTCCGGCACCTTGTCGAGCGGCGGCTGCGCGCCGTAATAGGCGACGCCGGCCTTCAGCTGCGGGCTCGCCTCGGCGAGCAGGTTGACCATGCCGCCGCCCCAGCAGAACCCCACCGCCCCCACCGATCCGGTCGAGGCCTCGTGGCGGGCGAGGAAGGCCACCGCATCGACGGCGCGCGCCAGCGTGGCCGGGCGGTCGAGCGCGGCGATCATGTCCCGCGCCTTGTCCTCGTCGGCGGGCGTGCCGCCATCGGCCGAAAGCAGGTCGATGCCGAAGGCAAGATAGCCCTCGAGCCCCAGCCGGCGGGTAATGTCGCGTATATGCGGATTGAGGCCGCGGTTTTCGTGGATCACCAGCACCGCCGGCCGCCGGGCATCGACGCGCTTGGCCCGTACGAGCAGGCCGCTGACATTCTTGCCGCCGGACAGGAAGCTCGCCGTCGAGATGTCGAGCCGCGGATCGTCCTCGGCGACGACGGCGGCGCGGGCATAGTCATTGGAGAGCAGCGGCAGCACGGCGCTTGCCGCCGCCACCGAGCCGGCAAGGGTGATGAGCCGGTCCATGAAATCCCGCCGGCCGATCTGGCCATGGGTGAAGCGGTCGTAGAGATCGATGATGCGCTGGTCCATTGGCGTTCCTCCCAGGGAACCGGCAGGGTGGACCCGTTCGCCGCCGCGCGCACATCAGAAACCAGCGAGCGGCCCCTGCGCCACGAATGAGGGAGCTTTCCGGAGCGCCCGCCCCGCCATCTGCGGAAGCCGCCAAGCAGAAAGGGCGCAGCTTCCGCCGCGCCCTTTCCAATTCCACAGCTCACGGACCTCGATCGGAAGTCCATGCTTTTCCGAAGCCGGGCTCGCCCGGCTCCGGCACTCACAACCGCAGGGGCGGAGTGGATTTCGTCAGAAATCCATGCCGCCCATGCCGCCACCCGGCATGGCCGGAGCGGCAGCTGCCGGCTTCGGCAGCTCGGCAACCATGGCTTCGGTGGTGATCAGCAGGCCGGCCACCGAGGCGGCGTCCTGCAGCGCGGTGCGCACCACCTTGGCGGGGTCGACGATGCCGGCCTCGATCATGTCGACGAACTCTTCGGTCTGGGCGTTGAAACCGAAGTTCTGGTCCTTCGATTCCTGTACCTTGCCGACGACGATGGAGCCTTCCACGCCGGAATTCTCGGCGATCTGGCGGATCGGCGCCTCAAGCGACTTCAGGACGATCTTGATGCCGGCCTGGATGTCGGCATTGTCCGAGGACAGCTTCTCGACCGCCTTCTTGGCGCGCAGCAGCGCGATGCCGCCGCCGGGCACGATGCCTTCCTGCACCGCCGCGCGGGTGGCGTTCAGGGCGTCGTCGATGCGGTCCTTCTTCTCCTTCACCTCGATCTCGGTGGCGCCGCCGACGCGGATCACCGCGACGCCGCCCGCGAGCTTGGCCAGGCGCTCCTGCAGCTTCTCGCGGTCATAGTCCGAGGTGGTCTCCTCGATCTGCACCTTGATCTGCGCGACGCGGCCCTCGATGTCCTTCTTCTTGCCGGCGCCGTCGACGACGGTGGTCTTCTCCTTCTCGATGATCACCTTCTTGGCGCGGCCGAGCATGGCGAGCGAGACGCTCTCAAGCTTGATGCCCAGCTCTTCGGAGATCACCTGGCCGGCGGTGAGGATGGCGATGTCCTCGAGCATGGCCTTGCGGCGGTCGCCGAAGCCGGGCGCCTTCACCGCCGCGACCTTCAGGCCGCCGCGCAGCTTGTTCACCACGAGGGTCGCAAGGGCTTCGCCCTCGACGTCCTCGGCGATGATGACCAGCGGCTTGCTCGACTGCACCACGGCTTCGAGAACCGGCAGGATCGCCTGCAGGCCGGAGAGCTTCTTGTCGAAGATCAGGATGTAGGGATCGTCGAGGTCGACGATCATCTTCTCGGCATTGGTCACGAAATACGGCGAGAGGTAGCCGCGGTCGAACTGCATGCCCTCGACCACTTCGAGCTCGGTCTCGGCGGTCTTGGCTTCCTCGACGGTGATGACACCCTCATTACCGACCTTCTGCATCGCGCCGGCGATCATCTGGCCGATCGAGGCATCGCCATTGGCGGAGATGGTGCCGACCTGCGCGACTTCGTCGGACGACTTCACCTTCTTGGCGCGCTTGGTGATGTCCTTGATGGCCTCGGCGGCGGCGAGGTCGATGCCACGCTTCAGGTCCATCGGGTTCATGCCGGCGGCCACCGACTTGGCGCCCTCGCGGACGATCGCCTGGGCGAGCACGGTGGCGGTGGTGGTGCCGTCGCCGGCGAGGTCGTTGGTCTTCGAGGCCACTTCGCGCACCATCTGGGCGCCCATGTTCTCGAACTTGTCCTCGAGCTCGATCTCCTTGGCGACGGTGACGCCGTCCTTGGTGATGCGCGGGGCGCCGAAGCTCTTGTCGATCACGACGTTGCGCCCCTTGGGACCCAGCGTCACCTTCACCGCGTTGGCGAGGACGTCGACGCCGCGCAGCATCTTTTCGCGCGCTTCGACGGAGAATTTAACTTCCTTGGCAGCCATGGGGCTCGCTCCTGACTAAATATCTGGGCCGGCTCCCCCGCTGCCTCGACGGGCGCGGGGCGTGCCGGTCGGGATGCCGGCGGCCGGTGTCAGCCGACGATGCCAAGCACGTCGGATTCCTTCATGATGAGGTAGTCGACGCCGTCGAGCTTCACCTCGGTGCCGGACCACTTGCCGAACAGCACGCGGTCACCGGCCTTCACATCGAGCGGAACCAGCTTGCCGGCCTCGTCGCGGGCGCCCGGGCCGGCGGAGATGACTTCGCCCTGCGAGGGCTTTTCCTTGGCGCTGTCGGGGATGATGATGCCGCCGGCGGTCTTCTCTTCGGCATCGATGCGCTTCACCACGATGCGGTCGTGCAGGGGACGGAACTTGAGCTTGGCCATCGTTGATCCTCGGCTATTCCTCTGTGGCGCCGGCACGGCGCCGGCATGACACCCGCGGGGGCAGGCCGGCTGGCACTCGGGGCGAATGAGTGCCAAAGCCGCTGCCGAGATAGGCAGGCCATGAGGCGGAGTCAAGGCGAGGAACCGGGGGCGGCGGCGAATTCCCGCGGTACGGGAACCCGCCCCTCGAAACGCCGAAAGGCCCGACCCGCGTGTGGCGGGCCGGGCCTTCCGGAATCGGCAGGTCGGTAAGGCGTCAGGAGGCCTTCTTGATGGTCTTCTCGACCGAAGCCTTGATCGGCTCGGCGGTCTCGTTCGCGACCTTCTGGGCCAGCACCGAGAGATCCTTGGCCTGGGCCGAGAGCACGTCGAACTGCTTGCGCAGGTGGCCGGTGGAGATCTCCACCGCCTCGGACAGGCTCTTGGTGCCCAGCAGGGCGCTGAAATAGTCGAAGGTGGAATTCACATTGGCGCGCAGGGCCTCGAGCGCCAGCGTGTTGTACTCGGCGACGCCCTTGGAGGCGGTGGTGTAGGTGTCCTCGAGGAGGTCGGTGGTCTCCTCGGCATGCGACTTAAGCTTCTCATAGGCGTCGCGGGCGTTCTGCACGCTCTTCTCGGTCAATTCACGCACCGCGGCGGGAACTTCGAGATTGGGAATGTCGAACTTCGGCAGCGCCGTCTCGAACGCCGCGGTGGCGGCCTTCACGGTCTTCTTCGGGGTCGGGGTAGCGGTAGCCTCGGTCATGGCTTGGTCCTCGCGTTCACGGGTGCTCAATCAAGTCGCCCGTCCACGCCTGCGGCGCGGATCGGGAACGGCGCTCGGAAAACGCGAGCGGGATGTCCTCCCGCCCTTTCCGACTTCGCATTGCTTATTTGTGCAATGCAATATCATATTGCAATGCACAATCAACCCCGGCTGCGCAAATTTTTTGCCGGGGTGCCTCCCGAAAGACTGAAAAGACGGCATCGCCAGGCGGGACGGCGCCGAACAATAGCCCGGACACCGCGCCGGCGGCGTCACTCCTGCGCAGCGGGCCGCGGGGCCTCGGGTGCCGGAGCCGTCGCCACAGGCTCGGCAGCCGCAGGCGCTTCGGTCGCCGGCGGCTCCTTGGAAGCCGGCGACGGCACGGTCGCGGACTTCGGCGCGGCACGCCGGCCCCTCGCAGGCTTGATAGACACGGCAGCCTTGTCCTCAACAGGAGCTTTGGGCGCAGCCGGCGGCTCGGGCGCCGCCGGAGCCTTGGGGGCAGCGGCACGCCGGCCCGCCGGAGGCTTGATGGCCGGGGTCTTGGCGGCAGGGGTCTTGGCGGCAGGGGTCTTGGCGTCCGGCGCAGTAGCCGGCGAGGATTCGGCGACCGACGCCGGCTTTGAAGGTGCGGCGGCCTTTGTTGCGAGCGGGACCGTTGCCGTCGCCTTGGCCGCCGCGCGCTTCGCGGCTGAGGGCTTGGTCGCCGCACGCGCACGCTTCGCCGTCGCCGGCTCGACCGCCGCTGCGGCCTGTGGCGCCGCCGTGACGCTGGGTTTCGTCGCGCCCCGCTTCGCGGCCACCGGCTTTGCCGAAACCTCTGCCGCCGGCTCGATCGCCGCCGGGGCGGCCGCAACCGCCTTGGCAGCGGCAGGCATGGCCGAAACCGGCTTGGCAGCGCTAGGTTTGGCAGCGGCAGGCTCGACCGTCGCCGGCTTCGCGGCAGCCGCGGGGGCCGGCGGCGGCTCAGCCTTGGACACGCCGGCGCGAGCCGTCGGGCCGTTCGGCTTGGCGCCACCGCTTTCGGCGGCGGCGAAGCCGGCCTGCGACAGCACCCGGACCTGCTCGCCGAGCCGCTGCGCCTGCCGGGTCACGAATTCCTCGTTCAGCCGCCGCCATTCCTCCAGCGACGAGGCGCGTGCGAGGCGGCCGGCGAACTCGAAGGCGGCGGCGATATTGGCGGCGGCGAAATCGACCGTGGTCCGCCCAAATCCCCGGGCGTTCTGCTGGGCGGTGTCCACCCGGCGCTCGACATCGCTCAGCGCCTTGTGGGCGGCGCCGAACATGTTGTCGACGGCCGAGCGTGCCTGGTCCACGCCCTGCTCGGCGAAGTTCCGCAGGTGGTTCGGAATGTCCAGCTTGGGATCCTGGGCCATCGACGTCCTCCCCTCACTCTGCCGGCATGATACCGCAGCGCACGCTAGCGTCTATGCGCAGCGTCACATACAACTAAAGTATCGTCCGCCCTGCGAAAGGCAACCGGAATCGGGGTTGGCGTCTGGTCGCATCCGGTTAACCGCGAAACGCGAAGCGTCCCGCCGGCCGGCGGGACGGCATGGCGCGAGGCCGCCGCCCGCCTTATGATCGCGGCGATGGAGGCCTCCTGCGCGCCTCCGCTGGCTTTTCCCGTCCCCGTGGGAGCGAACAGTTCGGGTTCATGACGACACCGACCGACGGACACGACGCCGCAGGCACTGGCGCACACGCGGTGAGCGCGCTGCTCGCCGAGCCC
Organism: Ancylobacter sp. 3268; assembly: GCF_031456575.1. Classification (NCBI taxonomy): domain Bacteria; kingdom Pseudomonadati; phylum Pseudomonadota; class Alphaproteobacteria; order Hyphomicrobiales; family Xanthobacteraceae; genus Ancylobacter; species Ancylobacter sp. 3268. The sequence goes on from NZ_JAVDUX010000006.1 coordinate 126,163, forward strand.
CGCATCGCCGCCGCGCTGGCGGCGCGGGCGCCGGCGCTGCTGGTCGATGCCGCCGGCCGCCTGCTCGCCGGCAATGCGGCCGGCCGCGCCCTGATCGGCGAGGCGTCGATGGCGCTGGCGCGCGATCTCGCCGGCCTTGCCGCCCGTAGCGCCGCCCGCGGCCATGGCGGACATCGGCTGGAAAAGCTGCGGCTTCCCGCCCGGCTCACCCCGGTCACTGTCGCCTGCACGCTGGTCGCCGCCGCCGGCCACCGCGCGGTGCTGCTGGTCGCGCTCGATGCGCCGGCCTCGTTCAGTGCGCGCCGGCCGGATGCGGCCATGCCCGCCTTTGCTCCCGAACCGGCAGCGCCGCCGGAGCCGGTCGCGCCGGCGGCGGCAGCGTCGCCGCCGCCCGCCACCGTGCCGTTGCCGCCGGCGAGCCCCCCGGCCAAGCGTTTCACCTGGCGCACCCGCGCCGATGGCCGGCTGGATCCGGTCGATGCGCGTCTCGGCGCGTTGCTCGGCCGTCCGGTACAGGACATCGCCGGACGCAGCTGGGCCGAACTCGGCGCGGTGCAAGCGCATCAAGCGGCCATGGCCGGCGTGAGCTTCACGCATCTGCCGGTGGAACTGACCGCCGCCGCCGGGGTGACGCTGCATGCTGAACTCGGCGGCGCGCCGCTGCGCGAGGGCGGCATGCGTGGCTTCGGTGTGGTGAAGGGCCGTCCATCCGCCCCCCTGCCGCCGCAGGAAGCCGCGGCGGCGCCTGTCGCCGCCGAGCCCGTCCCCGCCGTGCCGACGGCAGCGACCGAGGACGTGCCACCGGCCGATCCGGCCGGTGCCCCCGCCGCGCCGCCGCCCGTCGAAGCCACGCCCGCGGCCACGCCGCCGGCCGCCGAGCCGCCGCGGCCGGCCTCTCCCGCGGTCGCCCCGGCCTCGGAGGCCCCGCGGCCGACCCTCAGCCTGGTGCCGCCGATCCCCAATGTCGTGCCGTTACGCGCCGGCGAAGGCAACCGCGCCGACACCGCCCGCGGCGATGCCGCGCGCGCCTCCTGGGAGGGCCTGTCGACCGGCGAGCGCAACGCCTTCCGCGAGATCGCCCGCGCCCTCGGCGCCCGCATCGAGGGCATGGACGTCGACCCGGTGGACGTGCAGGCCGACCTGCCGACAGACCTGCCGGCGGACCACACGGCGGATTTGCCCGTCGATCTTCCGCCCGCTTCGGCCGGCCTTTCACCCGAGGCGCCGTCAACGCCCGCGGATGCCGAGCTCCCCTCCCCGCGAGCGGCCACCCCATCGCCGGCACCCGAACTCCGCGCGCCCGAACCGCCGCCGCCCGCGCCGCTCCCGGTGGTCCCGGCGCCGGAATCCTCCGCGCCCTCGCGCGCTGCCACGGAGGATCCCGCCCGCCGCGACGGCCTGCGCCGCAGTCTCTCCGAGGCCGAGCGGCCGGTGCTCGACCGTCTGCCGGTCGGCCTCGTCGCCTGGCGCGGCGACCGTCTCCTCTACGCCAATCGCACCCTGCTCGACTGGACCGGCTATGCAGATACCGGCGCCATGCAGGCGGGCGGCGGGCTTGCCGGCCTGTTCGGCGGCCCCGCCGCCACCGAGGGGCAGGACGGCGCCGCGCTGTCGATCCTCACCCGCACCGGCGTGCCGATCGCGGTGGAGGCGCGGCTGATGTCGGCCCCCTGGGACGACGCCCCGGCCATGCTCTACCTGCTGCGCCGCCTGGGCGAGCCGGCGGACGAGCGGCAGCGGCAGGCGGAGCTGGCGCTGCGCCAGTCGGAATCGACCGCCCGCGAGCTGCGCGCGATCCTCGATACCGCCACCGATGGCGTGGTGCTGATCGACGCGGCGGGCGTCATCCTGTCGATGAACCGGCCGGCTGAAGCGCTGTTCGGCTTCGATTCCGCCGAGGTGCAGGGCGAGACCTTCACCTTGCTGTTCGCCCCCGAAAGCCAGCGCGCCGCCGTCGACTATCTCGACGGCCTCGCCTCCAACGGTGTCGCCAGCGTGCTCAATGACGGGCGCGAGGTGATCGGACGGGTGCGCGAGGGCGGGCTGATCCCGCTGTTCATGACGGTCGGGCGGGTCGGCGAGGACTCCACCAAGTTCTGCGCCGTGCTGCGCGACATCACCCAGTGGAAGCGCGCCGAGGAGGAACTCACCGAGGCCAAGCGTCTCGCCGAGCGCGCCAACATGGCCAAGTCCGACTTCCTCGCCAAGATCAGCCACGAGATCCGCACCCCGCTCAACGCCATCATCGGCTTTTCCGAGGTGATGATGGAGGAGCGCTTCGGGCCGGTGGAGAACCAGCGCTACCGCGACTATCTGCGCGATATCCACGCCTCCGGCGGCCATCTCATCTCGCTCATCAACGATCTGCTCGATCTGTCGAAGATCGAGGCCGGCAAGCTCGATCTGTCCTTTACCAGCGTCGCGCTCAACGAGATCGTGCAGCAGGGCATGGCGATCATGCAGCCGCAGGCCAATCGCGAGCGCATCATCATCCGCTCGTCGCTGGCCGCCGACCTGCCGCCGGTGGTGGCGGATGCGCGCTCGATCCGCCAGATCATCCTCAATCTGGTGTCGAATTCGGTGAAGTTCACCCGGCCCGGCGGGCAGGTGATCCTGTCGACCGCCCTCACCTCCGCCGGTGAGGTGGTGCTGCGGGTGCGCGACACCGGCATCGGCATGTCGGAGGCCGATATCGCCATCGCCATGGAGCCGTTCCGGCAGATCGCCACATCCGGCCAGTCCGGCTCGGGCGGCACCGGGCTCGGCCTGCCGCTGACCAAGGCGCTGGCGGAAGCCAACCGCGCCTCCTTCACCATCCGCTCGGCGGTGGAGTCCGGCACGCTGGTCGAGATCACCTTCCCCTCGACCCGGGTGCTGGCGGAATAGAGCCGGCCGGACCGGGGCTCAGGGCGGCGTCACGATACCGGCAGCTTCCCTGCGCGGCCCGAAAAGCGGCCGCGCGGCGCCGGAGCGGCGGATCAGCGATTGCGGATCGGGCAGCAGCACCGGGTCGTCCCAGTCTCCCCGCACCACGAAGGGCAGCTCGAACGGGCTGGCCGTCCCGCTGGCATCCTTCAGCATGGCGGTGCCGGCGAGATCGAGGTCGCGCGCCAGGATCGAGGCGGTGCCGTTCATCCGCACCGCCAGCCGCGCGCTGTCGATGGAAAGCGCGGTGAGGCTGGCGACGCCGGCGGTGATCGTCGCTTCCGCCGCGATGCTGTCGAAGCCGGTGCGGCCGCCGCGCAGATTGCCGACGCCGGACAGCGGGCGCTCCGCCAGCCGCGCGAGGATGCGCGGCGCATCGATGCCGACCAGCGCCCCCGTGGCGCCCTGCAGCCGGAAGCTGCCATCGAGGCTGCCGACGATACCGGCAATGTCGCGGCCGCTGCCGGCGGCGGTCAGCCGGAACGAGCCGGTCCCCTCGAGCCGCTGGGTGCGGAAGATATCGCCGAGCGCCTGGGCGAGCGCGACGTCTTCGCAGACGAGTTCGACCCGCACCTCGGTGCCGGCCGCCACCGGCGCCACCTGGGCGGAGGCGCGGAAGATGCCTTGCCAGCCCTCGGCCTCTCCGATGGCGAGCGACAGCTTGCCTGCCTTCACCACCGCGCTGGCGGCGAAGCGCTCCAGCTTGGTGCCGCCGACGCGCACCTCGCCGGCCGAGAGCCTCAGATCGAGGTCGAAGCGCCCCAGCCGCTGCGTCTCGATCGGATCGCGGTTCCAGTTGCGGCCGTCTGGGTCCGCCAGCACCAGCTGGCCATAGGGCGCGAGATCGAGCGTCCCGGTGGCGAGCGAGCCCTGGATGCGCGGGCGCCCCTCGTCGAGGCGCAGGTTGAAGCCGCCCTCGCTGACATTGCCGTCGAGTTCCAGCCGCACCCGGCTCAATGCCGCCGACTGGCCGGAATACAGCATGTCGGCCTTCAGCGTGAACGGGCCGAAGCCGCCCTCGGTCGGCGCGTCGAGGCCGAGCCAGTCCAGCGTCGCGCGCACCGAGCGGGCGGCGGCATAGACGGCTCCCTCGCCGGAGAGCCCGCTGGAAAATCCGAAGCTGCCTTCATAGGAGAGATCGCCGAGCGGTCCGGAACTCGAGGCGCGCAGACGGGCATTGTGCCCTTGGGCAAGCGCGCCGAGCTGCGAGAAGGCGACGTCGACCTCCATCGGCTGGTCGTGCCAGATCAACCCGCCATCGAGGTTCAGCGAATTGCCGCCCCGCCAGTCGATGGTGGCGTTCATCCGCGCCGTGGTGAGGATGGCGCCATCGGCATCGGTGAGGCGCAGCAGGCCGTCCGTCACCCGGATCTCGCCGGCCAGCGTGCCGGTGCCGATGCGGCGCAGCAACTCGGCGAGCATGGCGGAGTTGGAGACGCGGTCAGGAACGATCAGCACCGGGTCGGCCAGCGCAATATAGTCGGCGCGCGCGGCGCCGGTGACCAGCGGCAGCAGATCGAGCACGATTCGCAGATGCGGCACGCTCAGGCTGGCGCCGTCATCCTGCCCGATGCGGACGCCCTGCATCTCCAGCGCCGGCCAGGGCAGCACTTCGAAGCGCACGTCACCATCGATCGCCGCGTCCAAGCCGGTCGCGGCGCGCATCAGCTCGAGCGCCTCGGCACGCAGCCGCTCCTGCGAGGCGAGCTTGGGAGCAAGGGCGGCGCCTACCACTACAAGGAGGAGCGGCAGCAGCAGGATCGCCAGCAGTTTTCTCATCGCGTGTCGCCACAACCCCGTCGGCATTCCGCATGCTGCGCTGCCCGTCGCTTGCTAATCCGACGAACCACCCCTCCCGTCGTCGACCGGCGGCGAACTGGCATAAAACCAATTGCCGACATAGTGCAACATCCTGTCCCTCTGTGTCTGTTTCATGGCCTGACAAGTTGTGGACCCGGCGCTATGAATTCGCCGGGTGCGACAAATCCTCAACAAACGCCACCCGACAAACACCGACGATACCGTCGCTGCTGGAGCCTGGGAGGGAACCTTTTATGAGTGCGGATACCGATCTGCCGCTATGGACGCCGAGCGAGGAACGCGTCGCACGCACCGCCGTCGTCGCTTTCATCCGCGCCGTCAACCAACGCCACGGCACCGCACTTGCCAGCTATCGCGACCTGCACGCCTGGTCGATCGCCGAGCCGGCCGCCTTCTGGGAGGCGGTATGGGAACTCGGCGAGGTGATCGGCGAGCGGAGCGGACCCGCCCTCGTCGATGGCGACCGCATGCCCGGCGCCGCCTTCTTCCCCGAGGCGAAGCTGAACTACGCCGAGAACCTGCTGCGCCCGCGCGATCCTGCCAGCCTCGCCATGGTGTTCCGCGGCGAGGACAAGGTGGAGCGGCGCGTCAGCTTCGGCGAACTCACCGCCCTGGTCTCCCGCCTGCAGCAGGCGATGAAGGCCGCCGGGGTCGGCATGGGCGACCGGGTGGCGGCGACCATGCCCAATCTGCCGGAGACCATCGCCATCATGCTGGCGGCGACCTCGCTCGGCGCCATCTTCTCCTCCTGCTCGCCGGATTTCGGCGAGCGCGGCATTCTCGACCGCTTCAGCCAGATCGCGCCGAAGCTGTATTTCGCCGTCGATGGCTATTGGTATTCCGGCAAGCGCGTCTCCATCGGCGACAAATTGCGCGCGGTGGTGCCGCATCTCGACAGCGCGGTGAAGACCGTCATCGTGCCCTATCTCGGTGAGTCCGAGGAGGTCGCGGCCGGCCTGCCCAACGGTGCCTCGCTGGACGCCTTCCTCGGCGATTTTGCCGCCGCCCCTCTCCGCTTCGAGCCGGTGCCGTTCAACCACCCGGTGTTCATCCTGTTCTCCTCCGGCACCACCGGGGTGCCGAAATGCATCGTGCATGGCGGCGGCGGCACGCTGCTCCAGCACATCAAGGAGCACCGGCTGCACTGCGATCTGCACCCCGGCGACCGGCTGTTCTACTTCACCACCTGCGGCTGGATGATGTGGAACTGGCTGGTCTCCGGCCTCGCCAGCGGGCTCACCCTGTGCCTGTTCGACGGCTCGCCCTTCGCGCCGAAGCCGTCCGTGCTGTTCGACTATGCCGAGCAGGAAGGTTTCGCGCTGTTCGGCACCTCGGCGAAATACATCGATTCGCTGCGCAAGGAAGGGCTGCGCCCGGTCGACACCCACGACCTGTCGAAGCTGAAGGCGCTCACCTCCACCGGCTCGCCGCTGGCGCCGGCGGACTTCGCCTATGTCTATGAGGCGATCAAGCCGGACCTGCACCTCGCCTCGATCTCGGGGGGCACCGACATCGTGTCCTGCTTCGTGCTCGGCGATCCCACCTCGCCGGTCTATCGCGGCGAGATCCAGGCGCCCGGCCTCGGCATGGCGGTGGAGGTGTGGTCGGACGACGGCAAGCCGGTCACCGGCGAGCGCGGCGAGCTGGTCTGCACCCGCCCCTTCCCCTGCATGCCGGTGATGTTCTGGAACGACCCGGAGGGAGCCAAGTACCACGCCGCCTATTTCGAGCGCTTCGACAATGTCTGGTGCCATGGCGATTTCGCGGAATGGACCGCGCATGGCGGCATCATCATCCATGGCCGCTCGGACGCAACGCTGAACCCGCAGGGCGTGCGCATCGGTACCGCCGAGATCTACGCCCAGGCCGAGCAGGTGCCGGAGATCCTGGAAGCCCTCGCCATCGGTCAGGAATGGGACAATGACGTGCGCGTCGTCCTGTTCGTGCGGCTGAAGGCCGGGGCGGCGCTCGATGTGGAGCTGGAGAAGCGCATCAAGACGCAGATCCGCGTCGGCGCCTCGCCGCGCCATGTGCCGGCGAAGATCGTCGCGGTAACCGATATCCCCCGCACCCGCTCGGGCAAGATCACCGAGCTTGCGGTGCGCGAGGTGGTACATGGCCGGCCGGTGAAGAACACCGAGGCACTGGCGAACCCGGAAGCGCTCGACCTCTACCGCAACCTGCCGGAACTGGCGAACTGAGCGGCAGATCGCCACCCGCGCGACCTGCCCCCTCTCGCACTTCTGTCGACGTCATGGAGTATGCAAGAGGAACGCCGCCCCCCACACAACCTGCTCCCTCTCCCCGTCGGGGAGAGGGGTGGGGTGAGGGGTCTTCCTGGCTTCCCAAGGTCGCCCCCTCACCGCCTCTCCTGCGCGGCTACGTCCTCACCGGGGTAGCGGGAAGAAGGAGCCGGCGACTCGGAATGACGGATTTCAGCGATCGCGAGACAAACGGCTGCCCCACCCAGGCGGCCCTCACCCGGCGTGCGGGCGCGACAGCCGCGCCAGCAGGATCACCGGGATGAGCCCCACCAGCACGATGACCAGCGCCGCCAGCGCGCCGTCCTCGTAGGAGCCGCGGGCGGCTTCGCCATAGACCTGGCTCGCCAGCGTCTCGAAGTTCAGCGGGCGCAGCATCAGCGTCGCCGGCAGTTCCTTCATGCAGTCGACGAACACCAGCAGCGCGGCGGTGCCGAGCGCCGGGCGCAGCAGCGGCAGGTGGATGCGCCGCACCACCCCGCCCGGCGCCTCGCCGAGCCCGCGCGCCGCCATGTCGAGGCTCATGCCGACCTTCTCGTAGCCGGTCTCCAGCGCCCCGACCGGGATGGCGAGGAAGCGGATGACATAGGCGATGATCAGGGCCGCTCCCGAGCCGGAGACGATCAGCCCCAGCGCCGGCCCGCCGAGCGACCGGACGGTGGCGGCGACCAGATTGTCGAAGCCGGCCAGCGGCACCAGCAATCCCACCGCCAGCACCGTGCCGGGCACCGCATAGCCGAGGGCGGCGAAACGCAGCAGCATCAGGGAGCGTACCGTGCCGGTACGGGCGGCGATCGCCAGCAGCAGCCCGCATCCGAGCGCGAGCACGGTGCCGATGGCGGCGAACAGCGCCGTGTTCAGCGCCTCCGGCAGCAGCGTCTCGGGCAGGCCGCGAAACATGAAGCGGCCATAGGCGGCGTTGACCAGATGCCCGGCCGGCACCAGGAAGCCGAGCGTCACCGGCACCAGGCAGGCGAGGAAGGCGGTCGCCCCCGCCCATGCGGAGAGTTCGCGCCGCATCGGCGGGCGGGCGCGGTTGCCGACATTGGCATGGCTGATATGCCGCCGGCCCCAGCGCTCCAGCATGACGAGGCCGACCATGATCACCAGCATGAACAGCGCGATCTGCGCCGCGCCGGGCAGGCTGGAGCGGTTCAGCCAGGTGGAGTAGATCGACAAGGTGAGCGTCTGCACCCCGAGAAATTCCGAGGCGCCGATATCGTTCACCGTCTCCATCAGCGCCAGGGTCACGCCGACCGCGATCGCCGGGCGCGCCAGCGGCAGCGCGATGCGGAAGAAGGTGGCGGTGGCGCCGTGCCCCAGCGTGCGGGCGGCATCCAGCGCCGAGGCGGTCTGCACCAGGAAGGCGGCGCGCGCCGGCAAGTAGACATAGGGATACAGCACGAAGCCGAGCAGCAGGATGCAGCCCCAGATGTTGCGCACCTCCGGCAGCCACAGGTCGCGCGGGCTCTTCAGGCCGAGCAGCGCGCGGATCGCGCTGGGGATCGGCCCCAGCGGATGCACCGCGTCGACATAGACGAAGGCCTGGATGTAGGTGGGGATGGCAAGCGGGAGCAGCAGCGCCCATTCGAACAGCCCGCGGCCGGGGAAGCGGCAGACCGCCACCAGCCAGGCGGTGCCGGTGCCGATGGTGCCGGCGATGATCCCCACGCCCAGCACCAGCATCGCGGTGTCGGTGATGGCGACCGGCAGCACGTTGCGCAGGATGTGCGGCCACAGGTCGCCGGTGCCGTGGGCGGCGGTGGCGAGGAGAGCGGCGAGCGGCAGCAGCACCAGCCCGACAATTGCGAGCGCGCCGAGACGCATGAGCCGGCCGGCCGCGCCGGAGATGCCGGAAACGCTGGAAGGCCGGTAGGTCGCCGGGGAACTCATCGCCAAGGTAGCGTCACCACGCGCGGAGCGACTTTCGAAGCCGTCGGCCTCGAAACGGGAACGCGCCCGTTGCGGGAACGGGCGCGCGCAGAGGGCGGAGCGGCGTCAGCCGCCCCGTTTGCCGGATCAGTTGTCGAAGCCGACCTTGTCGACGAGATCGGCGGCGGCCTTGCGATACTGGCCGATCTTCACGAGGTCGAGATTGTCGATCTTCAGCGGCCCGAAGGCGGCGATGATCGGGTCGACCGGCGAGCCGGCGACGACCGGATACTCGAAATTCGCCTTGGCATAGACGTCCTGCGCCTCGTGCGAGACCAGGAATTCCATCAACTTCAGCGCGTTCGCCTGGTTGGGGGCGTTCTTGGCCACCGAGGCGCCGGAGACGTTCACATTGGTGCCGCCGCCCTCGAAGGTCGGCAGGATGACGTTGATCGCCTCGGCCCATTTCTCCTGCTCGGGGCCGCCCTTGCCGGAGCGCATCAGCCCGACATAGTAGGAATTGGCAACGCCGAGGTCGCAGATGTCGCCGAGGATGTCGCGGGCGTTCTCGCGGTCGCCACCGGCCGGCTTGCGGGCGAGATTGGCCTTGAGGCCCTTCAGCCATTCCTCGGCCTTGGCCTCGCCGTGATGGGCGATATAGGCGGCGATCAGCGCGGTGTTGTAGGGGTGCTTGCCCGAGCGGATGCAGATCTTGCCCTTCCACTTGGGATCGGCAAGGTCTTCATAGGTGATGGCCTCGAGCTTCACCCGGTCCTTGGAGGCGTAGACCACGCGCCCGCGCATCGAAACGGCGAACCACTCGCCGTTCGCGCCACGCAGATTGGCGGGGATCGCCTTCTCCAGCACCTCGGACTTGACGTTCTGCGTCACGCCCTGGTCGACGAGGTCGAGCAGGTTGCCGATATCGACGGTCATCAGCACGTCGGCGGGCGAAGCGGCGCCCTCGGCCTTCACGCGCTCGGCGAGGCCTTCCTTCACGAAGACGGTGTTGACCTTCACGCCGGTCTTCTCGGTGAAGGCGTCGAATACCGGCTTGGCGAGCGCCGGCTCGCGGGTGGTGTAGACGTTCACCACTTCTTCCGCGCTCGCACCCAGCGGCGCGAAAGCCGCGGTGGCGGCGACGAGACCGCCCAGAATCGTGCGCCGCGCCAGAATGCCGACCTGCTTCGTCCTCATGCGTTCCTCCTCCTGGCGCGCCCGCCGGCTGCCGCCACGGTTGCGACGGTACGCGCCTGCCCATGCCGCTGCGTTAGAAGAGGCCCGATGGCTGGTCAAACAAAAGATAAGTGATCTCAATAATTTATAGTTATTCTAAGTTAAATCTGAACATCGGCACGCGCAAAAAAGGCCGGTCTCGCGACCGGCCTTCGATGCTTTCCCGCGATGGGACGGCAGGTGCCTCAGCCGAGTTCGCCGATATGGTGCTGGGCGTAGAGTTGCACACCGAGCCGGGCGATCAGGTCGAGCTGGGTCTCGAGGAAGTCGATGTGGCCTTCCTCGTCCGCCATCAGTTCCTTGAACAGGTCACGGCTGGGATAGTCCTTCACCTCGTCGCAATAGGAGGCGGCCTCCTGGTAGAGCGCGCGCGCCTCGATCTCGGCGGCGAGATCGCATTCGATCACTTCCTTGATGTCCTGGCCGATCCGCAGCGGATCGAGGACCTGCAGATTGGGGAAGCCTTCGAGGAACAGGATGCGATCGACGAACTTGTCGGCGTGCTGCATCTCCTCGATGGATTCGGCACGCCACTTGGCGGCCAGCTTCTTGAAACCCCAATTGTCGAGCATGCGGTAATGCAGCCAATATTGGTTGATCGCCGTCAGCTCCGAGCGCAGGCCGCGGTTGAGATATTCGATGACCTTGGTGTCGCCCTTCATGGCCTCGCCTTTTCGATGGTTCGAGCTTAGGCCCTCTTTTTAGAATTGTTCCAATCGAATGACAAGCCGTTGGCAGGCCACGACGGCACGGTTTTCCCGCGCCAATCCGCCGTCACGCACGAGCCGATGGTCGGGCAAGACTTGAAGACCAGCATGTTCAGGGGAAGCGAGCACGCCCAGATGGCGCCCCGGAGGGGCACGCTCAAGCTGGCACGCTAAAGCTGCCGCGATCCCGCGCCGGGTGCGGCAAGCCGCAGAGGATGGGAATGCCGCTATTCCGCCGCCAGCAGATTGGCCGGGACGAAATCGGCGAGAACCGGCTCGGCGGCATGATCGTGGGGATGCTCGTGGGGGTGATCATGGGCATGCGCATGTGCGGCGCAGTCCAGCGGGCAGGCGCCGCAGGCCGGGGCGTTGATGTCGTCGATCAGCTTGCGGATGGTACGGGCGCAGCGGCCGCATTGCGGGCTGCAACCAAGGCAGCGATACACTTGTCCGGCAGTGCGCACGCTCGCCTCGGGATCGGCGATGGCGGCGCGAACCTGCGTGTCGGACAGCACGTTACACGAACACACAATCATCGTGCGGCGGAACCAAGTGACCAGCTATTTAGAATAATTCTAAATTTATGCCTGTATTTCACTTCTCGCGTCATTCCGTCCCGCCGTCAATCGGGAAAACCCGATCATGCGATCACAGGAACGAATATTCACCTTCGCACGCTCCAGTTTTTATCATTTCTAGTCTGGAGAGAACACTTTTTATATGAATTCCAGACTGAAGCGCCTCTGAACACTGGCCGTTGCCATGGACATGCCGCCCTTGCCCCGACACGACTCTCCTTCCACTTCCCCTTGAGCTCCATGTCACGCGCGCGGCACCACCGCGGAGCGACCGCCGGCACGGCGGCGGTCCGGGGTTCTCTCGACCCTGAGGCTCAGCCGCCCCGTTCCTCGTCGGCATCGCGCACCAGCGTCGGGCGGGCCGGGGCCGGCGCCGGAGCCACCGGGTCGCTGGAGAGCCGTGCGAACAGCAGATGGTCCTGCCACACGCCGTTGATGCAGAGATATTCCCGGCCATAGCCCTCGCGGCGGAAGCCGACCCGCTGCAGCAGTCGGATCGAGGGCTGGTTGCTCGGCAGGCAGGCGGCCTCGATGCGCCGCAGGCCCAGCGTGCCATGCGCATAGGGAAGAAGTGCGCGCACCGCCGCCGTCATATGGCCCTTGCCGGCGAAGGGCGCGCCCATCCAGTAGCCGAGATTGGCCGTCTGGGTGACGCCGCGCCGGACATTCGACAGCGACAATCCGCCAAGCAGCACCCGGTCGGCGGCCCGCAGCACGAGGAACGGATAGGCGTTGTCTTCCTTCAGGTCGCGGGCATAGCGGCGCATGCGGCGGCGAAAGGCGCCGCGCGTCAGGTCGTGCGCCGGCCACAGCGGCTCCCAGGGGGCGAGGAAGCTGCGGCTTTCCTCCCGCAGCGTCGCCCAGGCAGCGTAGTCCGACATTTGCGGCACGCGCAGGATGACGCCTTCGCCCTCGATCAGCGAGGGCGGTTCCGGCCAGGAAACGCTGCGGAACAGAGCCATGGGTCGACGGGCATACTCAGCCTGAGGGATTCAGGCCGACCCCAGACGTTCGGCGAAGCGGGCCGCGGTTTCAAGAGGCTTCTGCGGTCCCAGCGCCGCGAAAGTCGGCCGGGTGCCCGCTTTGCCGCCGGCAAGCAGCCGCCGCCCGGCCGCACGGGCGTCCTCCAGCGTCACCGCCTCCACCTTGGCAACGATCTCCTCCAGCGGAATCGGCCGGCCGAAGGCCAGCATCTGGCGGGCGAGCTGGTCCGCCCGCGCGCCGGAGCTCTCCAGCGCCGCCAGCAGCCCGACCTTGGCCTGCGCCTTGGAGCGGGCGAGCTCGGCCTCGGTAAGGGTCTCCACCGTCTCGCCGATCTCATCGACGACGACGTTCACCAGTTCGCCGAGATCGCCGGCATCGGTGCCGGCATAGACGCCGAACAGCCCGGTGTCGCCATAGCTCCAGTGGAAGGCATAGACCGCGTAGCAGAGCCCCCGCTTTTCCCGCACCTCCTGAAACAGCCGCGACGACATGCCGCCGCCGAGGATGTTGGTGAACACCTGCAGCGCGTGGATGCCGGGATCGCGATAGGACAGGCCCTCGAGGCCGACCAGCACATGCGCCTGCTCGAGATCGCGCCCGCCGCCGATCTCGACGCCGCCCTGATAGGCGGCCGCCACCGGGGCCGGCTTGTCGCCCACCGGCAGGCCGGCGAGGCGACGGCCGGCCTCCTCGACAAGACGGTCATGGTCGATCGCCCCGGCACCGGCGACGATCATCCGGCCGGTGCGGTAGTTGCGGTCGAGGTAGCTGCGCAGCGCCTCTGGGCCGAACGACTTCACGCTCGCCGGCGTGCCGAGAATGGAGCGGCCCACCGGCTGGCCGGGGAAGGCGCGCTCCTGGAACAGGTCGAACACCAGGTCGTCCGGCGTGTCGAGCGCGGCGCCGATCTCCTGGATGATGACGTTGTGCTCGCGCACCAGCTCCTCGGGGTCGAAGGCCGGCTCGGTGAGGATGTCGGAGAGCACGTCGATGGCGAGCGGCATGTCCTCGCCGAGCACCCGCGCATTGTAGGAGGTGTGCTCGACGCTGGTGGCGGCGTTGATGTCGCCGCCGACCGCCTCGATCTCCTCGGCGATGGCGCGGGCCGAGCGCCGGCGCGTGCCCTTGAACGCCATGTGCTCGAGCAGATGCGAGATGCCGTGCTCGCCGGTCGCCTCGTCGCGCGAGCCGGCGCCGGTCCAGATGCCGAGTGAGGCGGTGGCGAGGTGCCCCATGGCGTCGCTGATGACGGTGACGCCGTTCTCCAGCGTGGTGATGCGCGGCTCGTTCATGTCGATGTCACTCATATCGCGTCGGTCGCGATGCGCGCATGCGCCTGGATGTAGCCGCGGATCGCCGCGATGTCGTTCGGCAGCGTCGGCGTGCGCTCGGGGCGGTCGAGAAGGTCGGCGAGATGCGGCGGCAGCGCCGGGCGCTCGCCGCAGGCCTTCTCCACCGCATCGGGGAACTTGGCCGGATGCGCGGTGGACAGCACCACCTGCGGCACCTTCGGCTCATGCTTCAGCTTCTCGGCCACCGTCACCGCGACGGCGGTATGCGGGTCGAGGAGATAGCCGGTCTCGGCCCGCACCCGGGCGATGGTGGCGGCGGTCTCCTGCTCGTCGGCGCGGCCGGCGTCGAATTCGGCGCGGATGGCGGCGAGCGCCTCGTTGGACGGCGAGAAGGCGCCGGACTGCGCCAGCGACGCCATCAGCCCGCGCAACGCCCCGGCGTCGCGGTCATGGGCATCGAACAGCAGCCGCTCGAAATTCGACGACACCTCGATGTCCATCGATGGCGAGGAGGACGGCACCACCCCCGTCGCCTCGTAGCGGCCGGTGGCCAGCGTGCGGGCGAGGATGTCGTTCACATTGGTGGCGATGGCGAGCCGCGCCACGGTGAGGCCCATGCGCTTGGCGACATAGCCGGCGAGGATGTCGCCGAAATTGCCGGTCGGCACCACGAAGGACACCGGGCGATAGGGTGCCCCGAGCGCCACCCCCGCATAGAAGTAGTACACCACCTGCGCGACGATCCGCGCCCAGTTGATCGAGTTCACCCCCGCCAGCGCCATGCGGTCGCGGAAGGCGTGGTCGTTGAACAGCGCCTTCACATGGGCCTGGCAGTCGTCGAAGGTGCCCTCGATGGCGATGGCGTGGACATTGGCGTCCGGCACCGTGGTCATCTGCCGGCGCTGCACCTCGGAGACGCGCCCGGCCGGATAGAGGATGAACACATCCGTCCGCGCCCGGCCGCGGAACGCCTCGATCGCCGCCGAGCCGGTGTCGCCGGAGGTGGCGCCGACGATGGTCGCGCGCGAATCCCGCTCGGCCAGCACATGGTCCATCATGCGGCCGAGCAGCTGCATGGCGACGTCCTTGAACGCCAGCGTCGGGCCGTGGAACAGCTCCAGCACGAATCGGTTCGGCGCGATCTGGGTGAGCGGCGTCGTCGCGGCATGGCGGAAGCCCGCATAGGCCTCCTCCAGCATCGGCGCCAGCACGGCGGGCGCGAAGGCGGCGTCGACGAAGGGCGCGATCACCCGGCCCGCCACCTCGGCATAGGAATGGCCGGCGAGCCGGGCGATGTCGGCGGGGGCGAGCGCGGGATAGGCCTCGGGAACGTAGAGCCCGCCGTCGCGGGCGAGCCCGGCCAGCAGCGCGTCGGAAAAGGCGAGCGCCGGCGCCTCGCCGCGTGTCGAGATGTAGCGCAACCTCGCGCCTCCAATGGAACCGATCGGGGCAGACTGGGCCCCGGAAAGCGCCGCAACCTAGTGGCGGCGCGCCCGCGAGGCAAGCGCGTCGCGACGGGCGCGCGCCGCGGCACATGCGCCGCGGGCGCAGGTCGCGGGGCAGAGGCCGCGCGGCCCGCCCGTCGCCGGCTCAGTCGCGGCGCCGGCGCCGCCACAGCACCGCCGCTCCCACCCCGGCGAGCGAGGCGGCGAGGCCGAACCAGGTCAGCGCATACTCAAAATGCCGGTTGGGAAAGGCGATGCGCGTCAGGCCGCCCTGCGGCCAGCCGCCGGGATTGGCGGCGGCGTCGGCATCGATCAGGAACGGCGCCACCCGCAGCAATCCCTTGGCGTCGCCGATGGCGAAAGGGTCGCGCACATACCAGGCATCCCTGGCCGGGTCGTTCGGCGGGGTGAACAGCCCGCCCTCCTCCGGCAACCGGATCAGCCCGGTGACCGTGACCACCCCGTCGACCTGGCCTTCGGCCCGGCCGGCCGGATCCTTCAGCCGCATCGGCACGAAGCCGCGATTGACCAGGATTGCCGCCCCCTCGGCGGTGACCAGCGGCGTGATCACCCAATAGCCCGGTCCGCCACCGCCGTCCGGCGTCTGGTCGGCGAGCGTATAGACCTGCACCTCTAGATCGTGGCGGAAGCGGCCGGTGGCATGGACCCGGCGATACTCGTCATTCTCGTAGTCGACCTTGTCCCAGTCCTGCTCCTCGGGCACCGGCACCGCCGTCTCATGGATGCGGGCCTCGACCGTGGCGATCAGTTCCTGTTTCCAGGCCAGCCGCTCCAGCTGCCAGACACCGAGCGACACTAGCATTGCAAAGGCGAGGAGGCTGGCGGCCAGGCCGATGAGGCGGCCACGCTTCATCGGGCGGCGGACCGCAGGCACGGAATCGTTCACGCGTCACCCTTGTCGAGCCGGCCCTGCTCCGCCTTCTTGGCGTATTGCAGCGCGATCAGCGTCGCCTTTAGCGGGCGCAGCAGGCCGAGCGTCGAGACCAGCACCAGCGGCGTCCACAGCAGCGCA
Source organism: Ancylobacter sp. 3268 (assembly GCF_031456575.1). Lineage (NCBI taxonomy): Bacteria > Pseudomonadati > Pseudomonadota > Alphaproteobacteria > Hyphomicrobiales > Xanthobacteraceae > Ancylobacter > Ancylobacter sp. 3268. Next base: position 142,317 of record NZ_JAVDUX010000006.1, read on the forward strand.
TGCACCCAGAGCGGCGGCGACCAGGAGAGCTCGACCCAGAGGGCGAGGCCGACCACCAGCGAGCCGGCGGCGAGGATGATGAACACCACCGGCCCGTCGCCGGAATCGTCGAAGCTGTAGTCGAGCCCGCATTGGGTGCAGGAAGGGGCGACGGTGAGGAAGCCGGAGAACAGCTTGCCGCGGCCGCAGCGCGGGCAGCGGCAGCTCAGGCCGGCGGCATAGGGCGAGGTGCCGGTATGGAAGGGCTGCAGGTCCATCATCGTCTCTCCGTCGCCGCCCCGCCGGCCGCGCGACCGGCCATCCGCCTGTGTCGCACGTCGCCCGGCGGCTGTCTCGCGCCTTCCGGCGGCTTTCTGCCACCTGCAAACGCAAACGGGGCGGCCCCCGCCGCCCCGCCAAAGCCCTGCGGTGAACCGCTCAGTGTGCGGCGATGGTGCCGGCGCCCCAAACATAGATGAAGGTGAACAGGAACAGCCAGACCACGTCGACGAAGTGCCAGTACCAGGCCGCCGCCTCGAAGCCGAAATGCGCGGTCGGGGTGAAGTGGCCGGCATAGAGCCGCCCGAGGCAGACAGCGAGGAAGATCGTGCCGACGATGACGTGGAAGCCGTGGAAGCCGGTCGCCATGAAGAAGGTGGCGCCGTAGATGTTGCCGGAGAAGGCGAAGCTGGCGTGGGCGTATTCATAGGCCTGGAGGCTGGAGAACAGCACGCCGAGCGCCACCGTGCACCACAGGCCCCATTTCGCGCTCTGGCGGTCGCCATGGACCAGCGCATGGTGCGCCCAGGTCAGCGTGGTGCCGGAGGTCAGCAGGATCAGCGTGTTGAGCAGCGGCAGGTGCCAGGGATCGAAGGTCTCGATGCCCTGCGGCGGCCAGTGGCCGCCGGTGAATTCGGCGCGGGTATAGTTGATCGCCTCGCCGGCATAGATCGAGGCGTCGAAGAACGCCCAGAACCACGCGACGAAGAACATCACCTCGGAGGCGATGAACAGGATCATGCCGTAGCGCAGATGCAGCTGCACCACGCGGGTGTGGTAGTGCTGCTGGCCTTCGCGGATGACGTCCCGCCACCACACGCCCATGGTGTAGACGACGCCGAGCATGCCCACGATCATCACCAGCGAGGTGAGCTGGCCATGCATCCAGAACACCGCGCCCACCGCCAGGATGAAGGCGAAGACGGAAACCACGAACGGCCACGGGCTCGGATCGACGAGGTGGTAGTCGTGTTGCTTGGCGTGGGCCTCGGCCATGGGTCGCGCTCTCCGTTCCGTCTTATTCCTAGCGGTCCGACTTTGCGGCCGCAATGTGTCGTTCTGCCTCTAGGTCACGCCCCGGCTGCGGCGTATCCGCCCGCCGCGCCGGCGCCGGAACCGGCCCCGCAGAAGCTGTACCGCTTCGGCAAAACCGGCTCCACGTCTCGAACCCTAGGGCACTTTCCCATCCACCGCCGTGTCCGCGATGGATGGGAAAACGCCTTAGAGCGGGGACTTGCTCTCTTCGCCCGGCTTCGGCGGCGCCACGGCCACCGGCTCCGCGAGCTTGGCCTTGGCGAAGAAGGTGTAGGAAAGGGTGATGGTCTTCACGCCGGTCGCGTCCGGGTCGTCGGCCAGCGCCGGATCGACGAAGAACACCACCGGCATGTCCAGCACCTCGCCCGGCTGCAAAGTCTGGTCGGTGAAGCAGAAGCACTGCATCTTGGCGAAGTGGTAGCCGGCCTGCGCCGGGGTCACGTTGTAGCTCGCCGTCGCCGTCACCGGCTTGGCGCCGATATTCTCGACCTTGTAGTAGGCCAGCTTGGTCTCGCCCAGCTTCACCGTCACCGCGCGCTGCTCGGGGAGGAATCGCCAGGGCAGGCCCGGCGCGACATTGGCGTCGAAGCGGATCTCGATCTCGCGATCGGAGGTGGTGGCCGGGGCGCTGGCCGCGACCTGGGTGGTGCCGCCGAAGCCGGTCACCTGGCAGAAAAGCTGGTAGAGCGGCACCGAGGCATAGGCCGCGCCGACCATGACGGCGACGAAGGCGAGGCATCCCGCCGCCACCAGGCCATGCCGGCGGGGGGTGGACGGGCTTCCGGCGCCGGCAGGCTCCCGGCGGGGTGTCTCGCTGGCGCTCATCTTCGCCTCACAGCGGCCGGATCAGCACGGCGGGGCCGAGCTTCACGATGGTGACGACATAGAACAGCACGCACAGCGCGCCGAGCACGACCGCGATGGCGACGGAACGCGAGCGGCGGCGGCGGCGCTGTTCCTCGCTGAGCACCACGCCATCCACCGGCGCCTCGGCGGGCTCGCGCCGGCCCTCGGCGTCCGGCAGCGCATCGCGCCGGCTGCTGTCCTGCGGCGCACCGTCTCGCTCGGTCATGGTCAGGCTCCCTTGCGCCATCGGCTCAGCTCCCGAGCCCGGAAAGCCAGGACGGCACATGCAGCGCCTCGACGAGCAGCACCGCGAAGAGCGTGAACAGATAGAGGATGGAGAAGCCGAACAGCTGCTTGCAGGCCTTGGTGGCCGCCGCGCCCTCGCGGAGGCGGTAGACCTTCATGGCAAGCGCCAGCATCATCGCCCCGGTGATGCCGGAAACTACGCCATAGGCGAGGCCGGCCATGCCGAGGAAATAGGGCGACATCGCCAGCGGCACCAGCAGCAGCGTGTAGAGCAGGATCTGCCGGCGCGTCTCGTCCGGGCCGGAGACCACCGGCAGCATCGGCACGCCGGCACGGGCGTAGTCGTCGGCCTTGTAGAGCGACAGCGCCCAGAAATGCGGCGGCGTCCAGAAGAAGATGATGAGAAACAGCAGCACGCTCTCGAGGCCGATGCCTCCCGAGGCGGCGGCCCAGCCGACCATGGGCGGGAAGGCGCCGGCGGCGCCGCCGATCACGATGTTCTGCGGCGTCGAGCGCTTCAGCCACATGGTGTAGATCACCACGTAGAAGAAGATGGTGAAGGCCAGCAGCGCCGCCGCCAGTTCGTTGACCAGGAGGCCGAGCACCAGCACCGAGCCGACCGACAGCGTCATGCCGAAGGCCAGCGCCTCGCCGGGGGTGACGCGGCCGGCGGGGATCGGCCGGCGCTTGGTCCGGCTCATCACCGCGTCGATATCGGCGTCCCACCACATGTTGAGCGCGCCGGAGGCGCCGGCGCCGATGGCGATGCACAGCAGCGCGGTGAAGGCGATCACCGGGTGCACCTCGCCCGGCGCCCGCAATATGCCGACCAGCGCCGTGAACACCACGAGCGACATCACCCGCGGCTTCAGCAGCGCCAGATAATCGGACACCGAGGCATAGGAAGGCCCGTCGAGCGGGCGCTCCTCGGCGGTGATGGCATAATCGCGGGATGCGACGTCGGTCATTTGGTCACTCCAGCGCTGCACGTGGCGGCGCCTGCGGCTTCACTGCGCCGCCACGCGGGCGGCGCTTCCTGCACGTGTCGGGCGGCGCGCCACGGGGGGCGCCGTCCGGATCCGCGTCCGCTCACTTGATGCGCGGCAAAACGTCGAAGTGATGGAAGGGCGGCGGCGAGGGCAGCGTCCATTCCAGCGTCGTCGCGCCTTCGCCCCACGGATTGGCACCGGCCGGCACCTTGGCGGCGAACATGCGGTAGATGCCGTACAGGAACACCAGCACCGCGAAGCCCGAAATATACGAGCCGATCGAGGAGACGAAGTTCCAGCCGGCGAAGGCGTCGGGATAGTCGGCATAGCGGCGGGGCATGCCGGCGAGGCCGAGGAAGTGCTGCGGGAAGAACACCAGGTTCACGCCGACGAAGGTCAGCCAGAAATGCAGCTTGCCGATGGTCTCGGAGTACATGTAGCCGAACATCTTCGGCGCCCAGTAGTACCAGCCGGCGAAGATGGCGAACACCGCGCCCAGCGACAGCACGTAGTGGAAGTGGGCCACCACGTAATAGGTGTCGTGCAGCGAGCGGTCGATGCCGGCATTGGACAGCACCACGCCGGTCACGCCGCCGACGGTGAACAGGAAGATGAAGCCGAAGGCCCACAGCATCGGGGTGCGGAAGGAGAGCGAGCCGCCCCACATGGTAGCGATCCAGGAGAAGATCTTCACCCCCGTCGGCACCGCGATGATCATCGTCGCCGCCACGAAATAGGCCTGGGTCGAGGAGGACAGGCCGACCGTATACATGTGGTGCGCCCACACCACGAAGCCGACCACGCCGATGGCGACCATGGCATAGGCCATGCCGAGATAGCCGAACACCGGCTTCTTCGAGAAGGTGGCGACGATGTGCGAGATGATGCCGAAGCCCGGCAGGATCAGGATGTACACTTCGGGGTGGCCGAAGAACCAGAACAGGTGCTGGAACAGGATCGGGTCGCCGCCGCCGGCCGGGTCGAAGAAGGTGGTGCCGAAATTGCGGTCGGTGAGCAGCATGGTGATGGCGCCGGCCAGCACCGGCAGCGACAGCAGCAGCAGGAAGGCGGTCACCAGCTGCGACCAGGCGAAGAGCGGCATCTTGTGCAGCGTCATGCCCGGGGCGCGCATGTTCAGGATGGTGGTGATCAGGTTGATCGCGCCGAGCACCGAGGAAGCGCCGGCGATATGCAGCGACAGGATCAGGAGGTCCATCGCCGGGCCGGGATGGCCGAGCTTGGAGGAGAGCGGCGGATAGATGGTCCAGCCGCCGCCGAAGCCGGTCGAGCCGGCGGCGCCCTCGACGAACAGCGACAGGATCGCCAGCGCGAAGGCCGGGGGCAGCAGCCAGAAGGCGACGTTGTTGATGCGCGGGAAGGCGGTGTCGGGCGCGCCGATCATCAGCGGCACGAAATAATTGCCATAGCCGCCGATCATCGCCGGCATCACCATGAAGAAGATCATGATGAGGCCGTGGCCGGTGGTGAACACGTTGAAGGTCTGCGGATCGGAGAAGATCTGCATCCCCGGCTCCTGCAGCTCCATGCGGATGCCGATGGAGAGCGCGCCGCCGACGATCCCCGCCACGATGGCGAAGATCAGGTACATCAGGCCGATGTCCTTGTTGTTGGTCGAATAGACCCAGCGCTTCCAACCCGTCGGGTCGCCCGAGTGCGCGTGGTGACCTTGCGCGTGACCGGCTGCATACGTCGCCATAGATCCGTCCCTCACTCGCGCGTTTGCACGCGCTTCTTAAATCCCTCAACCCGACTTGCCGGAACCGGTTTTGCCGGAGCCGGCCTTTTCGGGGCCCAGCCCGCCAGGGCCCGGCTTGCGGACCCGGCGTCCGCCACCGGTCAGCGGGCCGCCGGCAGCTGCGCGTTCTCGTTGGCGGCGACGCGGGCCGGAGCCTCGCCCGCCGCGAATTTCTGCTTGGCCTCTTCCACCCAGGTGGCGAAGTCCGCCTCGCTCACCACCCGTATGGCGAGCGGCATGAAGGCGTGGTCCTTGCCGCAGAGCTCGGAGCACTGGCCATAATACACCCCTTCCTTGCTCGCCTGGAACCAACTCTCGTTCAGGCGGCCCGGCAGGGCGTCGATCTTCACGCCGAAGGACGGCACCGCGAAGGAATGGATCACGTCGGCGGAGGTGACCTGGATGCGCACGATCTTGTTCACCGGCACCACCACCTCGTTGTCCACCGCGAGCAGGCGCGGCTGGCCGGGCTGGAGGTCGGCTTCCTGCACCATCATGCTGTCGAAGCCGAACGGGCCGTTGTCGGGATATTCGTAGGACCAGTACCACTGGTGGCCGGTCACCTTCACCGTCAGCTCCGCCTTGGGCAGGTCGAGCTGCAGGAACAGCAGGCGGAAGGAGGGAATGGCGATCGCCACCAGGATCAGCACCGGCACCACTGTCCACAGCACCTCGATGAGGGTGTTGTGGGTGGTGCGCGAGGGCACCGGGTTGGCTTTCTCGTTGAACTTGAACGCCACAACCGCCATCAGCACCGCCACCAGCAGCACCACCGCGACGATGATGACCAGCAGGAAGAAGTGGAAGGAGTGGATGCTTTCCATCACCGGGCTGGCCGCGCCCTGCAGGTTGATCTGCCAAGGGGAAGGCTGGCCGGTGCCGGCGAAGGCCGCGCCGGCGAAACCCAGCACGCCGGCGGCGGCGCCGACGAAGCCTGCGCCGGCGCGCAAGGCGGGGCTGATCCAGTTATGGCTGGTCCAATTACCGATCGTCCGCCCATTCATCGCGATCGTCACTCCCCTCGACGTCCAGTCCTTCCCGGCGAGGCGCCTGCAAGGCAGGGCCGGCCGGTCACATTTGATCTTCATCAAACACAAAATAACCCACCGGGCAACGAAACAACCGCCTCTGCCTCTGCGACAAGACGTCGGGTGCCTGGAACGGTTCTACCCCCGAAGCGAGGCCGCCACAGGCCGCTGAAAGCAACGTGAAGGCGGGAATTCGGGCAAGAGACCGGGAAGCCGGCGCCGCATTCTTGACATCGCGCGGGAGCGCTGTAACCCCCTTTCCCCGAGCGGGGGTCCGATCGGGACCCGGGGAGGGCAGCGATCGTCGTCACGGCGATTCGCCCTTTTTTCACCGCCCGTTATTATCGTCGCTCCGGGTTTCGCCCGAACGACCAATCCTTATGGGAGACAAGGCCCATGCGCGGCTTCCCGGCCCTCCACCCTGCCATACTGGCGGTGCTTCTTCTCGTCGGCTTCGCCGGCGGTGCGGCGCATGCCCAGGGCGTCGTGCGCTCGGTGCACGGCGAATGGCAGATCCGCTGCGACACGCCGCCCGGCGCCCAGTCCGAGCAGTGCGTGCTGCTGCAGAGCGTGCAGGCCGACGACCGGCCGAATGTCGGCCTCACCGTCATCGTGCTGAAGACCGCCGACGGCCAGAGCCGCCTGCTACGCGTGCTTGCCCCGCTCGGCGTGCTGCTGCCCTCCGGCCTCGGCCTGAAGATCGACCAGACCGATGTCGGCCGCGCCGGCTTCGTACGCTGCGTGCCGAATGGCTGCGTCGCCGAAGTGGTGCTGGACGACAAGCTGACCCAGCAGCTGCGCACCGGGCAGAACGCCACCTTCATCGTGTTCCAGACCCCGGAAGAGGGAATCGGCATCCCGCTCAGCCTCAAGGGGTTCGGCGAAGGATACGACGCCCTGCCGTGACGGGGGCGCAGATGGCTCCCGCCGGCTCGGCTTCCCGGCTCACCGCTCCCCGCCTCGTCATCTTCGACATGGACGACGTGCTGCTGCATTACGATGTGGCGGCGCGCCAGCGGGCGATCGCCGAGCTGGCGGGCCTCGGCCTCGACGATGTCGCCCGGCTGATCTGGGAGGACGGCATCGAGGACGCGGCCGATGCCGGACGCCTGGATGCCGACGCCTATCTCGCGGCCATCTCGGCGGCGTTGCGCGTGCCGTTCGGGCGGCCGGAATGGACGCGCACCCGTGGCCTCGCCATGACGCTGTTCCCAGAGTCGGTGGCGCTGGCGCGGCGTGTGGCCCAGCGCACCCCCATCGCGCTGCTCACCAATAACGGGCACATCATGAAGGAGCATTTCGACCTTCTGGTGCCCGGCCTGCGCGAGGTGTTCGGCCCGGCCATGCATGTCGCCGCCGAGTTCAACACCAAGAAGCCGGATCCGGCGATCTATCGCCGCCTCGCCGCGCTCTATGGCGCCGCGCCGCAGGAAGCGGTGATGATCGACGACAAGCAGGTGAACATAGACGGAGCCCGCGCCGCCGGCCTGCACGCGCATCGCTTCACCGATGCCGCCGGCCTGGAAGGGTTTCTCGCCGGTCTCTCTCTTATATAGAGTGCGTCCCTCGCGAGGAGCGCACCATGCCCGAACTGCCGGAAGTCGAAACCGTCCGCCGTGGCCTAGCCCCGGTGATGGAGGGCGCGCGGCTCGTCGAGGCGGTGGCGCATAGGCCGGATCTGCGCTGGCCACTGCCGGAGCGCTTCGCCGAACGGCTCGCCGGCCGGCGGGTCGCCGGGCTCGGGCGGCGGGCGAAATATCTCGTCGCCGACCTCGAAGCGGAGAACGGCCATCCCGCCGAGGTGCTGGTCATGCATCTCGGCATGTCCGGCTCCTTCCGCATCGAGGCGCCGGCGACGGAGCCCCGGCTCCCCGGCGCCTTCGCCCTCCCCCGCTCCAAGGCGGCGGCGCATGATCATGTCGAGCTCGGCTTCGAGGGCGGCACTCGGATCGTCTACAACGACCCTCGCCGCTTCGGGGCGATGCTGCTGGTGCCGCGCGCCGGGCTGGAGGAGCACCCGCTGTTCCGCTCGCTCGGGCCCGAGCCGCTCGGCAACGCCTTCGACGCCGCGGCGCTGGCCGCCGCCTGCGCCGGCCGCCGCTCGCCGATCAAGGCGGTGCTGCTCGACCAGAGCGTGGTGGCCGGGCTGGGCAACATCTATGTCTGCGAGGCGCTGCACCGGGCAGGAATCGCTCCGGAACGCCCGGCGGCAAGCCTGGTCGATCTCACCGGACATCCGGACGGCGAGATCGCTCCCATCATACACCCCACCCTCCTGATCGAGCGCCTGGTGGCGGCGATCCGCGAGGTGCTGGAGGAAGCGATCCGGGCCGGCGGCTCGACCCTGCGCGATCACGCGCAAGTTGATGGCACGCTTGGTTATTTCCAGCATTCCTTCCGCGCCTATGGCCGCGCCGGCGAGGCTTGCCTCACCCCCGGCTGCGGAGGCGAGATCGAGCGGCTCGTACAGTCCGGGCGCTCCACGTTCCATTGCAGGACCTGCCAGAAATAAGGATTACGTGCCAATGGGTTACGAGAATATTCTGGTCCATACCGACGGGCGAGTCGGCGTCGTCACCCTCAACCGTCCCAAGGCGCTCAACGCGCTGAATTCGGCACTCATCGCCGAGCTGAACCGGGCGCTGGACAGCTTCGAGACCGATGCCGGCATCAGCACGGTCATCCTCACCGGCTCGGACCGCGCCTTCGCCGCCGGCGCAGATATCAAGGAAATGCAAGGACTTAGCTTCCCTGACACCTATACTGACGACTTCATCACCTCGTGGGAGCGGCTGTCGCGATTCCGCAAGCCGGTGATCGCCGCGGTGGCGGGATACGCGCTCGGCGGCGGCTGCGAGCTCGCCATGATGTGCGACATCCTGCTCGCCGCCGACAATGCCCGTTTCGGCCAGCCGGAAATCCAGCTCGGCATCATCCCCGGCGCCGGCGGCTCGCAGCGGCTCACCCGCGCGATCGGCAAGGCGAAGGCGATGGAAATGTGCCTGACAGGACGGACACTTAACGCTAGCGAGGCCGATATGTACGGCCTGGTTTCCCGCGTCGTTCCGTTGGCCGATTTGATGACCGAGGCGATGAAGGTCGCCGACACCATCGCCAATCTCTCGCTGCCGTCGGTGATGATGGCAAAGGAAAGCGTCAACCGCTCCTTCGAAACCACCCTCGGCGAAGGCATCCGCTTCGAGCGCCGCCTGTTCCAGTCGCTGTTCGCCAGCCACGATCAGAAGGAGGGCATGGCCGCCTTCGTCGAGAAGCGCAGCCCAAACTTTAACAACAGGTGAACGCTCCCCATCGCTATTGACGCCGCGGCGCCTGCCTACTATAAGCCCGCCACTCACGCGGGGCTCCCCACCGGAGCGCCCGCTTCCCTTTTGTCACATGACATTCCTGCTGGTGCAGCTTTGCTGGTCCGGCAACGATCGAAGAGGACGGCCGATGGCCAATACGCCCTCCGCCAAGAAGGCGGCTCGCAAGATTGCGCGTCGTACCGAGGTCAATGCGAGCCGTCGCTCGCGCATGCGCACCTTCGTCCGCAAGGTCGAGGAAGCCTTGGCGGCTGGCGACAGCGCTGCGGCTTCCGTGGCCCTCAAGGCAGCCGAGCCGGAGATCATGCGCGCGGCGCAGAAGGGTGTCCTCCACAAGAGCACCGCTTCGCGCAAGGTGTCGCGCCTGACCCTGCGCCTTGCCAAGCTCAGCGCCTGATCTAATCGACGAGAATTGCGACTGAAGAGATGGAAAGCCCGGCTTCATGCCGGGCTTTTTGCATTGCGACGAGCGCCGGCCTCCCCGAGGCCGGCCCGCATCGGAAAAGCGCCGGTGGCGGCGTCACATGAACGACACAGAGACGCCCGACCGAGCTCCAGCAGCGTATTCCAGCCTTGACTCCGATATGGCGCCAACGCAGCGACAATCTTGTCGCGAAGCTCGGAAACCGTTAACGGGCGCACAAATATTCACTTTAAAAATCAACGAGTTGAATGGCACGCTCCCGACACCCCGTCGAATCGCCCGTCCCGAGGCGGCCTGATCGCCCGCGATCAAAAAAAACCTATTTCGGCCCGATTCGCGCCCATTCCCTGAATCTTCCAGAGGAGTCAGAGATTTGCCGACTAGCAGTTCGACGCCGCTGGTGCCGAGGCGCCGAATCGGCCTGCGGCGGGATCGCCGAAACCGCCAAGAGCGTTGCGCGACGGGGAGGCCGTGTGTATGTTCTCTTCATCCGGCGAGGCCGGATATCTCAGCGAAAAGTTGAGTTTTCGAACTACTCATTGCACGTGAGGAGGAGTGTCGCATGTTGTTCTCAGCATCCACCACCTCCGCGTATATAGAGTACGCCGGGAATGACGGAGACCAATGTCAAACAACTTTAACTCTCCGTCGGAACTCTAGTAGCGTTCGTATATAGCGTCACCTGAAACCAATAAACGTCAACAGGGATGGCAATGCACTTGCCGCGAAGGGGCTCTTATGTTCACGCGAATGGGCGCGTTTGATATGACGCGCACAGGATCCGCCGGCCGCAGCTGCGGGCTTCGGGGAATATTCACCGACCGCGATCTGCCGAACCAAATCCAGGCATCCTGTTCATCCGCGTTGCCCCCCTGTTCCGGGCCTCCGGCCCCGATCCGGTGACGCCGCCGCCCTGACGGCCGCGTATTCCCAATTTGTCATCCGTCACCGCCGCGTTTGTCGCGCGTCGCGTATTGCTTGACGCATGCGTGACGTGCCGCCGGCCGGTGTTTCCAATAAACCGCCCAAAAAGCAGCGGAGACTCCATGTTCAAATCCAGCATCGTCGAGACGACCGTTTCCGATTCCGTCACCGTGCCGCTCCGCGGCAATGGGGACGCAGATGCGTTCGATGGAGATCCTCGCAGCTTCTGGGATCGGGTGCGCCGCCGCTTGCGTGCCGAGATCGGGGAAGAGGTCTATCTCAGCTGGTTTCCGCGTGTGGAACTGGACGGCATCTTCGGCGAAACCGTGCGCCTGTCCGTGCCGACGCGCTTCCTCAAGAACTGGATTCAGCAGCACTATATCGATCGCCTCAATACGTTGTGGAATGAGGAAATCGCCGGTTCGCACGTGGAGCTGTCGGTACGCACCGCAGTGCTGCGCAGCCCCGGCCACGTCCCGGTGATCGCCCGCGCCGAATCCTCGCCGCAGCCGCGTCCGCTCGCCGAGGTCAAGCCGATCACGTCCACTCCCGTCGCGCCGGCTTCCACGCCGGATCTCGGCGCCGGATCGCCGCTGGACGCCCGGCTCACCTTCGGCACCTATCGGTTGGGCAGTTCCAACCGGCTTGCCCATGCCGCGGCCTTGAAAGTGGCGCAGGCTCCCGCCGGCGGCCCTGCGGTGTTCAACCCGCTTTATCTCCACGCCGCCGTCGGCCTCGGCAAGACGCATCTGCTGCAGGCGATTGTCGCCGCCGGCGCCGAACGTGGCCGCCGCGTTGTCTATCTCACCGCCGAACGCTTCATGTATGGCTTCATCGCCGCGCTGAAGAGCCAATCCGCCCTCGCCTTCAAGGAGCAGGTGCGCGAGATCGACACGCTGGTGATCGACGACCTGCAATTCCTGCAGGGCAAGAGCGTGCAGCAGGAATTCTGTCACACCCTCAATTCCCTGATGGATTCTGGCCGGCAGATCGTCATTGCCGCCGACCGCCCGCCGTCCGAGCTCGATGCGCTGGAAGAGCGGGTGCGCTCGCGCCTCGCCGGCGGGCTGGTGGTGGAGATCGACCCGCTCGACGAGGACCTGCGGCTTGAAATTCTGGCGAGCCGCGTTGCCGCGCTCGCCCAGCAGCATCCCGGCTTCAGCGTGCCGCAGGACGTGCTGCAGTTCATCGCCCGCAATTGCGGCCAGAACGGCCGCGATCTCGACGGCGCCCTGAACCGGCTGCTCGCACATAATCAGCTGACCTCCCGCGCCATCACGCTGGAAATGGCTGAAGAGGTCGTGCGGGATCTCGTGCGCTCCTCCGAGCCCAAGCGCGTGCGTGTCGATGACATCCTGCGCATCGTTGCCAAGCACTACAACGTCACCCGTGCCGACATCCTCTCGCAGCGCCGCACCGCCAATGTGGTAAAGCCGCGCCAGATCGCGATGTACCTGGCCAAGATGCTCACCCTGCGGTCGCTTCCCGAGATTGGCCGACGCTTCGGCGGTCGCGACCACACGACCGTTCTTCATGCGGTGCGCAAGATCGAGGGGCTGGTGGGCAGCGACAGCGCGCTCGCCAGCGAGGTCGAGACGCTCAAGCGGCTGGTCAGCGAGTAGCCGACCCGCCAGCGCCGTCGCCAGGCGGCCGTTTATCCCCACCAAATCGCCGCACTGCGGCAAGGTGGGCTTGTATTGCTAAGGGTCTGGCGGCAATGTCGTCAGCCCGGCGGCGCGCCCGCGCCGCTCGCCGGGGCGCGATGTGAGGCAGCGCCCGCTTCATTCCGCGCCCTGGGAAGTCCCTCCCCTTTCCGAAAGCCACGGGTGTCGCGGCCATGAAGGTCACCGTCGAGCGGGCCGAGCTCCTCAAATCTCTCGCCCATGTCCACCGGGTCGTCGAGCGGCGCAATACCATTCCGATTCTGGCGAACGTGCTGATGCGCACCGATACGCGCGGCCTCGCCCTGCGCGCCACCGATCTCGACATCGAGGTGGTGGAGACCATCCCAGCCGAGGTCGGGCAGGAAGGTGCTACCACGGTGCCGGCCCACACCATCTACGAGATCGTGCGCAAACTGCCCGAGGGCGCGCAGGTACAGATTGAGACTTCGGGCGACCGCGGCACGCTCACCGTGCGCGCCGGCCGTTCGCGCTTCCAACTTCAGACACTGCCGGAAGGCGAGTTTCCGGACCTCGCCGCCGGCGAGATGAGCCACCGCTTCACCCTTCCCGCCGGGGAATTGCGCCGCCTCGTCGACAAGACGCAGTTCGCCATTTCGACCGAAGAAACCCGTTACTACCTCAACGGCATCTATTTCCACGTTGCCGATGCCGGCGGTCCGGTGTTGCGCGCCGTGGCAACCGACGGACACCGGCTTGCCCAGGCCCAGACGGAAGCCCCCGCTGGCGCAGCCGGGATGCCCGGAGTCATCGTGCCGCGCAAGGCGGTCGCCGAGATCCAGCGGCTCGCCGAGAATGGCGAGGCCGAGGTCACCGTCGAGCTCTCCAGCGCCAAGATCCGCGTCTCGCTCGATCGCGTGGTGCTGACTTCGAAGCTGATCGACGGCACCTTCCCCGACTACGGCCGCGTGATTCCGCTCAACAACGACAAGACGCTGGTGGTGGAGAAGGCCGACTTCGCCGCCGCCGTCGACCGCGTCTCGACGGTGGCGAGCGAGCGCGGCCGGGCGGTGAAGCTTTCCATCGCCGATGGCAAGCTCACTCTCTCGGTGACCAATCCAGACTCCGGCAGCGCGACCGAAGAGATCGAGGTCGAATATGCCGCCGAAGCGATCGATATCGGCTTCAACAGCCGCTATCTCCTCGACATCACCGGCCAGATCGAGGGGGCGACGGCAGAGCTGAAGTTCGCCGATCCCGGTTCGCCGACGCTGGTGCAGGACCCTGAGCGGCGTGGCGCGCTCTATGTGCTGATGCCGATGCGGGTGTGAGCTCGCCCGCCACCTACATCACGCGCCTGCGGCTGACCCAGTTCCGCAGCTATGGAGCAGCGGAACTGCGGTCCGAAGCCGACACGGTGGTGCTGCTTGGCCCCAACGGTGCCGGCAAGACCAACGTTCTTGAAGCTGTTTCACTGCTGGCGCCGGGCCGCGGCCTGCGCCGGGCTGCGCTCGATCAATTTCCTTATCGCCAGGACGGCGTGAGGGCGAACGGTTGGGCGGTTTCGGCGACTATCGCCGGTGCCTATGGCGACGTGACGCTTGGCACCGGACAGGAATCTGACCCAACAGGTGAGGTGCGCGCGCGCCGTTGCCGCATCGACGGCGAGCCGGTCGGCTCGGCTGCCGCCTTCGCCGATTTCGTACGGGTGATCTGGCTCACGCCGGAGATGGATGGCCTGTTCACCGGCCCGCCCGCGGAGCGGCGGCGCTTTCTGGACCGGCTGGTGCTGGCGGTGGATGCCGAGCACGGGGCGCGAGTGAACGCGCTGGAGCGGGCATTGCGCGCGCGCAATCGCCTTCTGGAAGAGCCGCGCACCGATCCGCGCTATCTCGATGCCGTCGAACAGGAACTCGCGGCCCTGTCGGTCGCGGTGGCGGCCGCGCGGCTGGAAACGGTGCGCCGGCTCGCCTCCGGCATAGTTGCCGGACGCGACGATGGATCGGCATTTCCTTGGGCGACACTGGCTCTCGACGGCGCGATCGAGCGCGAGCTGGCTCATCTGCCGGCGACGCAGGTGGAGGACGGCTACCGCGCTGTGCTGCGTGAAGCCCGCTCGCGCGACCGTGCCGCGGGACGGACGCTCGAGGGAGCGCATCTTTCCGACCTCATGGTCGGTCATGGCCCGAAAGCCATGCCGGCGGCGCAAGGCTCCACCGGCGAGCAGAAGGCGCTGCTGATCGGCCTTATCCTCGCGCATGCCCGCCTGGTGGCGGAGATGGCCGGCATGAGCCCGATCATGCTGCTCGACGATGTCGTCGCCTATCTCGATCCCTCCCGCCGGGAGGCACTGTTCGCAACGCTGCAAGCGCTCGGCGGCCAGGTATGGATGACCGGCGCAGACCCCGCTGCCTTCGCCGCGCTACCCGAGGGCGCCGAGCGGTTTTCGGTCCGTCCCGGCCAGATCGCGCCCACCTCGGCCCAATGAGTTCAACACATTGAGTTGATTTAACTATTTATTCCTTGACCTTTCGCGTGCGCGCGCGCACGTAGAGGCGATGGATTTGCTGGGATTGCTTGTCTTCGCTGCAGCGCTTGCGCTGGCCGCCGCCTCGCCGGGGCCGAGCGTGATTGCGCTGGTGGCGCGGACATTGGCACATGGGCGCCAGGGCACGCCTCCTCTCGTGGCCGGCATCATCCTCGGCGACATGGTATGGCTGGCGGCTGCCGCTCTGGGCCTGGCAGCACTGGCCGCCACGCTCGGCTCGCTGTTTGTCGTCGTGCGGCTGGCCGCGGCGACCTATCTTGTCTTTCTCGCCTGGAAGCTGTGGACGGCTCCTGCCCACGCCATGGCCGTCACCATGCCCAAGCCGACCGGCTCGCCCGCCGGGCTGTTCCTCACCGGCGTCGGCATGACACTCGGCAACCCTAAGGCGATGGCCTTCTACCTTGCCCTCCTTCCAACGATCATCGACCTCAATCACTTGACGATGCTCGCCTTCTTCGAGATGTGCGCGATCATCGTTATGGTATTGGCATTGGTCTTCGGCCTCTATATCGGCCTCGCCCAAAGGGCACGCGGCATGATCGGGAGTGACCGGACGATCCGGCTGATCAACCGCGCATGCGGCACGGCGATGGCCGGCGCGGCAGTGATGGTGGCCACGAAATAGGCGCGTGTTTGCGCTACAAAGAACCTGAACGATCTCAACGATT
Source organism: Ancylobacter sp. 3268 (assembly GCF_031456575.1). Lineage (NCBI taxonomy): Bacteria > Pseudomonadati > Pseudomonadota > Alphaproteobacteria > Hyphomicrobiales > Xanthobacteraceae > Ancylobacter > Ancylobacter sp. 3268. Next base: position 157,984 of record NZ_JAVDUX010000006.1, read on the forward strand.
CGAAGAGCTGACAACCATGTCCGATACCGATTCCGCTCCGACTCCCGAAGAGTACGGCGCGCAGTCCATCCAAGTCCTCAAGGGGCTGGACGCGGTACGCAAACGGCCGGGCATGTATATCGGTGATACCGACGATGGATCGGGCCTCCACCACATGGTTTACGAAGTGGTGGACAACGCCATCGACGAAGCCTTGGCGGGCTATGCGACGGAAGTGACCGTCACCCTGAACGCCGAGGGCTCGGTGACAGTAACGGATAACGGCCGCGGTATTCCTACGGATATTCATCCGGAAGAAGGCGTGTCGGCGGCCGAAGTCATCATGACCCAGCTGCACGCCGGCGGAAAGTTCAACCAGAATTCCTACAAGGTTTCCGGCGGCCTGCACGGCGTCGGCGTCTCGGTAGTGAACGCGCTTTCGACCACGCTCGATTTGACCATATGGCGCAATGGGTTAGAGCACCATATGCGCTTCCGCCACGGCGATGCCGAGGCGCCGCTGGCCGTTAAAGGTCCGGCGTCGGCCGGCAAGCGCGGCACCATGGTGACCTTCGTCCCGAGTCCCGATACCTTCACTCACATAGAATTCGACTACGCGACTCTTGAGCATCGGCTGCGTGAACTCGCCTTCCTGAATTCGGGCGTGCGCATCGTCTTGACGGACGCCCGCCATCCTGAGGTCAAACGCGAAGAGATGATGTATGAAGGCGGCGTCGAAGCCTTCGTCCAGTATCTCGATCGTTCCAAGCAGGCGATTCTGCCGAAACCGGTGGTGATCCGCGCGGAGAAGGACGGGATTACCGTCGAATGCGCCCTGTCGTGGAACGACAGCTACCATGAAAACGTGCTGTGCTTCACCAACAACATTCCGCAGCGTGATCGTGGCACGCATTTCACCGGTTTTGCAGCGGCACTGACGCGGCAGATCATCGGCTATTCCGAGCGCTCGGGCATCGCCAAGAAGGAGAAGGTCGACCCGACCGGCGAGGACTGCCGCGAGGGCCTGACCGCCGTGCTGTCGGTGAAGGTACCGGATCCGAAATTCTCCTCGCAGACCAAGGACAAGCTGGTGTCCTCGGAGGTCCGGCCGGTGGTGGAGACGCTGGTCAACGACGCACTCAACAACTGGCTGGAAGAACATCCCGCCGAAGCGAAATCGGTGGTCGGCAAGGTGGTGGAAGCGGCGGCGGCGCGCGAGGCGGCCCGCAAGGCGCGCGAGTTGACGCGCCGCAAGAACCCGCTCGACGTCGCCTCCCTTCCAGGTAAACTCGCCGATTGTCAGGAGCGCGACCCGGCAAAATCCGAGTTATTCATCGTCGAGGGCGACTCGGCCGGCGGCTCCGCCAAGATGGGGCGCAACAGAGCCTTTCAGGCTATCCTGCCACTTCGTGGCAAGATCCTGAATGTCGAGCGCGCCCGCTTCGACAAGATGCTCTCATCCGATCAGGTCGGCACGCTGATTACTGCGCTCGGAACTGGAATTGGCCGCGACGACTTCAACGCCGACAAGCTGCGCTACCACAAGATCATCATCATGACCGACGCGGATGTCGACGGTTCGCATATCCGTACGCTGCTGCTGACCTTTTTCTTCCGCCAGATGCCGGAATTGCTGGATCGCGGGCATATCTATATCGCCCAGCCGCCGCTCTACAAGGTGACGCGCGGCAAGTCCGAGCAGTATCTGAAGGATGAGCGGTCGCTGGAAGATTACCTTGTTTCCCAAGGGCTTGATGATGCCAGCCTTTCCATGGCCACCGGCGAGGTTCGCGCCGGGGCCGACCTGCTCTCGGTCGTGGAAAGCGCTCGCGCCTTCCGCACGACGCTGCAGGGACTGCATCCACGCTACAATCGTGCGGTGGTCGAGCAGGCGGCGCTTGCCGGCGCGCTCGCATCCGGACTGCTGATCGACGAGGATCGCGCCGCGCAAGTGGCGGCCGATGTCGCGCAACGCCTTGATAATATTGCTGAAGATATCGAACGTGGCTGGACCGGCACAGCCGATGGCGCCGGTTTCCACTTCCAGCGCACGGTGCGCGGTGTGAAGGAGGTGGTCAATCTCGACGCAACCTTCCTCGGCTCGGCCGAAGCGCGCCGCCTCGATCAGCTCGTCGCCACTCTTCGCGAGGTGCATGCGCAAGCGGCCACACTGAAGCGCCGGGGCACCGAGACGCTGGTGCACGGCCCGATGGACCTGTTCGACGCCGTCACCGATGCGGGCCGAAAAGGCGTGTCGCTGCAACGCTATAAGGGCCTCGGCGAGATGAATGCCGAGCAGCTGTGGGAGACGACGCTCGACGTCAATGCCCGCTCGCTGCTGCAGGTGAAGGTGAAGGAGGTCGCCGATGCCGACGACCTGTTCAACCGGCTAATGGGCGATGTGGTGGAGCCCCGCCGCGAGTTCATCCAAGATAACGCCCTGCGCGCCAGCGTAGACACTTAGTGTTCGCGAGCCGCCGATACGATATCGGCGGCCTTCTGGGCAAGAGGATCAAGTCGTTGCGGAAGCCCGTCTCGCCGGACGATGTAATTTCTGCTGCTCGGGCAAGATAATCGATCCTCGCCGCCATAACGCCCTCAGTATGGTGCGGTGGACGATGAGACCGATTTCGTTGCGCCGGTGACCGGTGAGGTTGACTCCGGCGCAACTGGCCTCTTCCGCGGGTCTGGCTGATGTTGCTGACGCCAGCCCCGAGGCGTAGGTCGCGGCATTTCTGGTCGAGGACACCCGGCCGGCGGCTCAGGCGGCGCTCGACGGCCCCGCCGGTCCTCCGGGATGACGCCGGCACGGGTGGCGCGCGAGATCCACGCTACGGCCTTTCACAGCAATGACGCCTCCGCCCAGGACGGCATCGGCTCTGCCAGCCGGCATTTCCCGGCTCCCGCTGCCTCGGATGGCGGCGGGTCATCTGCCCTTCATGCCATCGGCTACCGCGATTGTGAGCAGCGGGACGGTCGCCTTTCGCGGGGCAGGCGATTTAACCTGCACCGAGGTTCCGCTGCGACAGGAGACACACCATGTTTCACCCGTCCACGCTTCGTGCATCCTCGCCTCGCGCGCCGCGCGTGTTTGCTGCGACCCTTGCGGTCGCGCTCGGCGCGGCCGCCCCTGCCCTCGCCCATCACGGTTGGTCCTGGGCGGAGGGCGAGAAGATGACGCTGACCGGTACCATCCGCTCCATCTCCATGGCGCCCCCGCACCCGACCTTGCAGGTCGCGGCGCAGGACGGCACGGTCTGGCGGGTCGACCTCGGCAATCCCAGGCAGACCGAGAATTCCGGCTTCACCGCCAACACCGCCAAGCCCGGCGACGCGATCACCGTGCTCGGCAACCGTTCGCGCGACGCGTCGCAGGCGCATATGAAGGCGGTGCGCATCACCATCGCCGGCAAGAATTACGACATGTATCCCGAGCGTATCGGCGACGGCTGACGCGCCACGTCCCCGTGGAATTTCTCGTCTCACTGGGAGGCTGGCCGGGGGCACGCTGGCTGCAAGGCTCGGCCACCGCCTATCTGCTGGTCAACGCCGCCCATATTCTCGGGATCGGGCTGATCCTCGGGGCCGTGCTGCCGCTCGATGCGCGCTTGCTCGGCCTCGCGCCCACGGTGCCGATGCCGATGCTGGTGCCGTTCCTGTCGCGCGCCGCCTCCCTCGGCGTCGCGCTCGCCGTGCTGACCGGCCTGTGGCTGTTCACCGTGCGGCCGGCGGAATATCTCGCCAACACCGCCTTCCTGGTCAAGATCGGCTTGCTGGCGCTCGCGCTGGCCAATGTCGGCTGGCAGCATGCGAGCGGCGGCTATCATCGCGTACTGGCCGGACTGCAGCCGACGCGAGCCGTGAGGCTACGAGCCTTCGCCTCGATGCTGCTGTGGCTCGCGATACTGATCGCCGGCCGTTGGATCGGGTTTCTCTAGGCGCGCACCGCGCGCGCGACCTCGCCGAGGATGTGCGGGAAGCCGCCCAAGCAGGGCTTCGAAAGGCGCAGCTATTCCGCAACGTAAGATGGCGACGGGCGAGTTTCGCCCCGCAAAGTTGGCATCTTCGATGCATGGACAGCCCAAGCCCCGGGGCATTCCCGGCGGCGCCACGCACGGGGATCGCCATGAGCACGGTGACGGAAACAGCGGGCAGCTCGGATTACACGGACGAAGCCAGGCACGCCGACATCAAGGTCCTGCACGAGATGGGCTATGCGCAGGAACTCGAGCGCCGCATGAGCCGGTTCTCGAACTTTGCCATCAGTTTCTCGATCATCTGCATCCTGTCCGGCGGCATCAACTCGCTGGCGCAGGCCACTTCCGGTGCCGGCGGCGCCGCGATCGGCCTCGGCTGGCCGCTGGGCGTCGCCATTTCCGGCGTCTTCGCCCTCGCCATGGCGCAGATCGGCTCCGCCTACCCCACCGCCGGCGGCCTCTATCACTGGGGCTCGATCCTCGGCAACCGCTTCACCGGCTGGGTTACCGCCTGGTTCAACCTGCTCGGCCTCGTCACCGTGCTCGGCGCCATCAATGTCGGCACCTACTATTTCTTCTTCGGCGCCTTCGGCCCGCTGCTGGGCATGGAGGACACCGTCACGGTGCGCATCGTGTTCCTGGCGGTGCTGACCGGCATCCAGGCGCTGATCAACCATCGCGGCATCGGCCTCACCGCCAAGCTCACCGACTTCTCCGGCTACCTGATCCTCGCCACCTCGGTGGCGCTGACGCTGGTCTGCCTCGCCTTCGCCCCCGGCTACGATATCGGCCGGCTCTTCACCTTCTCCAACTACACCGGGGCCGCCGGCGCCGATGTATGGCCGGAGGTCTCGACAGGCTGGGCGTTCCTGCTCGGCCTGCTGCTGCCGATCTACACCATCACCGGCTATGACGCCTCCGCCCACACCTCCGAGGAGACACTCGACGCGGCACGCGCGGTGCCGCGCGGCATGGTGATGTCGGTCGTGTGGTCCGGGGTGTTCGGCTATGTGATGCTGTGCGCCTTCGTGCTGATGATCCCCAACATGGACGAGGCCGCCAAGCAGGGCTGGAACGTGTTCTTCTGGGCGATGGACGCCCGGGTGCCGGGCCTGATCAAGGAAATCCTCTACCTCGCCATCTTCCTCGCCCAATTCCTGTGCGGCCTCGCCACCGTCACCTCGGTGTCGCGCATGCTGTTCGCCTTCGCCCGTGACGGCGGCCTGCCGGCTTCCGCCGCGCTCGCCAAGGTGAGCCCCAAGCACCGCACCCCGGTCGCGGCCATCTGGACCGGCGCCACGCTCGCCGTGCTGTTCGTCTGGGGCACCTCGCTGGTGTCGTTCGGCGGCACTTCGGCCTATGCCATCGTGGTGTCCTGCACGGTCATCTTCCTATTCTTCTCCTTCGCCATCCCGATCGCGCTCGGGCTGGTGGCCTATGGCAGTGCCAAATGGCCGAAGATGGGGCCGTGGAGCATGGGCGCCACCGCGTTCCGGCTGGTGGCGGTGCTGTCGATCCTCGCCATGGCGCTGATCTTCGTGCTCGGCATCCAGCCCCCCAATGACTGGGCGCTGTACATCACCGTCGGCTTCCTGGTGCTGGCGGGGGCGGTGTGGCTGGCCTTCGAGCAGCGCCGCTTCAAGGGGCCGCCGATCGGCGAGGAGATCGCCCGCCGGCAGGCGGCGATCCGCGCCGCCGAAAAGGCGGTGGGCGAGGCCGCCTGAACACCGTCCAGCGCGCGGGCAGGGGATGGCGACCGCCGCGGCCGGCGATTTTCGCCTGTGCGGCAGGTGATTTTGGGCCTGCACGGCAGGCCTTGGCGGGTTAGATTGCCGCCGGATCGGCCGCGCGCCGGTCCGGCTTCAACCGCGCGCTGCCTGCGCCAATCCGCGTGACCCGATGACGTCGCTCCCGACCCGCCCGCTTCCCCCTGCCCGCTCCGGTGCCCGCCTTCTCGTCGACACGCTGATCGCCCATGGCGTCACCCGTGCCTTCGGCGTGCCGGGCGAGAGCTATCTCGACGTGCTCGACGCGCTGTCGGACACCGAGATCGACTTCGTGGTCTGCCGCCACGAGGGCGGCGCGGCGATGATGGCGGAAGCCTCGGCCAAGCTGACCGGGCGGCCGGGCATCTGCTTCGTTACCCGCGGGCCGGGCGCCACCAATGCCAGCGCCGGCGTGCACGTCGCCCAGCAGGATTCGACGCCGATGATCCTGTTCGTCGGCCAGATCGGCCGGGCGATGCGCGGGCGCGAGGCATTCCAGGAGGTCGATTACCGCGCGGTGTTCGGCACGCTGGCCAAATGGGCGGTGGAGATCGACGACGCCGCGCGCATTCCCGAAATCCTCGCCCGCGCCTTCCGGGTGGCGACGCAGGGGCGGCCGGGACCGGTGGTGATCGCGCTGCCGGAGGACATGCTGGCCGACATTGTCGATGTGCCGGACGCTCCCGTTTTCGAGCCGGCCGAGACCTGGCCCGGCCTCACCGACATGATGCGGCTGCAGAAGCTGCTGTGGAACGCCGAGCGGCCGATCCTGATGCTCGGCGGCAGCCGCTGGAACGCGAAGGCCGTTGCGGCGGTGAAGCGGTTCGCCGAGCGCTTCGACCTGCCGGTCTGCGTCAGCTTCCGCCGGCAGATGCTGTTTCCCGCCGACCATGCCTGCTATGCCGGCGATGTCGGGCTCGGCATCAACCCCAAGCTGGTGGCGCGGCTGAAGGCCGCCGACCTCGTCATCCTCGCCGGTGGACGGCTGGGCGAGGTCCCCTCGCAGGGCTATTCGCTGTTCGGCATTCCCGACCCCGGCATCGACATCGTGCATGTCCATGCCGATCCCGACGAGATCGGCCGGGTGTTCCAGCCGGCGCTCGCCATAAATGCCTCGCCGCAGGCCTTCGCGGCGGCGCTGGAGGGCGTGCAGCCGCCGCAGACCATTCGCTGGGCGGACTGGCGGGAGGAGGCACGGGCCGACTACCGCGCCTGGAGCGACCAGCCGCCGGCCAACCCCGGCCCGGTGCAGATGGCGACGCTGGTGCGCTGGCTGCGCGCGCGGCCGGCCGACACTGCGATCTGCAACGGCGCCGGCAATTTCGCCACCTGGGTGCACCGCTTCCACCATTTCCGCGCCTATGGCAGCCAGTTGGCGCCGACTTCCGGCTCGATGGGCTACGGCTTCCCGGCGGCGATCGCGGCGAGGCGGGTGCATCCCGATCGGCTGGCGGTGGCGGTGTGCGGCGACGGCGATTTCCTGATGACCGGCCAGGAACTCGCCACCGCCGTGCAGCACAAGATCCCGGTGCTGGCGGTGGTGATCGACAACGGCATGTACGGCACCATCCGCATGCACCAGGAGCGCGAATTCCCGACGCGGGTGTTCGGCACCTCGCTGACCAATCCGGACTTTGCCGCCTATGCGCAGGCCTTCGGCGCCTTCGGCGCGCGGGTGGAACGCGACGAGGACTTCGTGCCGGCGCTCGACGCCGCGCTTGCCTCGGGCAAGCCGGCGGTGGTGCATGTGCTGCTCGACCCGGAGGCGATCACGCCGACGACGACACTCAGCGCGCTGCGCGAAAAATCGCTCGGGGACCGCTCGGTGAGCTGAAGACATTCTCCCGTCGCCTCCCGCGGAAGCCGGATGGCTTTTGCCCCGGCAACCGATCGCAATACCGAAGCCCCCACCGATCCGGCGCCTCCGCCGGCCCGGCGGGCTCCAGTCCGGTGACGCCATGTTCCGCTTTCGCCTTCTCGGCCTCCTCGTGTCGCTCCTTACCCTCGGATCGGCGACGGCGCGGGCTGAGCCTAGCTGGTACGGCGCCGAGCAGGGCGGGAGCGTGCATCTGGTGCTCGGCGACAGGGCGACCGGCAAGCGGGTGGTCGACATCGCCTGCCTGCCGGGCAGCGGCACGCTCACCGTGCGCTCGCTGATCGGCTCGAACGGATTGCTGCCCGGCGAGGCGGCCGAGGTGATGCTGGAGAATAATCGCGCCCGGGTGAGCTTTCCCGGCAAAGCGATCGCCAATGAGGAGAGCGGCGGCATCGATGTGGAGGGTCACGGCCCGCTCGGCGGGCTGGCCACCATCGTGAAGACCAACCGCCCCTTCGTGATGGCCGTGAAGGGCGCGCGCTTCATCATGAGCCAGGCGGGCATGGCCGAGCCCTATGCGGCGCTGCTCGCCGGCTGCAGCAAGGGCTGACCCGACCGCTCCCGGAGCAATCTCCGCAAAAGGACGCAGTGATTTGGCGGAGAGAATTGCGGAGAAGCAACGAGCTGGAGCGTTTGCGGAGAACCGGCTTTCACCGGAAACGCTCTAGCGGCAGGTAAGACGTCCATCGACATTGGCGATGTCGCGGCCGGTGCACCAGCTGGCCGCGGTGGTGGCGTCGACCCAGCGGCCCTTCATGTCCTGACAGCTCGCCTTGAGCCAGCCGGCCGACATGCGCACATCGCGGCAGCTGCCCATATAGGAGCCCTGCGGCGGCCGCTCTCCCCACGAAGAGGTGGTCTTGCACACGAGGCGGCCATCCTCATTGGAGATGTCGTTGCCCGGCGCGCACCAGGAGATCGCCATATTGGCCTCGACCCAGCGCCCCGAACGGTCGCGGCACGAGGCGCGCAGCCAGCCGGCGACGTTGCGAATGTCCTGGCAGGATTGCTGGTAGCTGCCCGGCGGCACCGATTGGGCGCTCGCCGGCGCGATGGCCGGACCGAGCAGCGTGGCGGCGAGCAAGACGATGAAGAGGACGGCGAGGCAACGGCGCGGCATGACGGCGTCTCCGGGCGCGGGCGCCGGGCCGACGCCTCAGCGCATGATCGCCCGACATGTGCCTGCCGGCCCGCGAGGACAAGGAGAAGTGGCCGGCGTGGTAAATGCCCGCCACGCCGGCAGCCATCGACACCGACATACCAGCCGACGGCAGCACCTCGAAGGCGACGAGGCGCCCCGATGATATCCCTCGGCACCGTGCGGATCGGGGCGACCCCGGCAGGCCGCCTCCGGCTTCTCCACCCCGGCAATATCGGCGATGGCTGCCGCCGCCTCTACCTGAACGCTCCAGCCGCCTTGCAGCGGCCGGTGCCGGAGTTCAGGCGGCGTCGCCTAGGCGGCGCCCCTGGCGAGTTCGCCGGACAGCGCGCGGGCGATCAGCGCGCGGGTCTCCGGGATGCCGTAGGCGGCGACGAAGGTGCCGAAGCGCGGGCCTTCCTTTTCGCCCAGCAGCAGCTCGTACAGCGCGCTGAACCAGGCGAAGGACACGCCCGGCCCGCCATCCGGCCCCTTGCGCTTGAGGTCCTGATAGCGCGGCACCGGACGGGCAACATCGAGCACCGCGTTCTGGATGGCATCGCGATCGGTGCCGTCGAGCGGCGCCAGCGCGGCGTCGAGGCGGGCGAGCGCATCGGCCTCCACCTCGTCAGCCAAGCGGAAGGCCCGACGCGGCTTCACCCGATCGATGAAGTAGCGCACCGCATAGCCGGCCAACTGGTCCATATGCGGGTGGGTCTGCGCCGTCACGCCCGGCGCATAGCGGCCGATGAAGCGCCACAGCACGCCCTTGTCCTCGGCATTGGAGGCCGAGGCGAGCTTGAGCAGCAGGCCGAACGAGACCGGCAGATCCAACGCCGGCGGATTGCCGGAATGGATGTGCCACACCGGATTGCCGAGCCGGCTCTTCCAATCCTGCGTCGGGTAGCGGGCGAGGAAGCTGTAATATTCGTCGACCGCCTTGGGGATGACGTCGAAGTGCAGCTTCTTCGCCGAGCGCGGCGACTGGAACATATACAGCGCCAGGCTCTCGGGGCTGGCATAGGTCAACCACTCGTCGATCGACAGGCCATTGCCCTTCGACTTGGAGATCTTCTGGCCGACCTCGTCGAGGAAGAGTTCGTAGACGAAATGCTCCGGCGCCACGCCGTCGAGGATCTCGCAGATGCGGTCATAGATCGGCGCGTTGGTCTGGTGGTCCTTGCCGAACATCTCGAAATCGACGTCGAGTGCCGCCCAGCGGGCACCGAAATCCGGCTTCCACTGCAGCTTCACCTGGCCGCCGGTGACCGGGACGGTCTTGTCCACCCCGTCCTCGTCGGTGAAGGTGATGGTGCCGGCCTTGGCGTCCACCGCCTTCAGCGGCACGTAGAGCACGCGGCCCGAGGTCGGCGAGATCGGCAGGAACGGCGAATAGGTCGCCTGCCGCTCCTCGCCCAGCGTCGGCAGCATCACCTCCATGATGGCCTCGTACTTCTCCGCCGCCTTCAGCAGCACCGCATCGAGCTTGCCGGCCTTGTAGTAATCAGTGGCGCTGGCGAACTCGTAATCGAAGCCGAAGGTGTCGAGGAAGCGCCGCAGCATGGCGTTGTTATGCGCGCCGAAGCTCGGATAGCCGCCGCCGAACGGGTCCGGCACCACGGTGAGCGGCATCTGCAGATAGGGCTTCAGCGCGGCGGGATCCGGCACGTTGTCCGGGATCTTGCGCATGCCGTCCATGTCGTCCGAGAAGCACAGGAGCCGCGTCGGGATCTCGCCGCCGGTCAGCACATGGAAGGCGTGGCGCACCATGGTGGTGCGCGCCACCTCGCCGAAGGTGCCGATATGCGGCAGTCCCGAGGGGCCGTAGCCGGTCTCAAACAGCACCTCGGCCTTCGGTTTCCGCTTCAGGCGCTCGACGATCTTGCGGGCTTCCTCGAACGGCCAGGCGCCGGCGGTCTGCGCCAGCTCCCGCAGTTCGGTTGCAACATCCTCGACCTGAGCGGTCGCCGTCATGATGGGTCTCTCCCGACCTTGAAGAATGGGCGCGGACACTAGGCAGTCGCACCCGCAGCGTCAATCGATGCGGCGAAAACAGCCTCCTTGCATGAATGTTCCCTCTATGTTCTGATCGCAGTCAAGCGATGGGGGACGAGGTGGGGCCGATGATGCCGGCAGTGCGGAGGATGCCTATCCGGCGCGCGCCGGCGGCCTCAATAGACGCCGATGGGAAACCAGCGCAGATAGAGGTCGACATAGGCGCCGTTTTCCCAGATCTGCGCCAGCGCGTAATTGAGCGACTGGCGCAGCGCGTCGTCGCCGCGCCGGACGGCGATGCCCATGCCCTCGCCGAAATACAGGCTCTCGGTGAACGGACCGCCGGCAAAGGCGCAGCAGCCCTCGGACGACGAGCCGTTGAGCCAGAAGGCCAGCTGCACGCCATCGCCGAAGACCAGGTCGACCTCGCCCTTGCGCAGCGCGGCGCGGGCGTCTTCCGGCGTCGGAAAGGAGCGGATGGCGACCTCGGCGAAGAAATCGCGCAGATAGGCCTCATGGGCCGTGCCGGCGACGACGCCGACGGTTTTCGACGCCACGAGATCGGGCGTGACCGCCGGCATCACATCCGGCTTGCGGGCGACGAAACGGGCCGGCGAGCGGAAATAGCGGTCGGAGAAATCCACCGCCTCGCGGCTCGCCGACGAGATTGCCAGCCCGGCAATGGCGGCATCCGCCTTGCCGGCGGCGAGCGCCTCGGTCAGCGCCTCGAACGGCACCACCTCCAGCGAGCAGGTGATGGCGAGCTCGGAGCAGATGGCGCGGGCGATGTCGATGTTGAAGCCGGTCGGGCGGCCGTCCTCGCCGCGGAAACTGAAGGGCGGGTAGTCCTCGGTGGTGACGAAGCGGATCTGCACCGGCACGCGGGCGACGTCCGGCTTTTCCGGCCGGCGCTTCGGGTCCCAGAAGCCGGGCACCGCAACATCGACCGCCGCGGCGGAGGCAGGGGCCCGGCCCGCCGCGGAGGCGGAGGCGGAGGGCGCGGAGGGGTGGGCCGCGGAGGGCATCTGCTGTGCGGCCGCGGGGGGCGGCGGAACAATCAGCCCACCGGCGACGAGAAGCGCGGCGGCAAGGCCACAGAAGATGGATTTCGTCGTCGCGTACCGCACCTGGCGCCTCGATCACGCTTCGGCCGATTGCAGGCCAGCCTCGATCTTGTAGCGTCTCCGCGGGGCTAGGGCGAGGGGCGGCACGGCGTGAGCGGGGACGCGGCGGCGAGGCAGACGACGGATCGTGCGGGAAACGGCGCGGCCGATGTCGTTGCATATTCTGCCGCAGGCTTTGCCATGAACGCTGTCGCGGAGGCCCCCGGGAATACCGTGGGAACCTCTGCTCCATGGCATGAGGCGGCTTCGCCCGAGGCGGGACGGGACGGGGCGGAACGATACGAGGCGGCGGACCTGCCGATCGAGATCGCCGGGCTGGCGGGGCGGCTGCCGGACCGGCTTCTGGTCGCCGCCCGCGAACGAGCGACCCGGCTCGGCATCGGCGCCGACGAGGTGCTGCTCGCCGAGACCGCCGCCACGCCGGATCTCGTCCTGGCCGCCGCCGCGGCACGGCTCGACGTGCCGGTGGAGCCGCTCGAGGGGACGGCGTCGGTCGCCGTGCCCCCGCCCGAGGCGCTAAGGGGCCTGATGCGCAGCGGGCTGATGCGCCAACCGGACGGCAGCATCGTCGCCGCCGCGCGCGGGCTGCGGCTGCGCCGCCTCGCTGCGACGCTGGAAGCGACGCCGTCGCTGCACGCACGCCTGCGGCTGACGACACCGGAACGGCTGGCGCGGCATGTGCGCCGGCACTTCGCCGAGCCGCTCGGCCAGCTCGCCGCCTTCGCCCTGCGCGACGAGAAGCCGGACCAGAGCGCGGCGACGCTTGGCATCTCCCGCTATCTCATGGTGCTTGGCGCGCTGATCTGCGTGGCGCTGGCCGGCCTGGCGCTGGTCTCCCCCGCCCTCGTGCTCATCGGCCCGGTGCTGCTGGTATCGCTGGTACTGCTCGGCTGGTCGTGCCTGCGCCTCGTCGCCTCGACCATGACGCCCGAGCCCGAGCCGCCGCCGCCGCGCGACGATGCCAGCCTGCCGGCCTACAGCCTCATCGTGCCGCTCTATCGCGAGGCGCGGGTGGTGCCGCAGCTGATCGCGGCGCTAACCGCGCTCGACTATCCGCGCGAGAAGCTGCAGGTGCTGCTGGTCATCGAGCCCGACGACGACGAGACCGCGGCGGCGTTGGCCCGCTACGCCGAACGCCCCGGCTTCGACATCCTCACCGCGCCCGACACCGGCCCGCGCACCAAGCCGAAAGCGCTGAACGCCGCCCTGCCCTTCGCGCGCGGCGCCATCGTCGGCATCTATGACGCGGAGGACATGCCGGACCCGCAGCAGTTGCGCCGCCTGCGCCGCCTTCGCCGCCCCGGCCAACCGGCGGGTCGGCTGCGTGCAGGCACGGCTCGCCATCGACAATGTCGCCGACAGCTGGATCACCCGCCAGTTCGCGGCCGAGTACGCCGCGCATTTCGACGTGGTGCTGCCGCTGCTCGCCAGCGCGCGCCTGCCGCTGCCGCTCGGCGGCACTTCAAACCATTTCCGCCGCGCCGCGCTCGACCGGGTCGGCGCCTGGGATCCGTTCAACGTCGCCGAGGATGCCGATCTCGGGGTAAGGCTGGCCCGCAGCGGCTGGCGCACCCTGGTCATCGCCTCCACCACCGACGAGGAGGCGCCCCGCACCGCCGGTGCCTGGCTGCGCCAGCGCACCCGCTGGTACAAAGGATGGATGCAGACGCTGCTGGTGCATGGGCGAGCGCCGCGCCGGCTGATCGGCGAGATCGGCTGGAGCGGCATGTTCAGCTTCCTGTTCCTGCTCGGCGGCGGCCTGGTCTCGGCGCTGATGCACCCGGTCTTCGCCCTCGCCCTGGCACTGCGCTGGAGTTTCGGCGGCGAGGTCGATGCCTCGCCCGCCAGCCTTCTGCTCGATGGCCTCGGCATCCTCGTGCTGCTCACCGGCTATGGCGCCACCATGTTCTGCACCATCATCGGCATGCGCCATCGCCGCCTCTCCGGGTTGTGGCGGGTGCTGCCGCTGATCCCGCTCTATTGGCTGATGCTGTCGGCCGCCGGCTGGCGGGCGCTGTTCCAGCTGATCGCCGCCCCGCAGCGCTGGGAGAAGACCGAGCACGGTCTCGCCCGCACCTCGCGCCGGCGGCCGGTGCGCCTGCGGCTCAGGCCGGCGCGAACCCGAGCGACGAGGCGGCGACCGACGGTGAAGCCAAGATGAGGGCAGCCGGTTTCCGCTTCGCCCTGCCCGGCCCATGCGACGTGCCGGAACGGGTGGACAGGAGAACCGATGGCTGCCCCTATCTCGGGAAGCCGCTGTCGCATCGGCGACACAAGCGGGCGGGCACCGGATGACGCGGGGCCATCGTCGTGAGGCTGATGAAGGGCGAGCGGATCGTCAGCAGGGGGGCGGCGGGAAAGGGTTGGCGAGAATCGATCACGGGAACAGGCAGCCATGGAGGCGGCTTCGCGCGCTCTCGCCGCGCGTCGTGCTGATAGCTGCGCCCCGTCATGTAGCTGCGCCCCGTCATGGACCCCGTGCAGCCTCCCCCCCGTGAAGCCATCGAGCCATCCGCACGGCATGGGCTGCCAAGCCCTCACGCCGCGCGACGCGCTCCCTCCTCCTCATCCTCGGGTTTCGACACCCCCTAATGGCGCCTGCCGCCGAAGCAAAACGGGGCGGCGAAAGGTGGCCTGCATGCTCCGTGGGGCGGGGGATGGCGCAATTGGATCGGGGCGGCCTCAGACTTCAAGTCAACAAGGCAGGGGGCGGCGGGTCTTTTGGCACCCTCGGAAAGCCATGGCCGATCGGGGGTGCACCTACGAGGAGGCTTCGACCGCGGCCGGCGGGCGCCCGGAAGGGGCAAGTTGCGGATGTTCAGCGACCGGTGAGGAAGGGATACCGCGCTGGCGGCACAGTCGTGGGCCGGAGGCCGGCGCGACCGAGTTTGGCCGGCGCAGCAACGATGTTTCCTAGCGGCTGCGACGCGAAGCCGAGGGATGGCGGCCCGCACCCTGGCTCAGAAATAGGGGCGCAGCACGTTCGCCGCTTCGGCCGGCGGCCGCTTGAGATCGAAGGGGGCGACGAAATTGCCGTCCTTGTCCATGAGATAGACGATGGCGGTGTGGTTCATCGTGTAATCGCCATTCTGCCCCGGCACCTTCTGCGCATAGGCGCGGTAGGCCCTGATCGTCGCCGCCACCTGCTCGGACGTGCCGGTGAGCGCCTGGATGCTCGGATGGAAGCTGCCGATATAGGATTTCATCGCTTCCGGCGTATCGCGTTCGGGATCCACCGTGATGAACAGGCCCTGCACCTTGCGCGCATCCTCGCCGAGATATTCGAACAGCTGCGACATCTCGAAAAGCGTGGTCGGGCAGATGTCCGGGCAATGGGTGAAGCCGAAGAATACCAGGGTCGGCGCGCCCTTGAAGCTCTCCTGAGTGACCGGCTGGCCATCCTGGTCGACGAGCGAGAAGGGCCCGCCGACGCTTGCCTGGGTGGCGACCGGCTTGGCGGACGGCAACAGCGCGAACACCGATACGGCGACGACCGCCGCACCCACGAGGAAGGCGGAGAGGAGAAGAAGCAGGCGGCGACGGGCGGGCATGCAAGGTCCACATCAAAGCCGGGGCGCCAGGTGCGGCTGCCGGTCGGCGCGAGCCACGGCTACCTTACAGGCGGCCGATCCAAGGATGCCGGAGGGCCGCAGCCAGCGACCGATCCAACATCAGAAGCAATAGGCGATACCACTGGCAATCAGATCGAAGAAAACGGCCGAACCGTGACGGGCCCACAGACCGATCGACGCAGCCAGCAGCGCCAGCCCGAGCATTCCCGTCCCGATGCGAAGGGCGAGCGAAAACGATGCACGGTGTCGCACCGGGTCGGGCATGGCCGTTGGAAATTTCTCGCTCATGGCCGCGGCTCCCGCCGGAACATTGTGCTCCAGCCTGCATTCTAGGTCATTATCCATGATGCCATTTCGTGGAGAGAGGTATTATTCGACAGTCTTTTCCGCATGTTTCAGCTATTGACTATAGGCCCGCTACCGTCATCGATGACATTGAGGATTGCGAGGGGGGACCGCATCTCATGGCCAAGGCTGGCGTTTCCGACGAACCGGGGTTGCACGGTCGTGCAGCCGTGGCGCGGCGTTCGTCACGAGGCGGGGATGTGGATGTGCACAGCGCGCTCGATTTCCTGAGCGACGGTTTTGCCCTGTTCGACGCCGACGACCGCCTCGTCGTCCACAATGCCCGCTTCATCGAGCTGTTCCCTTTCCTCTCCGCGCTCGGCGATCTCGAAGGTTTGAACTTCTTCGCCCTCGCCTCGGTGCCGTGCGGCGAATGGAGCCGGGTGAGCGATCCCGATGCCTATGTCGTCGAGCGCATGCGCCGCCACCACCTCGCCGATGGCGAGCCCTTCGACATTCCGCTGGAGACCGGCGGCTGGGCACGGGTGCGCGAGCGTCGTACCCCCACCGGCGGCATCGTCTCCACCTGGACCGACATCAGCGAACTGAAGGAAGTGGAGCAGAAGCTGCGCGACGCCATCAACGGCATCGGCGAGGGCTTCATCCTGCTTGACCCCGATGGGCGGATCATCCTCACCAATGCCAGCATGGGCCGGCTCTTCGCCTCGGCGGGAGTCGCGCTGAAGGCCGGCGAGCGCTTCGAGGATGCCATCGCGGCGGCGCAACAGGCGGGGCTGTTCGCCCCCGGCACCAATGGCGACATGCTGGGGCTGCTCGCCGGCCGCCCCGGTCCCGATGCCGAGCGGCGGGTCGAGATCGCGCTCGGCAACGGCATCTGGCTGCTGGCCGGACACCGGCGCATGGAGGATGGCTGCCTCGTCGCCATCTGGACCGATGTCACCGCGCAGAAGCGCCGCGAGCAGGAACTCATCGACGCCCGCTCGCAAGTGGAGGAACAGGCGGCGGCGCTCACCGAATTCGCGCGCCTGGTGTCGCGGCAGGCCCGCAGCGACGCGCTGACCGGGCTGCCCAACCGCTTCGCACTCGAAGAGCGCATCGACCAGCTCCTCGCCGAGGAAGAGGACCAGCCGGAAATCTGGCTCGGCTTCATCGATATCGATCACTTCAAGACCGTCAACGACCTTGTCGGCCACGCCGCCGGCGACCGGCTGCTGGTCGACTTCGCGCTGTTCCTGCGCAGCCGGCTGCGCACCGACGACCTGATCGCCCGCATAGGCGGCGACAGCTTCGCGGTGCTGCTGGTCGGGGTCGACGAGAGCGAGGCACAGCGCATCGTCACCCGCCTCGCCACCGCCACCCGCAGCCATCCGTTCCTCATCAACGGACACAGCTTCGCGCTCAATCTGAGCATCGGCCTTGCCCGCACCGGCGGGCCGACCTCTTCGGCAAGCGCGCTGCTGGTGTGCGCCGATACCGCCTGCTGCGTGGCGAAAGAATCCGGTCGCGACCGGGTGCAGCTCTACGACGCCGGCGACCCCAAGGTCTCCGATACCAATGAGCGGGTAAGCTGGGCCGAGCGCATCCGCAGCGCGCTGGAGCTCGACCGCCTCATTCTCGACCTCCAGGCGATCGTCGGCGTCGACGGCGAGCCGCTGGGCTACGAGGCGCTGATCCGCCTTGCCGACGATGACGGCGGGGTCCATGGCCCGGCGCATTTCCTGCCCGCCGCCCAACGGCTCGGGCTCATGCGGCGGATCGACAGCTGGGTGTGCCGACGCGCTGTCTCCTATGCCGCGCGGCTGGTGCGACGTGGCGTGACACGCTACATCTCGGTCAATATCGGCGCGCGCGCCCTGGCCGACACCGGTTTCCAGAAGGAGTTCATCCAACTCCTCGACCTGCATCCCGGCTGCGAGGCGGCGCTCCGGATCGAGATCACCGAGACCGAGGCCATCCACAGCCTCGACGAGGTCACCCCCCTGCTTTCGCAGCTGCGCGGGCGCGGCATCCGGGTTTATCTCGACGATTTCGGCAATGGCTACAATTCGTTCGACACGCTGAAGCAGCTGCCGGTCGACGGCATCAAGATCGACTGGCGGGTGACGCGCGACCTGCTCGACGACCCCATCGACGAGGCCCTGATGAAGGCGGCGATCTCCATCGCCCATTCGCTCGACCTCGAACTCGTCGCCGAGGGGGTGGAGACCGATGCCCAGCTCAGCAAGCTGCGCCAGCTCGGCGTCACCAAGTACCAGGGCTTCTACTTCCACCACCCGCAGACCGCGGAAGCCGCCCTCGGCTGACGCATCGGCCCCGACATGGCCGGGCGGTCGGGCAGCCGTAGCGGCGGCGCGTCCACCACACGCCTCCGGCCCGCTTCAGGCGGCAGCGTCGAGCAGCACGGCCTCGCTGAGATCGAAGGCAAGCGCCAGCGGCGCCCCCACCGGGGCGCTGGCCACGATATCCGCGCCGGTGACCCGCGTTTCGACCAGCCCGATGCCCTCCACCACCACGCGGGTGATGGTGTGCGAGCCCTGATAGATGTGCGCCTCCACCTTGCCGGTGACGACGTTCGGCCCGGCCGCGCCCGCCGACACCGGCCGCACATGTTCGGGCCGCAGGAAGGCGCGCACCTGCCGGCCCGGCGCAAAGCCGGAGGCGGGCACGGCGGGAAAGACGAGCGGACCGACGCCGGGCAGCACCAGCGAGGCGGTGCCGTCCTTCAGCTCGCACCGCCCCGGCGGCAGCGCGTTGATCTCGCCGATGAAGGAGGCGACGAAACCGTTGGCCGGCTGGCGGTACAGCTCGATCGGCGCCGCGACCTGCTGCACCGCGCCCTTGTTCATCACCACGATGCGGTCGGAAAGCGACAGCGCCTCGCCCTGATCATGGGTGACGAAGATGGTGGTGAGCCCGGTCTTGCGGTGCAGTTCGGACAGTTCGACCTGCATCTGGGCGCGCAGGTTCTTGTCGAGCGCCGACAGCGGCTCGTCGAGCAGCAGCACCTTGGGACGGATGACGATGGCGCGGGCCAGCGCCACGCGCTGCTGCTGGCCGCCGGAAAGCTGACGCACGCGGCGGGCCTCGAAGCCCTCCAGCTTCATCATGGCGATGGCGCGGGCGACCTCCTTCTCCACCTCGGCGGCGGGAAGCCTGCGCATCTTCAGGCCGAAGGCGATGTTGTCGTGGACGTTCATATGCGGAAACAGCGCATAGGACTGGAATACCATGCCGATATCGCGCCGGTAGGGCTCCAGATCGGTGATGTCGGTGCCGTCCACGACAATCTTGCCGGCGGTGGGGGTGACGAAACCGGCGATCATGCCGAGAAGGGTCGACTTGCCGCAGCCCGAGGGGCCGAGCAGGGTGACGAACTCGCCCTTGCCAATCGTGAGCGACACGTCGGCGACGCCGACCGCCGAGCCGAAGTCCTTCCGCACCCGCACGATGTCGACGGCGCTGCCGGTCTCCTTCGACGGATGGATGATGGCGGTCTCAGTCATGGTCTCAGGCATCTCCGGCAAGGTCAGTTCACGGCGGTCAGTGCGTGTCGATGGCAAGGACACGGCGCAGCCCGATGGTGCGGTCGGCCACCAGCATGATGAGCGTGGTGGCGATGATGAGCAGCGCCGAGATCGCCGACACGGTGGGGTCGGCATATTCGCGGATGTAATTGTACATGGCGACCGGCAGCGTCTGGGTGCGCGAGCCGGTGACGTAGAGCGAGGCGGTGAACTCGGTGAGCGACAGCACCGCGGCGATGAGCCAGCCGCCCGCCATGCCCGGCACCACCAGCGGCAGGGTGACCCGCGTCAGCACCTGGAACGGCGAGGCGCCGAGATTGGCGGCGGCGCGGGCCAGCGCCGGATCGATATTGGCGAGGCTGACATGCACCGCGCGGGTCACGAACGGCATGACCAGCACCATGTGCGCCAGCACGATCATCACATAGCCCTGCTGCACCCCGAAGGCGCCGCCGAGCAGCAGGAAGCCGAAGCCGAGGGTGAAGTGCGGGATGATCAGCGGCGACCACAGCACGCCTTCCAGCAGGCCGCGGCCGCGGAACTCGTAGTGGTGGATCAACCAGGCGAAGGCGGAACCGACGATCAGGGCCAGCGTCGAGGCGCAGGCGGTGACGATCAGCCCGTTCTTGAAGGCGATCTGGAAGTCCGGATAGGTCACCGCCTTGACGTACCAGTCGAACGACACGCCCTGCGGCGGGAAGGCGAGGATCTCGGTGGGATTCACCGAGGTCATCAGCACCACGATGGTCGGCAGCGTCATATAGGTCAGCAGCGCGACCACGAGGCTCCAGAAGGCGATGGAGCCGATTTTTTGCGACCGCATGGGCCAGGCTCCTCAGTTGACCGCGAGGCGCCGCTCGATGCGGCCGGTGACGCCCTTCATCAGCGCGAGGCTGCCGAGGGCGCAGACAAGGGCGATCAGGCTCAGCGTCGCGGCGAAGGGCAGGTTGAGCACCGAGAAGCCCTGGAGATAGGCGAGATTAGAAATCATCAGGATCTTGCCGCCGCCGATGAGCTGGGGGGTGGAGAAGGCGCTCATGGTCCAGGCGAACACCACCACGATGCCGGACAGGATGCCCGGCAGGGTCAGCGGAAGGGTGACCCGCCAGAACACCGCCGAAGGCGAGGCGCCGAGATTGGCGGCGGCGCGCTCGCAATCGCGGTCGACATGGGCGATGGCGGTAGCGAGCAGGATGATCATCACCGGCATGGAGAACTGCACCAGCGCCACCACCACGCCGAAGCGGGTGTACATGAGCTGGATCGGCATATCGATGACGCCGAGCTTGCGCAGCACCGAGTTGATGAAGCCGTCGGTGCCCAGCGTGAGCATCCAGGAGAAGGTGCGCACGATCTCGCCGGTGAACAGCGGGGTGATGGACAGCGAAACCAGCGCCGAGCGCACCCAATCGCGCTTCGCCCGCACCAGCGCATAGGCGACCGGGTAGGAAGCCAGCAGCGAGAACACGGCAGTGAGCAGGCTGATGAAGAAGGTATCAGCCAGCACCCACCAGTAGATCGGCTTGTTGAGAGCGGCGAAGTTGGCGAAGGTGAAGCCACCCACATTCAGCGAGCCGGGGATGAACTCGCGCACGCTGTATTGCAGCACCTCGAAGATGGCGGCGGCCAGGATCACCGCGGTGAGCACCGCCGGCGCCAGGAAGGTGATGAAGAAGGGGCGCTTCTGGATCATCGGTTCTCGGGTCTCAGGACAGAGGCCCGGCCGGCGACACGGGCCGCCGGCCGGGAAACGGGCATAGCGGCGATCAGTGCATCATGTTCTCGGTGAACCACGCCTTCCACTGCGGCAGCAGGGTGGCATAGGTCTTGTCGTCGAGCACGATGGCCCCCTTCTCGATCTCTTCCTGACTGGTGAAGATGCCCGGCAGCTTGGCAACTTCCGGATCCAGCTTGGCTTCACCGCTCATCGGCGAGCACTTGTGGAAGTTGCACAGCTTGGCCAGCATTTCCGGCTCGAGCGCGATGTTGAGGAACTGCTCGGCAAGCGCCTTCTTCTTCGAGTTCTTGTTGATGCCCCACACGTCGGTGCCGGCAACCGCGCCTTCCTTCGGCACGTCGATCTCGACCGGGATACCGAGCTTCTGGATGTGGTAGCCGTTGATGTTCAACAACACCTGCACCGGGGTCTCGCCGGTGCGGATTAGGTTCTGGCTGGTGGCGTCCGACTGGTAGAAGGCCTTGATGCTCTTCTTCAGCTCAAGCAGCTTCGGCTTCACCTTGTCCCACTCTTCCGGCTTCACGCCGGCAAGCTTGGTGGCGGCGATGATGACATGGCTGGGGTCGAAGTCCGGCAGGCCGAGCTTGCCGGCAACCTCGGCGCCCCACAGGGTCTCCCAGCTGTCGATCTTGAAGTCCTTCGGCATCAGGTCGGTGCGGAAGGCGGGCGTGTAGACATAGACATAGTCGGCGACGGTGTAGTCCGAGCGCTTCGCCATCGGGTAGAGCTTGGCGGCGTTCGGGATCTTGGACCAGTCCAGCTTCTCCATCAGTCCGTCGGAATGATAGAGGTAGCCGACATGGGCGGTGGTGTTGATGAGGTCCGACTCGGGATTGTCGCGGGCGACCTTGGCCTTGGCCAGGCGGTCCAGCGTGCCACCGGTGATGTACTCCACCGGGACGCCGGTGCGCTTGGTGAATTCCTTGCCGACGATGTCGACGCCTTCCTTCCAGTTGCCACCCCAGGTGCTGATCACCAGCTTCTCCTGGGCCGAGGCGACGGTCGCCGAGGCCATGACGGCAAATGTACCGGCGACGACGGCACCCAGTGCGAATGCAAACTTCTTCATAGTTCCACCTCTCTTCATTGGGCGGCTTGAGCCACCGGTTCTTGCGGTCGCGGCATCGTCGGTCGCGGACCTGCGTGCACGCGGCCTAGTAGCCGCGGGCGGGATCGATTTCGTGCAGCGGCGGCTGGCCGGCACGCACGCGACGGATGCTCTCGGCGACGTCGCGGGCGGCGAGCGCCGGCACGGTGATGCTCGCCATGTGCGGCGTGATGAACACGTTGTCGAGCGCCCAGAACGGGTGCTCGGACGGCAGCGGCTCGACGTTGAAGACGTCCAGCGTCGCCTCGGCGATGGCACCGGAGGTGAGCGCGGCGATCAGCGCCGCCTCGTCGACCACCGGCCCGCGCGACGCGTTGATGAACTTGGCGCCCTTCGGCATCAGCGCCAGCTCGGCGGCGCCGAGCAGGCCACGCGATTCGCGGGTGAGCGGGATGAGGCTGACCAGGATCTCGCTTTCGGCAAGGATGGTCTCCAGCCCCTCGCGCCCGGTGAGCGAGCGCACGCCGGGGATGGCCTTGCTCGACCGCGACCAGCCGGAAACGGCATAGCCCATCTGCGCCAGCATGGCGGCCGCCGGGGCACCGAGCTCGCCGAGGCCGAGCACGCCGACCGTGATGTCGGCGAGCGGGCGCGGATGCACATATTCCCACTCGCCACGCCGCTTGGCGCGTTCGAAGACGTGCATGTCGCGGGCGTAGCGGGTGACGGCGAAGACGACATAGCTCGTCATCATCGCCACCATGCCGGGGTCGTTGAGGCGGGAGAAATGCACCGGCACGAGGTCGTCGCGATTGACCAGCCGGTCCACGCCGGCGCCAAGATTGGTCACCAGCCTGAGGTTCGGAAAGCGGGCGAAGAATCCGTCCGGCGGGGTCCAGGCGAGCACGTAGCGCACCTCGGACGGATCGCCGACCTCGGGATCCACGCGAAAATCGAGATCCGGCAGCTCGTTGGCGAGCGCCTGGCGCCATTCCTCGGCGCTATCGACAGGGCTGTAGAAAACCAGCGCATCGCGTCCCATCACAGAGCGTCCCAAGCTGTTGCCTCGACCATGAGGCGCGCAGGGTGGGCGAAGCACTGCATCGGGGGCAACTCCTATCGGTGTTTTTCCTGACAGGAAATGTTGCGGCTGCGAGCTAAATAGAAAAATACTTTTTATTGTTACCCAAGATTGGAAAACTAAATCTAGTCGTCGTGACGGCGCGTGGGCGACAAAAAGGCGACGATCGCCTCGCCGTCGCGCTGCGAGGAGGCGCGCAGCGTCGATTCCTCGCGCGAAATCAGCGTCTCGCCCGGCCGGACGATCACCGAGCCGACGCGGTCGCCGACCTGCCAGGTGCCGGTGACGGCGTGCAGCACGACGAGGCCGTCATCCGGCACCGCCAGCAGCGGCTCGTTGGCACCCATCACCGGCATCACCTGCGCATTCCAGCGCCCGCGCCGGGTCATGACGTTGAGCACCTGCGCCGGCCCTTCCGGCAACACCGAGCGCGGCTGCAGCACGCTGTCGAAATAAAGCGGCTCGAGCCGCTTCAGCTCCCGGGTCTCGCCACCGAAGACCAGCCCGAGCGGACTGACGCTGAGACGGGTGATGTGGCGATCAATGCCGGGGAAGGAAGAGAATGCTCCTTCGGTGACGATGGGTGCCAAGCTGAGGCGGATGTCGAAATTCTCCTGCGTCGCGCCATCGGGGAACAGGAACACGTCGCTGGTGACGCCGCCGCCGTTCTTCCACGGCGTGACGACATAGTCGGACATGGTCAGGACTTTCAGCGACATGATGCACTCCCGCGCCGCCGGACTCGCCGGCAACGCACCCCTCGGCCAAAGAGGCGGGAGACTAGCCAGCGTCGTCACGCTCCGGCAATCGCAAGAAGCGGAGCCGTGGCAACAGTTTGCCGATGGATTGCATAGGGCGTGGTTATGGAAGCCGGAACCGCTCTGCGCCCTCTCCATGAGACGGCCGGCCGACAGGACGGGCAGCGGGGGGGGAGGCCGCGCCCCACCTACCGTATCGTCACCCGCGGTGACAGGGTGCCGGGGGCGAAGACGCCGCTGGCGGAAAACGATTCCTTCAAATGCCGGGCGAACACCTCCACCGCCGGGCGCGGGGCCTGGCGTCGCAGCCGCAGGCTGACCAGATGCACCGGCTCCAGCCGCTCCACCAGCGGCACCGCCGCCACGCGGCAGCCATCATGCGTGGTCTGGGTGCGCGGCATGACGTTCTGGATGGTGTAGCCGCGCCCGTGGCCGACCAGGCCGCGGGTGAGCTCATAGGCTTTGGAGCGGAAGGCGATCTTCGGCTCGATGCCGACCGAGCGGAACAGGCCGAGGAAATAGTCGCGCGAATGCGGCAGGTCGAGCAGGATGAAGGGCTCGTCCTTCAGATCGGCGAGCCGGACATTGTCGCGCTGGGCAAGCGGATGATCGGGGTGCAGCACCACATAGGGCGGCAGTTCCGCCAGCGGCTCGGCCACCACCTCTTCCGGCACCGCGAATTCATAGGAGAAGGCCAGTTCGGTGCGGCCGGAGATGATGGCGTCGAGGATCTGCGCCTGGTCACCCTCGTCGAGGCTGACCGAGATGCCGGGATGGCTCTCGGCAAAGTCGGAGAGCAGGCTCGGCATGAAGTGGGTGGCGAGCGTCCAGAAGCAGCCCACCGTGATTTCGCCGCGCACCTCGTCCGCCATCGCCCGGGCGTTCTGGCCGAAGTCGCGGGCGTGGTTGAGCAGCAGGCGCGCCTCGTTGATGATGCGGGTGCCGGCGATGGTGGTGGTGACGCCCTTGGCATGATGGCGCACGAAGATCTGCACCCCGCATTCGGCCTCGAACTGGGCGACGGCAGCGGAGATCGACGGCTGTGAAACGTTCAGGAACTTCGCCGCCTCGGTGAGATTGCCGAAATCGGCGGTCGCCACGACGTAGCGCAGGGCCCGGAGCGACACGTTCATCGGATCACCTGCATCGCAGCTACTCGCATCGGATTTTTTTATCCCAAAAAATGAATGAAAATATTTTACCGATCTATTCCGGCGACGCAATATTTCCTCACAGGAATAAGGATGGAATCATGATCCGTACCGGCGACCAGTATCGTGAGGGACTTCAGGACGGCCGTGAGGTCTGGATGGACGGCGAGCGGGTGAAGGACGTCACCCAGCACCCGGCCTTCAAGCCGATCGTCGACGTTCGCGCCCGCATGTACGACATGGCCCATGAGACGACGTACCAGGACCGCCTGACCTACGTCGAAGACAACAAGCGCAACACCATCTTCTACAAGCCGCCGCGCGAGACCAAGGACTGGACCGACAAGGTCGAGGCCGTCGATTCGGTAATGCAGGACATTGGCGGCGTGGTCACCCGCGTCGGCGACGAGACCATCGGCGAGGTGTGGTCGCTGATCGACGGGCGCGACGTGCTCGCCGAGTTCGACCCGCGCTTCGCCGACAATGTCGACCGGCACGTGCAGAACATCTTCGACAACGACATCTTCCACATCTCGGCCAACACCGATCCCAAGGGCGACCGCTCGCTGCCGCCGCAGGAGCAGGACCCCGACATGATGGTACATGTGGTCAAGGAGACCGATGCCGGCATCGTCATCCGCGGCGCCAAATACGAGACCGCCGCGGCTTACGCCGACCAGGCCTTCCTGAAGCCGACCGTCGGCGCCTGGACCAACGAGACGCTGTCCGACTACGCGGTGGGCGGCATCATCGACATGGGCGCGCCGGGAGTGAAGCAGATCTGCCGCTCCTCCTTCGCCGGCCGCAACAACCCGAAGGACTATCCGCTCGCCAACAAATTCGACGAGGTCGAATCGCTGGTGATCTTCGACAACGTGCTGATCCCCTGGGAAAATGTGTTCTTCTACCGGCACACCAAGGCGGCGCAGTTCATCCGCGCCACGCTGCACCGCTACTCGGCCTTCCCCTATGTGCACCGCCTGCTCTATGTCGCCGACATGATGATCGGCGCGGCGATGTTCAACGCCAAGCAGACCGGCCTCGACAAGCTGCAATCTGTGCGCGAGAAGCTGGCCGACCTCGTGGTCTATCGCGAGGGCATCAACGCGCATCTGACCGCCTCGATCACGCTCGCCGAGAAGAGCCCCGGCGGGTTGCTGATGCCCAATCAGTCGATGCTCTATGCCGGCCGCGTGCATGCCTGCAGCGGCCTGCCGGCGATGATGCACATCGCCCGCGAGCTCTGCGGCGGGCAGATCTGCGTCACCCCGAATTCAGCCGCCTTCGAATCCGAGGGGTCCGGCCCGTGGCTGCAGAAGTTCTACTCGCTGAACAAGCAGTGGGAGAGCGAGGACCGCCGCAAGCTGCTGGCCTTCGCCCGCGACCTGCTCAATTCCGACTATGCCGGCCACCGGCTGACCTTCGTGCAGTTCGCGCAGGCGCCGCACTTCAACCACCTGAACGCCGTGTACAACAGCTTCGACTTCTCCGGCCCGCTCGACTTCGTGCGCAAGGCGGCCGGCCTGTCGGACAAGGTGATGGGAACCGGAAAATGAGCGAGCCGGGACACGGGCAAGGCCACGGAATTGACGCCGCCCTCTTCCGCCAGGCCATGGGGCGCACCGCCTCGGGCGTGACGGTGGTCACGACTGACGGCGACGCCGGACGTGGCGGCGTCACCGTGTCCTCGCTGTGCTCGCTGTCGATGGAACCGCCCTCGGTGCTGTTCTGCCTGCACAAGGGCAGCCGGATCCTGCCGACGCTGCTCGCCAACAAGGTGTTCGTCGCCAACATCCTCGCCCATGACCAGCACCGCGTCGCCGACAGCTTCGCCGGCCTGATCCCGGAACTGCGCGAGGACCGCTTCGCGGTGGCGGAGTGGGACGCATTGCACACCGGCTCGCCCGCCTTGCGCGATGCCCTGTGCCGCTTCGACTGCCGGATCGCCAGCGTGTTCGAATTCGGCACCCATCACATCATCGCCGGCGAAGTGGTGGCGCTGGAGAGCCTGGAGACCAAGCCGCTGGTCTATTCCAACCGCGGCTACCACAAGCTGCATGTGGTCTGAGGCATGAGCGTGGGGGCGATGCCTGTCGAGGCCGGAGCGGCGGAAGATCAACCCTCCGCCGAGTTGCTGCGCCTGCTGTCCGACCTGATCGCCATCCCCTCGATCAGCGCCGTCTCAAACCTGCCGGTCATCGACTATATCGAGGCCTATCTCGCGGGACATGGCGTCGAAAGCTGCCGCCTCCCCAACGCCGCCGGCGACAAGGCCTCGCTGCTCGCCACCATCGGCCCGGCGGATCGGCCGGGCCTCGCGCTCTCCGCCCATACCGACGTGGTGCCGGTGGAGGGGCAGGGCTGGTCGACGCCGCCCTTCGCCGCCACCATCCGCGACGGCCGCCTCTATGGCCGCGGCTCGAGCGACATGAAGGGCTTCCTCGCCACCGTGCTGGCGGCGGTGCCGGATTTCGTGCGCCGCGCCACCGTCCGGCCGGTGCATCTGTGCTTCTCCTATGACGAGGAAGTCGGCTGCGCCGGCGCGCCCGATCTCGTCGCCGCCACCGCGGCCCTGCCGGTGCCGCCGGCGCTGTGCCTGGTCGGGGAGCCGAGTTCGCTCAAGGTCGCCCGCGCCCATAAGGGCAAGTTCGCCAATCGCCTCGTCGTCACCGGCAAGGGCGGGCATTCCGCCCTGCCACACCGCGCGGCCAATGCGGTAGCCGCCGCCGCGAAGATCGTCGTCGGGCTGGAGGCGATCGGCGCCTCGCTCAGGACGATCACCGACGCCGCCTTCGAACCGCCTTACACCACGGTGCATGTCGGCTCGCTGCATGGCGGCGGGGCGCTGAACCTGGTGCCGGACCGTGCGGTGCTCGAATATGAGGTGCGCACCATTCCCGGTGCCGACGCCGCCGGAATCCGCGCGCGGATCGATGCGCTGGTCGCCGAGGTGCGCGCCGAGCTCATAGCACAGGCGCCAGAGGCCGGCATCGCGGTGGAGCCGATCAGCGCCTATCCCGGCCTCGACACCCCGGCCGACCTGCCCGCCGCCGCCAAGCTCGCGTGGCTGCTCGGCTCCAACGCGGCGCCGATCACCCTCGCCTACGGCACCGAGGCCGGGCTCTATGACGAGGCCGGCATTCCGACGCTGGTGTGCGGCCCCGGCGACATCGCCCGCGCACACAAGGCCGACGAATGGATCGGCCTCGACGAACTCGCCAGCGCCGAACGCCTGATGCGCCGGCTTGCGCTGACGCTTGGCGACGCCCCTACCGACGCGCTTTTCTGACCCCCGTCCTTCTACTCTCCAACGAGGCCCTTCCCATGGTCGTGCACACCCGCATCCGCCCGTTCAACACCAAGGAAACCTATCCCGAGCAGAAGCTGAACAACGACCTCAGCCAGGGCGTGGTGGCGCGGGGCACCATGGTGTTCCTGCGCGGCCAGGTGGCGCAGGATCTCGACACCCGCGAGAGCCTCCATGTCGGCGATGCCGGCAAGCAGACCGAGAAGGCGATGGCCAACATCAAGATGCTACTGGAGGAAGCCGGCAGCGACATGAGCCATATCTGCCGCATCGTCGTTTATCTCACCGATATCCGGTACCGCGAGGCGGTCTATCAGGAGATGGGCAAGTGGCTGAAGGGCGTGTTCCCCTGCTCGACCGGCCTCGTGGTGCCGGCGCTGGCGCGGCCGGAATGGGTGGTGGAGATCGAGGTAACCGCCGTCATCCCCGACGCCGCCTGAGCGGGAGACGCCAAGTGACCTTCTCCATCTCCGCCCGCTGCGCCCGCACCGGGCGCTTCGGCATCGCGGTCTCCTCCTCCTCGCCGGCGGTGGCGGCACGCTGCGCCCATGCCCGTGCCGACGTCGGGGTGGTGGCGACGCAGAACATCACTGACCCGACGCTCGGACCCAAGGGGCTCGACCTGATGGCGCAGGGCCTCTCGGCCGACCAGGTGATGGCGCGCTTCAAGCAAGAGGCGCCGTATTTCGACTATCGGCAGGTGGTGGTGCTGGACAAGACCGGCCATTCGGTGGGCCATTCCGGCGTAAAGACGCTCGGCACCCACACCATCGCCCATGCGCCGGACGTGGCGGCGGCGGGCAACCTGCTGTCGTCCGAGGCGGTGCCGCAGGCGATGGTCGATGCCTTCCTCGCCATGCCCAACGCCGATCTCGGCGACAGGCTGGTCGCCGCCATGCAGGCGGCGGTGGCGGCCGGCGGCGAGGAAGGCCCGGTGCATTCGGTCGGCCTGCTGATCGTCGACAAGGTGGCGTGGCCGGTGGCCGATCTGCGCATCGACTGGTCGGACGGCGACGTCATGGCCGAGCTCGCCAGCCTGTGGGAGCTGTGGAAGCCGCAGCTGGAGACCTATGTCACCCGCGCGCTCGACCCGTCCACCGCGCCGTCCTACGGCGTGCCGGGCGACGAATGACGCGCGATGAGTGAGGTTGCCATGTCCATTACCCGCCCTGCCCTCAAGCTGACCCATGAGGGCGCGCTGAAGGCGCTCGCCGGCGCGCTCGCCAAGGCCACCGAGCTTGGCGTGCCGCAGAACATCACCATCGTCGACGAGGGCGGCAACCTGCTCGCCTATGTTCGCATGGACGGCGCCAAGCTGCTCTCCCGCGAGACCTCTATGTCCAAGGCGGTGACCGCCGCCTCGCATCGCCAGCCCTCGTCGCGGCTGAACCCCAAGGACGAGGTGAAGCTGTCGCTCGCCGCCGGCCAGCGGCTGACCAACCTCGAAGGCGGCCTGCCGATCATCATCGACGGCCAATGTCTCGGCGCCATCGGCGTCGGCTCCGGCAAGGGCGCCGAGGATGTCGAAGTGGCGCGGGCGGGGCTCGCCGCCATCGGCGCGGAGGACCAGATCCCATGAAGCTCATCTATGCTCCGACCTCGCCCTATGTCCGCAAGGTGATGGCCGTCGCGCTCGAAATCGGTCTCGCCGGCAAGCTCGAGATCGAGTTCAATCCGGCGAGCCCGCTGCAGCGCGATCCGGCGCTGGTCGATTTCAACCCGCTCGGCAAGATCCCGGCGCTGGTCCTCGACGATGGCAGCGTGCTGTTCGATAGCCCGGTGATCTGCGAGTACCTCGCCGCCACCGCCGGCGACACCGCACTGTTCCCCGCGAGCGGACCGGCGCGCTGGGCGGCGCTGACGCAGCAGGCGCTCGGCGACGGCCTGCTCGATGCCGCCATCGCCAACCGCTACGAGACCGTGCCGCGCCCCGCCGAACTGCGCTGGCCGGACTGGACGCGGGCGCAGCTCGCCAAGATCGCCGGCGCGCTCGACCGCATCGAGGCGCTGGCGCCGGAACTGCACGGTGATGCGCAGCCGACCATCGGTGCCATCACCCTCGGCTGCGCGCTCGGCTATCTCGACTTCCGCTATGCCGATCTCGGCTGGCGCGAGGGACGGCCGCAGGCGGCGGCCTGGTTCGCCGCCTTCGACGAGCGCCCCGCCATGGCGGCAACCCGCCCGCGCGAGCATGTCGCCTGAGCCCTTCTGCGCAGGCGACCGGCGAGCATTCCCTTATCGAGACTGCCGCGCGAGCGCCGTGCCGCGCTTTTCCCTTGTTTCCAGCGGAGCCTGCCCGTGACCGCCCTGCGCATCGACGTCGTCAACGGCCCCAATGCCAATCTCTACGGGCTCGACCCGAACGGCCCCTATGGCAGCCTGACGCTGGCCGATATCGGCAAGCGCTGCGAGGCGAAGGCGGCCGGCTTGGGCGCCACGTTGCGCTTTCGCCAATCGAACCACGAAGGCGTGCTGATCGACTGGATCCAGGCAGCGCGGACGGAGGCGGACGGCGTGATCATCAATGCCGCCAGCCTGTCCTACGGCTCGATCGGCCTGCTCGACGCGCTATCGGCGCTGGGCAAGCCGGCCTTCCAGGTGCATGTGAGCAATGTGTTCAAGCGCGAAAAGCTGCGGCATTTCTCGCCACTCTCCGCCGCCGTGACCGGCTGCATCATCGGCGCCGGACCGATGGGCTACGAACTCGCCATCGAGGCGTTGGTGGCGCAGCTGCGCGGCGATGTCTGACGGTCAAGTCGCCTGAGCGCGCGAAAATGCCTCGGCCGCT
This sequence comes from Ancylobacter sp. 3268, assembly GCF_031456575.1. Classification (NCBI taxonomy): domain Bacteria; kingdom Pseudomonadati; phylum Pseudomonadota; class Alphaproteobacteria; order Hyphomicrobiales; family Xanthobacteraceae; genus Ancylobacter; species Ancylobacter sp. 3268. The sequence goes on from NZ_JAVDUX010000006.1 coordinate 189,112, forward strand.
CGTCGCTCCCCGTCGCCCGATGGGGCACTCATGAGGCGCGGGCAATTCCGACCATCAGCTGAAGGGAAGCTGGAGCGGGCGAAGGGAATCGAACCCTCGTATGCAGCTTGGGAAGCTGCCGTTCTACCATTGAACTACGCCCGCATCGACGCGGCGCACATTAGGGGGCTGGCGCGCACCGTTCAAGGGGTTTGCGCGAAGTTGGCGAGGCTTCGCACAGGGATCGCGAACGCCGCTACCCACAAGAAGTACCGGGCATCGGTTCCTGCGATGCCCGCCCCGCCGGCCGAAACTGCGGCGGTGCTTGGCACCTTCAGGCCGGGCCAGGATCATGACGCGCCGAGGTCAAGAGATCCGCACACCACTCGCGTGAAACTAGACAGCCGCCCGCCAGGCTGTACCGCTCTGTTCCGAGACGGAATTCTGCCGCCGGTCCGCCCGTCGTTCTCGCTCCAAATCGGCATCGAGCATGATGGAGCAAAGCTCACGCATTGACGTGGTGTGCCGCCATCCGAGTATACGCTCGGCTTTGGTGGCATCACCCAGCAAAATGTCGACTTCCGCCGGGCGTCGCAAAGCGGGGTCTACGCGGACGAGCACGCGCCCCGTCTTCCTGCAGCAGCCACGCTCCTCCTCGCCGCTCCCTATCCACTCAAGAGGCAGACCGGCAAGCTCGAAGGCCAAACTCGCAAAATCACGCACACTCGCCGTCTTGGCAGTGGCGATGACAAAGGTGTCGGGCTCCTTTGCCTGTAGAATGGCCCAGATGCCTCGCACATAGTCGGCGGCATATCCCCAGTCCCGCCGAGCATCAAGATTGCCGAGCGTAAGCTCGATGGGCGCGCCGCACGCAATGGCTGCTACCGTGGTAGTGATCTTACGCGTTACGAATTCTTCTCCACGCAATGGCGATTCATGATTGAACAGAATCCCGATTCCGGCAAATATTCCGTAGGATTCACGATAATTTATAGTCATCCAATGCGCGAATAGCTTGGAAACGCCGTATGGGCTGCGAGGATAGAAAGAAGTCTGTTCGTTCTGCGGAGTCGCCTGCACCTTTCCGAACATCTCGGCCGATGAAGCTTGATAGAACCGGATGTTGCGATTGACGGTGCGGATGGCCTCCAACATATGGACAGGACCCAGGCCGGTGATCTCGGCGGTCTGTATTGGCTGGTCGAACGAGCTGCCAACGAATGTCTGGGCACCCAGATTATAGACTTCGTCAGGCTCGCATTTATCGAGCAGCCGAATGGCTCCGCCGGGATCGATCAGATCATGACCTACCAAATGCAGACGCTCGTGCCCAAGCAGCCCAAGATATTCCAGGCGCCAGAAATTAATTATACTCGATCTACGATAGGTTCCGTAAACGATATAACCATTTTCAATGAGAAGTTTGGCAAGATACGGACCATCTTGCCCAGTTATTCCTGTCACAACAGCGGTTTTCACGATATATTTCCATATATATGAGACATATTACGAGAAATTATCGGGAATACCTCCGATTACACTCGAACATCTATAGGCTTATCCGAACCATGTATGATGTTTTCGATATCGATCAGCTTATGTTCGTTAGAAATCACAGAATCTAAATCGGAATAATTTGGAACGATCGCAGGATCTGTATCGACAGGCTCCGGCATCAATGTTCCAGCATGATCAGCCCAGGCCTCTTCAACAAAAGCACGAAAGCGAGCGCGGAAGACGGATGTGGAGAAACGTTGGGCGTGGGCGCGGAGTCGCTCCCGGTCGAAATGATCGCGAGGAAGGGCTTCAAAGCGCATGATGGCATCACAGATGGCCTGCGCCGTCTGCTCCTTGAAATGAAGGCCCGTGACACCGTCGATGACGGTCTCGCTGGCTCCCCCCTTGCCGAAAGCAATCACTGGCGTGCCACAGGCCTGCGCTTCGAGCGGCGCGATGCCAAAGTCCTCCTCGGCGGCAAAAACAAACGCGCGGGCGCGCTGCAAGTGGCGGAGAAGGACGGGGAATTCCTGGAAGCCGAGAATAGTTACATTCGGCGTAGCCAATGCCTTGATACGCTTAAACTGCGGCCCATCGCCTATGACGACCAGCCTGCGGCTCGGCAACTGTGCAAAAGCCTCGACGATGAGATGAATCTTCTTGTAAGGCACCATGCGCGATGACGTGACATAATAATCTTCGCGATCCCCGCCTGGGACAAAGCTCTCTACATCCACATTCGGATAAATGACCGTTGAATCACGGCGATATGTTTTTCTTATGCGCCGTGAAATATATCTCGAACAAGCAATGAAGTGATCGACGCCAAAAGAGGTGCGGGCATCCCAGATCCGCATGAAATGCAACATCAGCCGCGTCATGCCGCCCCGGATACCGGCGATACCCGATTCCGTCAGATACTGGTTCTGCAGATCCCATGCGTAGCGCATTGGGCTGTAGCAATAGCAGATATGAAGTTGATCTGGACCAACAATAACCCCCTTCGCTACTGAATGACTGTTAGATATGACAATGTCATAGTCGGACACATCATGCTGCTCAACAGCGAGCGGCATAAGAGGAAAATAATATCTATATTTTTTCTTTGAAAATGGAAGTTTTTGTATAAAACTTGTTTTAGCCCTTCTATCACCAATCTTTAATCTATCGACATCCGAAAGAAAATCTACCTGGCAAAAAACATCCGCCTGCGGGAATTCCTCCAGCATGGCGGAGAGAACCTTCTCGGAGCCGGCATAAGTTGTGAACCACTCATGTACTATCGCGATCTTCATGAAGTGACCCTTTATATGCCACGCCACGCGAAAATTATACGCAACTATTTATCAAAAATCAGCTCCACGAAAGAAATATACGTGACGCATACACCCTATCTCCCTTCGTCGGACCACGATCTGTCGGGAGTTGATTCAACGCTTGCCCCAGTACTCAAGCGTCACGCAACGCATACGATACACTCGAAACTTTACTGAATCGGCTCGATGTTTTCGCTATCAAATCAGGCTGGCACTCTCCCAATTCTGATGACTGATCGGGATTATCGCACGAAGATGACGCAACCTGTCTAATATGGGTACGTTCTATATCCAGATCGCCCATTGACTGTCAGAATTATCGATGTTTCACATGACCAATATGTAAGTAAAATTTACTATTTATCCAATGATCAGCGGGCAGCGCTTACCTGAATCAGCGCCATCACTTGGCGATCCATTTTGCTTAAAACTTCCTGCGAGGCTGGCGGGCCTTCAGCTGATGCCGCGCAGCCGCTGGCTGCGACGGCGCAGCATTTCCGCCGTGAGCAGCAGCCCGACCGCGAGCACGATCAGCAGCGTCGCGGCGGCGAGGATGGTCGGACTGATGTTCTCGCGGATACCGTCGAACATCTGTCGCGGCAGGGTGCGTTGCAGCGGCCCGGTGAGGAACAGAGCCACCACCACCTCGTCGAACGAGGTCACGAAAGCGAACAGCGCGCCGGAAATGACGCCGGGCGCGATGATCGGCAGGGTCACACGGCGGAACACCGCCAGCGGCGGGGCCCCGAGGCTGGCTGCCGCGCGGGCATAATTGGCGTCGAAGCCGGTCAGCGTGGCACTCACCGTCACCAGCACGAACGGCGCCCCCAGCGCGGCATGGGCCAGACCGAGACCGAGCAACGAACTCGATAGGCCGAGCGGCGCATAGAAGAAATAGCTGCCCAGCGCCACGATCACGATCGGCACGATCATCGGCGAGATCAGCACGCCCATGAGCAGCGCCTTGCCGCGAAACTCGTTGCGATGCAGCCCGACCGCCGCCAGCGTGCCGAGCCCCACCGCAATCACGGTCGCGATGGCGCCGACGATGAGGCTGTTGAGGATGGCCCGCCCCCAGGCCGGGCTGGTCAGCAGCGCCTCATACCAGCGCAGCGAAACGCCGGGAATTGGCAGGCTGAGGAAGCTGGCCGAGGAGAAGGAAATCGGCACGATCACCAGCAGCGGCAGGACGAGGAAGGCGATCACCAGAAGGCTCACGCTCCACAGGAGGATGCCGCGGATCCGCTCTCCCATCATCGGCGTCACCCGAGCTTCACGCCGTCGGTGCCGACGACGCGCGTATAGATGAAGTAGAGGGCGATGGTGATCACCAGCAGCACCGCCCCGAGCGCTGCCGCCAGCCCCCAATTTAGCGTCTGCAGGGTGAGGAAGGCGATTAGCGCGCTGACCATCTGGTCGTTGGCGCCGCCGATCAGCAGCGGCGTGATGTAGTAACCGATGGCGAGGATGAAGACGAGCAGGCAGCCTGCGGTGACGCCGGGCAGCGACAGCGGGAAATAGACCCGGCGGAACGCGGTGAAGAACGGCGCGCCGAGCGAGGTGGCGGCGCGCATATAGTTGGACGGGATACCCTTCATCACCGAATAGATCGGCAGCACCATGAACGGCAGCAGCACATGCGTCATGGCGATGATCACGCCCGGCCGGTTGAACGCCAGTTCCAGCGGCTGGTCGATGAGGCCCAGCCATTGCAAGGCCTGGTTGAGCGGCCCCTCGCGCTGGAGGATCACCAGCCAGCTCGCCGTCCGCACCAGAAGCGAGGTCCAGAACGGCAGCAACACCAGGATCATCAGCAGATTGGCCTTCGATTCCGGCAGGGTGGCCAGCCGATAGGCGAGCGGATAGGCCAGCACAAGGCAGAGCAGCGTGACGGTGGCGCTGATCTCGAGCGTGCGCAGCAGCGAGGCCACATAGACCGCGCTGCTCGCATCGGTCGCCTGTATCTGGTCGTTGTCGTCACGCCGATGATCCAGCACGGCGAGAAGATAGCCCTCGGTGAGGCGGGGGGACGCACGCCCCATCGCCGCCCATATCGCCACCTCGCCCCATTGCGGGTTCAGCCCGACGAGCGTGTCCCGCCAGTTCCCGGCCGGCGTGTCGGGCAGACGGCGGGCCGTCGCCATCAGCAGCGACCGGTAGCCGGCATTCTCGAAGTTCAGCCGGGTGGCGAGTTCGGGCAGGGTGCGGTTCTGCGAAGCAGCGCGCAGTTCCCCGGCGAAGGCGGCGAATACCGCCTCGTCGGGAAGCCTGCGCGGCTCGCCGGCGCGCCACGCCTGCAGCAGCGCCGAGGTCTCCGGCATGATGTCGGGCATCGGGCCGTTCTGCACGCTCTTCACCAGCATGCCGGCGATGGGCAGCACGAAGAAGACCAGCGTGAACAGGATGAGCGGCAAGGCAAGGCCGAGCCCGCGCAGCGCACGCGCCCGCTCGGCCCGCCGCAGCGAGGCACGCAGATCCCCGGTCTTGCCTGCCGCCATCATGTCCATCACGAGGCCGGCGCGATCACTGCGCCGCCCAGGCGTTGAAGCGCTCGTTCAGTGCCTCGATGTTGTCGACCCAGAAGGCGGTGTCGAACGAGAGGCCGTGCTCGATCACTCCCGGCGCGGTCGGCAGATAGGGCAGCACGTTCGGCGCGATGTTGCCGGTGGAATCCTTCAGCGTCGGGCCGTAGGCCAGCACATTGGCGACATCCTGCTGGCGCGCCGAGGTCTGGATGAACTTCAGGAAGCTCTCGGCCTGATCCTTGTTCGGTGAATTGGCCAGGATCACCCAGCTGTCGACCTGGTAGATGAAGCCTGCCGGCCAGGCGAGGGCGAAGTTGGTCTTATCGGCGTTGTTCACGGCGAAGATGCGCCCGTTATAGACGCTGGTCATCGCCACTTCGCCGGATTGCAGCAGCTGGACCGGCTGCGAGCCGGCTTCCCACCAGACAATGTCCTTCTTGATGGTATCGAGCTTCTTGAAAGCGCGGTCGACGCCTTCCTTGGTGGCAAGCTGCTTGTAGACCTCGCCGGCCGGCACGCCGTCGGCCAGCAGGGCGAATTCCAGCGACTGGCGCGGGCCGCGGCGCAGAGAGCGCTTGCCGGGGAACTTCTTGGTGTCGAAGAAATCCGCCCAGCTTTTCGGGCCGTTGTCGCCGAGCTTGGCCTTGTCATAGGCGAGCGCCGTGGACCAGACGAAGGTGCCGGTGCCGCATTCATTGGTCATGCCCGGCAGATACTGCTCCTGACCGCCGAGCTTCGACCAGTCGAGCCGGGCATAGATGCCTTCCTCGCAGCCCAGCACGAGTTCGTCCGCCTCGACCTGCACCACGTCCCAGGTGGATTCGCCCTGCGCCTTGGTGCGCAGAACGCCGATGCCGCCGTTCCAGCTGTCCTGCACGAGCTTGTTGCCGGTATCCTTGACGTAAGGCTGGAACATCGCCTTGTCCTGCGCCGCCTGGGCGGTGCCGCCCCATCCCACCACCGTCAGGTCGCGCGCCATCGCCGCGCCGGCCACGATGGAAAAGCCGGCGGAGAGGCCGGCGGCGAGAAGCAGTCGTCCGATTGTGTTCTTCATGATCGTTCCCTCCCAGTTGTCGGCACGTGAAATCAGCCCCCCTCAGCGCACGGGCGCGTCGAGGGCGAGGCAATCGGAGATGTTGCAGCCGATCCGCAGATCCTGGCCGGCGGTGAAGTTCCGGCTGCTCTCGGCGTTGGGCACCTTGGCGATGAACTCGCTGCTGTTCATGGTCGAGAGCCGCAGCCTGAGATGATCGCCATGATAGATCACCTCCTCGACCCGCGCGGGCATCACATTCGCAAAGGCCACGCCCTCGGCGAGGATGCGCACCCGCTCGGGGCGTATCGAGACGAGCTTGCGTGCGCCGATGGTGCGGTCGCCGAGAAGGTCGCAGCGCAGCAGGCCGCCGGGGATTTCCACCTCTCCCACATTGCCCGCCACGCTGCGCAGCGTGCCGGGCACCGCGTTGTTTTCGCCGATGAAGCCGGCCACGAAGGCATTTTGCGGGTGCTCGTAGAGGTCTTTCGGGGTGGAAAGCTGCTGGATGCGCCCCTCATTGAACACCGCCACCCGATTGGACATGGTCAGCGCCTCGCCCTGATCGTGGGTGACATAGACGATGGTCACGCCGAGCCGCTCGTGGAGATGCTTGATCTCGTACTGCATCGCCTCGCGCAGCTGCTTGTCGAGGGCGCCGAGCGGCTCGTCCATCAGGATCAGCACCGGCTCGAACACCAGGGCGCGGGCCAGCGCCACGCGCTGCTGCTGGCCGCCGGAAAGCTGGCCCGGCTTGCGATCCGCCAGATGCTGCAAATGCACCATGCCGAGCGCCGCCCGGGCACGCCGCTCCGTCTCCGCCGCCGGCAGCTTCCGGACGCTGAGGGGAAAGCCGATATTCTCCAGCACCGTCATGTGGGGAAACAGGGCGTAGTTCTGAAACACCACGCCGATATCGCGCTTATGCGGCGGAACGCCATCGATCGGCCGGCCGGCCAGCGTGATGCGCCCCGCCGTCGGGTGTTCGAAGCCGGCGAGCATCATCAGGCAGGTGGTCTTGCCGGAGCCCGAAGGGCCGAGCATCGTCAGAAACTCGCCCTTGGCGATTTCGAGATCGAGGTCGGACACGACGAGCGAGCGCCCGTCATAGGTCTTGCGGACTTTCTCGAAGGTGACGAAAGCGTCGGTCATGGGATCATGCACTGCCACGGCCCGGGAAGATCTCTAGCGAAATAAGACACCCTAGCGGAATCGCAGGGCAGTGGACCAGTCCCCTCTCGCCCGGCCAGGTGGATCGCCGGTGTAATGGCCTGCCCGCCGCGGATGCGCGGGGGCGGAGCAGGAGCCGGCCCGGCGACCGAGCCCTTGCCATCCGCGCGCGATCACACGCTGATGCGCCCTGTCGCCAGGCCATAGAGAGTCAGCACCGCGCCGGCCGCAACGGTGCCGAACAGCACCAGTTCCGCCGGCGTGAAGATCCGGTGGCCTCGCTCCTTCTGGGTGACCAGGAAGAGCACCGTACCCGGCGCATAGATGACCAACGACAGCAGCAGGAACTTCAGCCCGCCGGCATAGATCAATCCCAGCGCATAGACCGTCGCCAGCGCGGCCCGCACGATATCGCCGCGCGGCCCCCGTGCCTGCGGCTCGTAGCCTTCGCCGCTCCAGGCCAGCTTGAGCGCGTAAGCCGCGGTGAGGAGATAAGGCAGGAGGATCATCGAGGAAGTGAGCTTGAGCGCCAGCAGGAAGGCCTGCTCAGCGAACAGGGTGAGGATCAGGAAGAGCTGGATGAGGATGTTGGTCAGCCAGAGCGCGGCGAACGGCACCTTGTTTCGGTTCTCCGCCGCCAGGAAGGCCGGCATGCTCTCCCTCTTCGCCGCCGAGAACAGCACCTCCGCCGCCAGCAGCGACCAGGAGAGATAGGCGCCCAGAACCGAGACGATGAGGCCGATGCTGATGAACACCGCCCCCCACGGCCCGACCACCGCCCGCAGCACGCCGGCCATGGAAGGATTGCGCAGTTCGGCAAGGTCCGGGCGCAGCAGCACGCCATAGGACAGCATCGTCACCAGCACCAGGAGACAGAGCACGCCGAGAAAGCCGAACAGGGTCGCGAGGCCGACATCCGAACGCTTGCGGGCGTAACGCGAATAGACGCTGGCCCCTTCAATGCCGACGAAGACGAACACCGTCACCAGCATGGTGCCGCGCACCTGCGCGAACAGCCCCTCGGCCTCCAGCCCCGGGCCGCCGTGGAAATTCAGGGCGAAGATATCCGCCTTGAAGCCGAAGCCGACGAAGACGAGGAAGATCAGGATCGGAATGATCTTCGCCACGGTGACAACGGTATTGATGAAGGCGGCCTGCCTCACTCCACGCAGGATGAGAAAATGGACGATCCACACGCCGAGCGAGGAGACGGCCACCGCCGCCACGGTGTTGCCGTCGCCGAAGATGGGAAAAAGGGCACCGAGCGTCGATTTGATCAGCACCCAGTAGGAAACGTTGCCGAGACAGCAGACGGTCCAATAGCCCAAGGCCGAGAGGAAGCCGGGATAATTGCCGAAGCCCGCCTTGGCATAGGCGAAGACGCCGGCATCGAGCTCCGGCTTCCGCCGTGCCAGGGTCTGGAAGACGAAGGCCAGCATCAGCATGCCGCTGCCGGCAATGGCCCAGGCGATGAGCGCGCCAAGCCCGCCGGTGACGCGGCCGAAGGTCTGCGGCAGCGAAAAGATGCCCGCGCCGACCATCGAGCCCACCACCATGGCGGTCAGGGTCGGCAGCGCGAATTTCTGTTCCGTCGGCTGGTTCATGCTGGGCACCGCTTGCAGGCGAAGAACGGGAAGCGAGACGGCAAGCCGCCCCATTCCCCTGCCTAAACGCCGTTCGGTCAGAAAGCCATCGCGTCGGCAGCATGCCGCCTGACGCCTGAATTTCGATTGCCGCCGACCCTTTCAGCAAGCATCGCGGGTGCCACCCGGCCCGTCATCACGCCGGTGCCGAACCACCGGCGCGGGCGCGGCAGCTGGATCGCTGATTTGCGCGACCTGTGCGGAACAGCGGCGGGCCACCCTGGAATGGGGCCAATGAATCGTGGCGCGCGACCGCTGGCGCGACAGCGTCATTCGCTGTCGAACAGCGAATCCGTCGCGGTTATCAGCCCGATCTGCGGATTGACCGCGCAATACGCACCCAGCTTTTCCGCGTTCTGGACGAATTTTTCCGTATCGATGACCGGCGGAGCCTCCTCATCCTTGTAGTACGCATCGAGCCACGCAAGTATGATTCCGATAGTCGAGTTATCGCTATCGGTGAATTGCTTGCATGTCATGGTGGACAGATCCCATTTGTCCGCCATGACCGGGCTGACGCCAAGGACAAACGCGACAGCGACGACTGCATATTTCATGGGCGAGCTCCTCCTGCGGCAATGCTTGTTATGGGCTCGCGACGTGCTGCTGCCGAACGACGCCCGCGCGGGTCCTGGCGATTGCCCGACCGTTAACTCGCGTGTCGTTACCGCAACCTGACGCCTGGCCCGTGCCGCTCCGGTTCATGAATACCACACCCGCGGGCCAGTGCATGCTAGATCGCTCGGCCGGCTTGCGTCCTGTGCCTGGATACAGGAGACCGTGATGCCGGACGGGGCCGGCGGGAGAGGAATGCCGCCGATGGCGGGTAACGGCCGGGACGAGGAAGACCGCCTCGTTCGGGTAGATCATCGCCACCAGCAATGGCAGGGATCGATAGCGCCCAACGCGGGACATGGCGAGGGATGGCACGCGGCGGCGTGCCATCCCTCTTCAGCCGCTCTCAGTAAACCTCGGGCACATACATCTCCGGCGGCACCGGGTGACGTTCGTAATCGGCGTGACGCACGCGCTCGGGCAGCACGATCTCCGGCCGCGGCACGGTCTCATAGGGGATCTGGTCAAGCAGATGGGCGATGCAGTTCAGCCGTGCCTTCTTCTTGTCCACCGCCTGCACCACCCACCAGGGCGCATCGGGCGAGTGGGTGCGCGCGAGCATCTCTTCCTTGGCGCGCGTGTAATCCTCCCAATGCACCCGGCTCTGCAGGTCCATCGGCGACAGCTTCCACTGCTTCAGCGGATCCTGAATGCGCATCTGGAAGCGGAATTCCTGCTCTTCATCGGTGATGGAGAACCAATACTTGATCAGGATGATGCCCGAGCGCACCAGCATCCGCTCGAAATCCGGAACCGAACGGAAAAACTCCTCCAGTTCGTCCGGCGTGCAGAACCCCATGACCCGCTCGACGCCGGCGCGATTGTACCAGCTGCGGTCGAACAGCACGATTTCGCCGCCGGCGGGCAAATGCGGAACATAGCGCTGGAAGTACCACTGGGTTCGCTCGCGCTCGGTCGGCGCCGGCAGGGCCACGACACGGCAGACGCGCGGATTCAGGCGCTGGGTGACGCGCTTGATCGCCCCGCCCTTGCCGGCGGAATCGCGGCCCTCGAACAGCACCGCCACCTTGAGTTTCTTGTGCTGCACCCAGTCCTGCAGGCGGATGAGTTCATGCTGAAGCCGAAACAGCTCGCGGAAATACAGCTTGCGCTCGATCGTCGGCGCCCCGCCCTCGCCCATGCCTTCCGCAACGAGTTCGTCGAGCCGGTCTTCGTCGAGCTGGGTTTCCAGCTCTTCGTCGAAACTGTCGGCGATCTCTTCGCGGATGCGGTCGAGTTGGGTTTTGGGATCGTTGGTCATAAGGCTTTCCTGGTCTGCCCTGACGATGATGCGGGCGGGGAGTGCACCCTATCGGACGGTCCGGCCGCCCCCAGCGAGCCGGAGACCGCTGCATGCGCCGAAATCAGACATTGTGAGGCCGCTTCCGTGAGACGTGTCCCAAGGCGCACACCCCAGGGGATAGTGATGCGCCGCACACTGTCACCGTCATGTGTAGGCTTTACAACAGGCCGAGCGATCCCTTTCAGCCGCCTTGCCATGCCGCGCAAACCGGCGGCGCGACTGTCCGCGCCGCCCCCGCCCGCCTGACCTTCCGTCAGAAATCCACGGCGTCGCGGATGATGGGGCAGGTCATGCAATGACCGCCGCCCCGCCCGCGTCCGAGTTCGGAGCCATCGATGGTGATCACCTCGATGCCGGCCTTGCGCAGCAGCGTGTTGGCATAGGTGTTGCGATCATAGGCGAACACCACGCCGGGCGAGGCGCAGACGAGGTTGGCACCGGAATCCCACTGGGTCCGCTCGCGCATATAGTCGTTGCCGCCGGTTTCGACGACGCGGATCTCCTTCAGGCCGAGCGCCTCGCGCACCGTCTCGACAAGGCCCTTGTCCTTCGAGAGTTCGATGCCGCCCTTGCCGTCCGGGCGATAGGAGAAGCACTCGATCTTGTCGACGATGTCGGGATAGACCAGCACGCAATCGCGGTCGGCGAAGGTGAAGACGGTGTCGAGATGCATCGCCGCGCGCAGCTTCGGCATGGCGGCGATGATGACGCGCTCCGCCGCGCCCTTGTCGAACAGTGCCTGCGCCACCTGGCTGATCGCTTGACGCGACGTGCGCTCGCTCATGCCGATGAGCACATTGCCCTTGCCGATCGGCATCACATCGCCACCTTCGAGCGTCGCAAGGCCCCAATCCTGTGTCGGGTCTCCCCACCACACGTTCACCTTGCCGGCGAAGTCCGGATGGAACTTGTAGATGGAGGAAGTGAGGATGGTCTCCTCGTGCCGCGCCGGCCAATAGAGCGGGTTCTGCGTCACGCCGCCATAGATCCAGCAGGTGGTGTCGCGGGTGTAGAGCGTGTTGGGCAATGGCGGCAGCAGATACTCGTTGACGCCGGCGGCGTCGCGGATCAGCGCCAGCGTCTCGCCGCCGATCGTCTCGGGGAACTCGTAAGTCGACAGGCCGCCGATCAGCGTCTCGGCGAGCTGGCGGTTTGGCAGGCCATCGAGATAGGAGCGCACCTCGTCGACGAAGCCGACGCCGATCTGGTTCGGCACCACCTGATGATCGAGGATCCATTTCCTCGCCTCAGGGATCGCAACCGTATCGGTGAGGAGGTTGTGCATCTCCACCACCTCGATGCCGCGATCGCGCATCTTGGTCATGAAGTCGAAATGGTCGCGCTTGGCGACGTCGACCCACAGCACGTCGTCGAACAACAGCTGGTCGCAATTGCTGGGGGTCAGGCGCTGATGCGCGCGGCCGGGCGCACAGACCATGACCTTGCGCAACTGGCCGACCTCGGAATGCACGCCGAAGGGGGTTTCCATATGGGGCTCCCAATGCTTGTTCTTGTCAGGGGGTGATGATGCCGGTCGCGAGGCCATAGGCCCCGATCAGGCCGGCGATGACGGTCACGGCGAAGACGATGAGTTCGACAGGCGTGAACAGCCGCGCCCTCAGCTCGCGCCGCGCCCAGAAATAGAGCACGGTGCCCGGCACGAAGAGCACGGCCACTAGCAGCACGTATTTCAGCCCGGCGGCGACAAACATGAACAGGGTGTAGATGACGGCGATCCAGCCGAAGATTTGGTCGCGGCCGCGCTTTTCCGGCGTCTGCTCGTAGCCGATGCCGCTGCGGGCCAGCAGCACGCCATAGCCGGCAACCAAAAGATAGGGCAGCAGCGCGGTGACGCTGGTCATGTCGAGCATGAAGTTGAAGGCGTCGCGCGACCAATAGGTCGAGATCACGAACAGCGAGACGACGATATTGGTCAGCCACAGTGCATTGGCCGGCACGCCGTTGCCGTTCTGCGCCGCGAACATCTTCGGCATGTCGTTGGATTTCGCCGCGGCGAACAGCACTTCGGCGCAGATCAGCGACCAAGCGAGATAGGCGCCGAGCACCGAGACCAGCACGCCGACGGAGATGAACACCGCCCCCCAATGCCCGACCACCAGTTCGAGAGCGCCGGCAAGCGACGGGTTCTGCACCCCGGCTATCGCCGCGCGGGGTGCCGTGGCGAAGGGCAGCAGCGTGACCGCCACCATAAGTCCGGTGACGGCGACAAAACCGAGGACGGTGGCGGAGCCGACATCCGAGCGCTTCTTGGCGAAGCGGGAATAGACGCTGGCGCCCTCGATGCCGAGGAACACGAAGACGGTGATGAGCATGGTGTCGCGCACCTGCGCCAGCAAGGTCTTTTCCGGCATGCCCACGCCGCCGAAAAAATTCTCGGAGAACTGCGCGTAGTTGAAAAAGAAGATGAAGGCGAGGATCGCCACGATCAGCGGCACGATCTTGGCGATGGTGACGACGGTGTTGATGAAGGTCGCCTGCTCGACGCCGCGCAGGATCATGAAATGGAACGACCAGATGCCGATCAGCGACACGATGATGGCGATGGCGGTGCTTCCATCTCCGAAGACCGCCGGGAAGAAAAAGCCGAGCGTCGAGCCGATCAGCACCCAGTAAAACACGTTGCCGAGACAGCTGCCGAGCCAGTACCCGAAGGCCGAGAGGAAGCCCATATAATCGCCGAAGCCAGCCTTGGCATAGGCGAAGACGCCGGAATCGATGTCCGGTCGCCGCTCCGCCAGCGCCTGGAAGACCCGCGCCAGCATATACATGCCGGTACCGGCGATCGCCCAGGCGATGATGGCGCCGAACGGCCCCGTCGCGGTCGCGAAGCGGCCGGGCAGGTTGAAGATGCCGGCGCCGACCATCGAGCCGACCACCATGGCGATGAGCGAGAACAGGGAGAGTTTGCCAACCGGCTTGTCAGCCATGATGCGCCTCGCGACATGGGGATGATACTGGGTGGGTCAGGAACCGAGAATGTTTTGTCATCTCAATAAATTGGCTTCTCCCCAACTGCCGGCATGTAATCCCAAACATGGACGCTTGTTAAGCTTCGTCGCCGCAGCAATCTTGCTGCACGCGCGAGATGAATGTGCGTGTGGAGATGTATTTCTGAGCTTACAGGGCGAGAATATTTGCACCGCAACATGCGCGTATTTTCGCCATGCGCCCCCTCTGCGGCGGCCACTTATTATAACCTCCAGAGGTATGATAGCCCGCCAGCCATAAGGGCTCACGTGACCGGCCGCGGCGCACGCAGCGACCCATCAGCGGCGAGCCAGATGAGAGAGATCCTTGCGTTGCGGATCCGCGAATCGCGTGCGCTTCGCACTGCACGCATGCACGGCCTGCCGCACCGTCCTCATCAGAAAAATTTGCGGGGAAACTCACAATCCGGCGGTAGCTCCCTCCGGCCCACACGAGGCGCAGACCCGCCCCGACCATCCAATAACGCGGCCGGAACCATCATGAGCAGCGGCGATGCTTCATCGGCAGAAGCCAACCGGATGGCCAAGCGTATGGTCGTGGCGTGAGGCGGCGGCCTCAGGCGTTCAATTCGAGCCGATAGGCGTAGCTGTCGCCACGGAACAGGCTCTCGACATACTCAACCATGCGCTGCTGCCTGTCGAAGGAGCGGCTTTTGACGAGAAGGCACGGCCTGGGCTCGCTGAAGCCGAAGACCGCGCATTCCTCGGCGCTCGGCGAAGTGGCCTCGATCGATTTCTCGCAATGACCGAGCGGCACGCCATTATCGGCGAGATAGCCGTAGACCGAGCCCGACAGATCCGCCTCGGCGAGGCTCGGGCAGCATTCGAGATCGTACCAAGCTACCTCGCGGGCGAGCGGGACGCCATCTCCGTAGCGGATGCGGATAAGATTGAGGAACATCGTCGTCGAGGGACGTCCGAAGATCGAGGCAATCGATCGATTGGCCACGACAACGCGCTCGACGATCCGGCTCGTCGGCTTGCGCCCCAGTTCTTCCATCTCCTCGGTAAAACTTCTCAGCCGGTTCAGGGCCGGCACCGGCACCGAATCCGCCTCCTGAACAACATGGCCAAGCCGGCCATGCGCGGCGAGCAGCTTCCGCTTGCGCAGCGCGTCATAGGCACGCTGGACCGTGGTGCGGCTGACGCCCAACTCCGCCGAAAGCTGACGCTCCGCAGGCATGGTGAAGCCGACAGGCAGGGTTCCCTCCGCGATCATCGCGGCGACCTGCTCTTCGAGCTGTCGATAAATAGGCATGGCCGTATCGGTATGCACGAAAAGGCTATCAATGAGCCGCGGCGCAATAATCATGTCAACCTTAAACTAAAATGGAGGCGCATGAACCAGCCCAACAGGTTGAGCCGCGACGTCTCACAACATAAAACCAACGCCAAACCAGCTAAAAACCGGCGGTTGGCGAGCAATGTTATCGTCTTGGAAAATAAATCGGTCGCAAATAAGGCTTAGTAACGATACCCTAAGGGATGCGAGCCGATATTGCGGCCACCCCCTGACACACGATCGCGGACGAACGCCTTCCGTCAGACCTAGCTGCGGAGTGCTCCCAGTGCCTGATCGATACCTTTGAGGGGAACCTTCAACCGGACGGGTTGACCGTTCGTCATCATGAAGCCGCCGAACGCCTCGGTGCCGCCGGCAAGTTCGCGGGAGAGAGCGGCGTCGAACATTCCCGCTGCCTCGCAGCCATTGGCGTCGCACAAAATGTAATCCACCTTGCGCGGCTTGCCGGCATCGATGGTGAGCTGCACTCCGTCCTTGATCATCACCCCGAGCGGGGTGCGCAGGGCAAAGACGGGTTTGCCGGCTCCGTCATTGCCGATCTCCCAGATCAAGATGTTCTGGCGGTTCTGGCTGCTGGTGATCCGCAGATTGGCCGAGCAGATCTTCTTTGCGCCCTTGGAAAGGTTGTCACGGCAGGTCACCGTCCAGTTCTCATAGACCACGGTTTCTGTCCGTGGCGGGGCCGCGGGGTTCGGCTGCGCCGCAGGCACCTGGGCGGAGGCCTGGCCGGCAATGGCCATGCCGGCGAGGGACAACACCAGGCCGAGAAATCCGAGACGACGAGGCGAACATTGGCGGGTCATGTGAGTGCTCCTCTCGGGCACAAGCCTCCAGCAAGGCGGCCACCATTGCGCATGATCACAAAGAAACAGGCCGCCCCCGCAGGATCGACCTGTCGCTCTGCGATCCTACCGACAGATTACCACTTGTAGCGCACGCCGGTAAGCGCCGTTCCCGAGGTGAAGTCTCCGTTGAACTTGATGTTGGCGTTTACGAAACCGCTCCATCCGCTGTCCTTGGAGAACCAGTTGAGATTGCCCCCCACTTCGCCGAAGGCGCCGTCGAAATCATCCGCCACGTTGAAAGGCGTGCCCGGATTGACGATGGTAACGGTGTTGTCGCCGTCGAACTCGTACCACAGGCGACCGACGGCCGAGGCTTCCATCCAGTAGGTGTCGGTCTCATGCAGCCGACCGCCGATGCGGGCGCCCAGGGCCCCGCGCAGGCTGTCCCCATCATTGAACTGCACGCTGGTGCCAGAGAGGCCGTCCAGATTGTCGATGCTGGTGTTCACATAGGCCAGCGTGGCGACCGGCTCGAAATACAGCGTCTCCGTCCAGGCCATGCGATAGCCGCTGTCGAGCACGAAGCCGACCGAGGTCACATCGCTGCTCTCGCTGGAATAGCCGAAGCCGCCCAGCGTCGGCGCGCTGTAGTCGAGGTCGAGGAAGTCGGCCTTCAGCAGGGCGTCGAGGAAGAAGCCGCCATTGATATAGGTGCCGTACACGCCCACCGTTCCACCCGAATAGTCACCGGAGGTCGGCGAATTGTCGAAGTCGAGCGAGGAGGTGATGTAGCCGCCCATGACGCCGAAGAGCCACGCCGTGCTGTCGGTGGTCTTGCCGAAATCGGCGCCGACGATGAAGCCGTAGGTGTCCTGGCTGTAGGAGGTGTCGAAGCTGTAATCGTTGCCGAGGGCGCTGTAGCTGGAGGTATTGTCACGCGACATCCAGCTGCCGACCGCCTTCGCCCATACGCCGGGCGTGACGCTCTGCGCCGCGACGGGCGGTGCTTTGGTGACCAGTCCGTGCTCCTTGGTCACGATGGTCGCGGCAGGACCAGCCGGCACCGGGTTCAGCAGATAGGAGCGCAGGTCGGCCTGGCGATCGAGCCAGAGGCCGGCGGTCTCGTGCCAGATCGTCTGCGCGCCGGTGATAAAGGATGGCAGCTCATAGGCCTCCTGATCCGGAACGCCGACCAGATATTGCCCGGTACCGCCGCCGGCGACCGGCGCCACGGCGAGGTCGTAGATGAACAGGCCCTTGTCGATGACGCCGCCGAACTTGTTCACATAGTTGGACGAGTTCGGGTCGATCACGAAGTTCGAGGCGTTCGTCGTGCCGTTCTGAGCGGTGACGACCAGGATGCCGTCCGGGTTGAAGCTGCCCGGCCCGGTGTTGAGATCGTTCACGAAGATCTTCGTCGTACCGAGCGTGGCGGCCCCCGCGATCGGGTTGCCGTTCACATCAAGCCCGCCGATCACCAGCCGATCCGAGGTCGAGCCCGGGCCGCCGAGATAGGCGTCGACGCCCAGCCCGCTATTGCCCACCCCGGTGAAGGTGCCGCTGGTATAGGTGACGTCGCGCGCGGCATTGAAGGCGAGGGTGCCCGGCGCCTCGTCCACCATCGTCAGCAGGCCGGCCCCGGCATTGGCCGGGTCGCCGTTCACGAAGCTTTCCAGCGCGAGGAAGCTGGTCTGCTCGGCGACATTGCCCTGCAGCGCGGTGACGATGCGGCCGGGATTGGTCAGCGTATCGGCGCCGGCGCCGAAACCGTTAGTGCCCACCACCACCCAGCTGTTCGAACTGAGATTATTGACGCTGTCGGCGGTGTCGGTGAGGCCGATGCGGCCGATGAGGGTGCCCGAATTGTTGATGGTGGTCGCACCGCCATCGGTGTCGATGACGATGCGGCCGGCGGCGGTGACGAGATCATTGTTCGCCGGGACACTGCCGTCGAAGGCCCAGGAGGTGACCAGCGCGGCATTGCCGATATTGATCACTGTGGCATCGTCGCTGGTGACCGAGATCACCGCATTTGGCCAGCTCTGGCCGGAGCCGGAGACGATGGCGTTCTGGCCAACCGTCACCGTCGCGACATCGGCATTGATGATGCGGATGGCGCTGCCGGTGCCGGTCGCGCCCGCGTCACCGCGGATGAAGCTGTTCTGCCCCGTCGTGACACCGACATCATCCCAGCCGCCGGCGACGATGGCGTCGCTGCCGGCACTGACGGAGCTGCCGAAACCGGCCGTCACCGATGCGTCGTTGCCGCCGCTGCCGATATTGTTGAACGCCGAGATGCCGGTGCCGCCGGAGATGAGGCGGGACGAATCGCCGGTGATCACCACCGTATCGCCAGACCCGCCCGAGAGCTTGGTCGCCGCGATGCCGGCATTGGCGGCGGATATCACCGTCCCCGAACCGGTGATGACGGCGGCATCGCCGTCCTGCGCCTCGCCATAGGCAGTCACACCGGCGGCGGCCGTGATGTTGCCCAGAACGAGGACGCCGATCTCGCCGGCGCCTGCTGTCTTGGCGACGCTGATGCCGGTCGCTCCGGCATTGATGGTGCCGAAATTCACCACGGCGACGTCGCCGTTGCCGACCTCATGGTCGATGTCGATACCGTCTTCCGCGGCGACGATGCTGCCGCCGGCGCTGACGACGACCGCCTCGGTGCCATTGCCGTCACTGGCGAACTTGTTCACCGAGATGCCGTCGTCTCCGGCGGTGATGGTGCCGAAGCTGTTGGTCGACACGGTTACGACGCCCGCGCCACCGCCATTCAGCACCAGGATGCCGTCATTGCCTGTCGCGGCTCCCGAAAGCCCGCCAATGGCGCCGTTGACAGTGAGGGTGGTATCGCCATCGCCGCCCTTGAGGGCGAGCACACCGACGCCGTCGGATTGGATCGAGCCGGCGTCATTGACGTTGATATTGACGTTTCCTGTGCCGATATTGCCGCCGAGAATGCCGACCTCCATCGCCTGCACATTGGCGTTCACATTGACCGTGGCGGCGCCGGAACCGACGGTGAAGGCGCCGCCGCCCACCACCGGCGGATCGATCTGGGCATTGATGGTCGTGGTGGCGTTGCCGCTGCCCGCCGCGAGCGCGAACACGCCGACATAGCCGCCGCCCGGCACCGAGACCTTGGCATTGGTGGTGACGTTGGCGTCGCCGCCGAGATTGAAGCCGACCACGCCGGCGACCGGCGCCACGACCTCGCCGAAGGTGGTGACATCGAGCGAGCCGCCGCTGCCTATGGCGCCGCCGATCACACCGACACCGGACGTGGCGACCACGGTGCCATTGGTGACGAGGTCGACATCCGCATTGTCGCCGATCTGCAGGGCGCCGACGCCCAGCAGATTGCCGGTCACCGACGCCCCGGTGGTGACGCCGAGCGCACCGTTCTCACCGATGCCCAGCCCGAGCACGCCGAGCCCGTCACTCGAAGCGACCGCCGCCTGGGTCGTGATTAACAGCGAGCTGTCGTCGCCCACCGCGACGCCGCCGACGCCGAGATAGCGGCCATCCACCGTGCCGCCGGTGACGACTTCGATGACGTTGCTGCCAAGACCGATGCCGGCCACGCCAAGCCCGTCGATCGAGACCACCGGCCCCGCCGTCTCGACGGAGAGCGAGCCGCCCGCTCCCGCGATGAGGCCACCGACGCCGAGATAGCGGCCGTCCACCGCATCCCCGGCGAGAACGTTCACCGAGGTGTCGTCGCCAAGGCCGATACCGACGACGCCGAGCCCTTCGGTCGCCGTGACCGAGCCTTGCGTGGTCACGCCGAGGCTGCTGCCCGCGCCCACCACGATGCCGCCGACACCGAGATAGCGACCGGAGACCGCCGCCTCGGTGAGAATGGTGGCGGAATTGCCGGACGTCCCCACCGCGCCGCCGAGGACGCCGAGACCATCGGCCGACGCGACCGCCTGCTCGGTGGTGACCACCACGGTGCTGTCGTTGCCGAGATTCAGCGCCCCGACGCCGAGGTAGCGTCCGGACACGGCGCCCTGGGTCAGCACATCGACGTCGTTCGCGTTACCTACGCCCAGCACGGCGACGCCCAGGCCGCCGGCGGAGGTGACATCGTCCACCGCCGTCAGGCCGAGCGTGTTCTGGCCGCCGATCAGCAGGCCGCCGACGCCGAGATACTCCCCTTCCACCGTATCGGAGGTGAGAATCTGCACCTGGTTCCGGTCGCCGATCGCTCCGCCGAGCACGCCGAGACCGCCCGCCGCATGCACCTCGTCCTCGGTGAGGAGGGTGACGGTGCTGTCGTCGCCGATATTCAACGCTCCCACGCCGAGGAGATCGCCCTCGACACGGTCACGGGTGGTGACATCGAGCCGGTTGTTGGTGCCGATGCCGAGTCCCACGACGCCGAGCCCGTCCGACGACGTCACGTCGGCGCGCGTCAGGATGACGAGATCGCTGTCATTGCCGATGATCAGGCCGCCGACGCCGAGGAAACCGGCATCGACGGATCCGTAGGTTTCGATGTCGACGCTGCCATTGGCCCCGATGGCGGCACCGACCACACCCACCGCATCGGACGTCACCGACCCGCTGCTGATGGTGCCGATCTCGACCGTTCCGTTGTCGCCGACGACCAGACCGGCAACGCCCGCGATACCGGCATCGACCGGGCCAGTGGAGGAGATCGTGACGCCATTGCCGTCGCCGATGGCCGCGCCGGCGACACCGAGGCCATCGGTGAGGACAGGGCCGAGATTAGTGACGCTGACCGCGCCGGCCCCGCCATTGTCGCCGATGAGCAGGCCGCCTACACCGAGAATGCCGGCATCGACCGGGCCGCTGTTGACGACGGAAACCGTGTTGCCGGCCCCGATGGCGACGCCGATCACGCCGAGCCCGGCGGTAGCCACAACGCCCTGGTTGCCGACATCCACGGCTCCGTTATCGCCGACAAGCAGACCGCCGACCCCGACGATGCCGGCGCTGATCGGGCCGGTATTGTTCACGTCGACGACGTTGTTGTCGCCAATCGCGGCGGCGATGACGCCGAGGCCCGATGTGGCAATCGCTCCGGTATTCGACACGGTGACGGCATCGGCGCCGCCATTGTCGCCGATCAGAACGCCGCCGACGCCGAGCAACTGCGCCTGCACCGACCCGGTATTCTCGACATCGACCTCGTAATTGTCGCCGATGGCGAGGCCGAGTACGCCAAGACCACCATTGTTCTTGATGATGCCGCCATTGTCGACGACCACCGCTTTGCCGGCGCCGCCGGCGCCGATCGCGACTCCGGCCACGCCGACGAAGCCGCCATCAATGGTGCCGGTGTTCTCGACCAGCACGTCATTGCCGTCGCCGACAGCGAGACCGAGCACGCCGACAGCGAAATCGGAGACATCGCCGCGGTTGTCCACCACCACGTCCGGCGGGCCGGCGGGATTGTCATCGCCGATCTTCACCGCACCGACTCCGAGCAGCGGCGTGGCGCCGGCGCTGGAGAACACATCGGCATCGTTATCCGCCACGGCGTGGCCATCACCCACATTGAGCGCGACGACACCGATCAGATCGGCATCGATCGTGCCGGATGCGGTGGTCGAGGCGGTGCCATTGCCGAGGGCGAGCGAGCCGGCACCGATGAGCGGCGGATCGATGGTGCCGTTGAAGTTGACCCTCGCGTCGCCGCCATTGGAGATGGCGCCCACGCCGATCAAACCGCCCGGCGCCACTTCCACCAGGCCATTCACCGTCACGGTGGCATTGCCGTTGGTATTGAAGCCCAGCACGCCGCCGGCGGTGCCGGCGACATCGTTGGCCTGCACGTCGACCGTCCCCGGCGTCCCGCCGGTGGCGAGCGAGCCGGCAAGCACGCCGAAACCGTCACCGCCGACCACACGACCGCCGCGCGTGTCGACATCGACATCGTTGCCGCCATTACCGATGGCCAGCGCGACGACGCCGGAGCCGTTGGTGCCGGTGACGTCGCCGCTGGTGGTCACGTCGACGGTGGCCTTGCCCTGACCGACGGGCCAGGTAAGCGGATCGCTCGGATCGAGGCCGGTAATGTCGCCGCCGACGCTGCCGGCGATCGCCACCACACCGAACTGGTCACCGGTGATGGCGGCGCTGCCCGTAACGTGCGTGGTGGCATCCCCCTCATTGCCGCTCAGCGAGCCGGAGGCCGATACCGCGAGCACGCCGATCCCCGTCGTCCCCGCCACCGATGCGCCGTTAGCGGCCACCGTGGTGGACGTGTCGAGGTCGAGGCCGGCGGACAAAGCGCTGATGCCGTTGACGTTTCCGACGACGCCCGCACCGGCGCCCGTGGTTACGGAGGTCGCGCCACCCAGGCCGAGCAGGCCGATCGAGGTGGCGCTGATACCGTCGCCTCCCAGTCCGGTCACGACGCCGCCATTCACCAGCACGGTCGCAGGGCCGCCGAGGGTTGCGACATTGATGCCGTTATTGCCGCCGATCACGGTGGTGCCGGTAGTCGTGACGGAGGTGGTACCTCCGGTCACCGCGATGCCGTCGCCGGACGCCCCGGTGACCACGCCACCGATCAGATTGATGCCTGAGGAGGCGGAGGTGATGTCGATGCCGTCATCCGCCCCCTGATAAGTCGTGTTGATGCCGGAGACGCTCACCGTTCCGGCGGTGATGTTGAGCGCGTCGCCGCCGCCGCCGATGATGACTCCGCCCGTGGTCGTCACATTCGACGAAGCGGCAACGATGTTGATGCCGGTTCCCGCCGTCGAGTTGACGCTTCCGCTGCCGGAGTAATTGCCGACACCGGGGGACAGGATATCGACCGCGTTCACCGCGCCCGATCCAAACGTGTTGCTGATGCTGCCCTGGTTGTTGACGTCGCCGATCGAGCCGACGCCGCGTCCCGAAACCGCGACACCCGCCCCCACATTCGCCGGAGGCGCGAGGCAGTTGCGGCCTCCCAAGCCGAAGATACCAGCATTGGTGGCACCGGTGGCGAAGTTGCAGGCGGCCTGCGCCGGGCTCGCGCCGACGAGCGCCGCCGCCGAGATCATGGCCACCAGGGTGGTCGCTATCGCCGTGGAGCCAAGGAGCCCACCGCGCCGCGCCTCTGATTGACCGCGGAAAGCCGGCGACCTGCGCACGAAGCCTGCGCGACGCGTCTCGAACGTCATGCTGTTCCCCAATCCCCGCCGCCGCCTTTTTCAGGCGGCTTCCCCGGACGCGACGAATCACGCCCAATTCTGCACCATCTGGCCCTATCCGACCGCGAATGGCCACGACCAAAATCAGTCCATGAATTGGGGTATCAGCGAATTCTTGATGCAACAAGCAGACGCATGTTCATTTACTTGGCGGGTGCAGGATTGATTATGTTGCGTGGCGTTTTTGACACCCCCGTCGCGTAGAAGGCTTCAGCCTCCACTCTCGGCCGAAATGCCTGCAAATAAAGAGCCGACGGGCAGCGTCGTATCATGATGCATTGCAATAATTCCGGCCGCACACGCGCAACCTCGATTTGACGATGATTGGAACGGTACTTAGCGGGTTCAGACCCGAGACGCTTTTCATCACCCCTGCGGGAACCGGGCGTCAACGCTCAGCCGCGCTGGCCGGTCGCGGCATCGCGGTGCAACAATCTGCGGCATCGGCGGTTGGACATGGCCGCCGTCAGCATCAACGGAGGCTGAGGTGAAACCGGATTTCTTTAGCCTCGCCGTCCGTGGCCATAGCCCTTTCCAGAGATCTGCACCGCGAACGCACATGGCGCCGCCGCCTTGTGCTAAGGGATCATTCGCGGCGCACTCGGCGACTGAAACAGTTCAGATCGATCGATTTGATGAGACGAGAACATGGACGTCACACTGACGGCGAAGCTGTTCGCGGCCCTGTTCGCGATCATGAACCCGCTCAGCACCATTCCGGTCTTCCTCGCCCTGACCGCCGATCTCACGCCGCCGCAGCGCCGCAGCGCCCTCATCGCCATGATCGTCACGGTAACGGCAGGGGCACTGGTCTGCGCCCTCGCCGGACAGGCGGCGCTTTCCCTATTCGGCATTGACGTGCCGCATTTCCGGCTCGCCGGCGGGTTGATCGTGCTGATGATCGCGCTCTCCATGCTGAGCGGCGACGATCACTCCTCGCATCAGGGCACCGAAGCCGAGCAGCAGCATTTCGAGACGGTCGCCAATGTCGGCGTCTACCCGCTCGGCCTTCCCATCGCGCTCGGTCCCGGCACCATGGCGACGCTGATCGTGTTCGCGCAGGAGGCGCATGGAACCGCCGGCGTCACGGGCTATTATGCCGGTCTCATCGGATATCTGGTCTTCTTTGCCGCGGCGATGGCGCTGGCGCCGGTGATCGGCAGCAAGCTCTCGCCGACGGCGCTGTCGGTGTCCAAGCGTCTGATGGGCATCATCCTCGCCGCCATCGCCATGGAAATGATCACCGGCGCGCTCGGGAGCGTGTTTCCCGGCTGGCGGCACTGAGGCGCCACCTGCAATCGAGCGGGCCGGTCCGCCCGATGGCGGTATCGCCGCCACCGAGATGCGCGACAGGAAATGGCCCTATTGCGCCTCCGGGGGCATCCCGCCGTCGTTTGCCACTGCCGTCAGGATTGCCACGGAAGAAGCCGGCGGCGGCGCACACGATGCCGCCTGAAGGCGTCCCGGCGTCCGGCTATTCGGCGGGTGCCGGCGCGTGCACCGGGGTCGGGGTCACCTCGACCGCCGGATGGCTGTGGATGCGCCCGATCAGCGAATAGACCGTCGGCACCACGAACAAGGTGAGCAGCGTGCCGAGCGTCATGCCGCCGACGATCACCCAGCCGATCTGCTGCCGGCTTTCGGCGCCGGCGCCGGTCGCCAGCGCCAGCGGCACCGCACCGAGCACCATGGCGCCGGTGGTCATCAGGATCGGCCGCAGGCGCAGCACCGCCGCCTCGATGACCGCAGCGCGGCGGTCAAGGCCGGCCTCCTGCTGCTGGTTGGCGAATTCGACGATCAGGATGCCGTGCTTGGTGATCAGGCCGACCAGAGTCACCAGCCCGATCTGCGAATAGACGTTCAACGTACCGCCGGCATAGTAGAGCGCGGCGAGCGCCCCGGTCATCGACAGCGGGACGGTGAGCATGATGATCACCGGGTCGCGGAAGCTCTCGAACTGCGCCGCCAGCACCAGATAGATGAAGCCAAGCGCCAGCACGAAGACGACGGCAAGGCTCTGCCCAGCGGCGCGGAATTCGCGGCTCTGGCCGGCAACGTCGGTGCGCACCGTATCGGGCAGCACCTCGCGCGCCGCCTGATCGAGGAACGCCAGCGCCTCGCCCTGCGAGAACCCCGGGGCCAGATTGGCGGAGATGGTGGCCGAGCGCAGCTGGTTGAAGCGCTTGAGCTCCTGCGGCGCCACCGTCTCGCGGACCGAGACGAGGTTGGCGAGTTGCACCATCTGCCCGTTGGCCGAGCGCAGATAGATGGTGTCGAGCGTGGTCGGCGAGGCGCGGTCGCTGGCGTCGAGCTGGACATAGACGTCGTATTGCTCGCCGCTGACCTCGAAACGCGTCACCTGTCGCCCGCCAAGCAGGCTTTCCAGGGTCCGGCCGAGCACGGCGACATCGATGCCGAGATCCGCCGCCTTGGCACGATCGATGGTGACCGAAATCTCCGGCTTGTTGAGCTTCAGATCGCTGTCGACACTGACGAGGCCGGGATAATCGGCGATGCGGGCCAGGAACTGGTTCACATACTCGTCCAGCTCCTCATAGGTGCCGGAGGTCTGCAGCACGAACTCGATCGGCCGGGAATTATTGGAGGCGCCGAGCGAAGCCGGGTTGTTGGCGTAGGCGTTGACGCCGGCGATGCGGCGCAGCTGCGGCGAGGTGGCGGCGACGATGTCCTGCTGGCGACGCTCGCGATCGTCCCAATCCTTCAGCCGGCCCATGACCAGGAAGCGGTTTACCTCCGGCATGCCGTTGATGATCAGCACCGAATCCAGTTCAGGAATCTTGCCGAGGATGGTGTCGATCTGCCCGGTGTAGCGGGAGGTATAAGACAGCGTCGAGCCTTCCGGCCCGTTGCCCGTCACCCGCACCGTGCCGCGGTCTTCGACCGGCGACAGCTCGGAGGGCAGGACCACGAAGAAATAGGCGCTGGCGCCGGCGACGACGAGCGCCAGCAGCAGCACCAGCGCCCGCATCCTCAGCACGCCGCCGAGCATGCGCCGATAGCCTCCCTCCAGCCCGCGCAACCCACGTTCGACGAAAGCGGAAATCCGGCCAGGATTGGGCTCGTGCCTGAGCAGGCGCGAACACATCATCGGCGTGAGCGTCAGCGCCACGAAGCCGGAGACCAGCACCGCCCCGGCCAGCGTCAGCGCGAACTCGGTGAACAGGCGTCCGGTGCGGCCGGCGGCAAAGGCGACCGGCGCATAGACGGCGGCCAGCGTCAGCGTCATGGCGATGACCGCGAAGCCGATCTCCCGGGCGCCTCGGATGGCCGCGGGAATGGGCTTCATGCCGTGCTCGATGTGGCGGAATATGTTCTCCAGCACCACGATGGCGTCATCGACCACCAGGCCGATGGCCAGCACCATGGCGAGCAGGGTCAGCGTATTGACGCTGAATCCCAGCGCATACATCAGCGCAAAGGTGGTGATCAGCGAGATGGGGATGGTGATCACCGGGATCAGCGACGCCCGGAACGAGCGCAGGAAGATCACGATCACCAGCACCACCAGCACCACCGCCTCGAGGATGGTGTGGAACACCGCGCGGATCGAGCGGTCGATGAATACCGAATTGTCTTGGCCGATGGTGGCGCTCATGCCTTCCGGCAGCGTGTCGTTAATCTCCGGCAGCACCGCGCGCACGCCGGACGACACGTCGAGCGGGTTCGCCACCGCCTGCTTGATGATGCCGACGATGATCGCCTGCCCGCCATTGAAACGGCTGGAACGACGCTCGTCCGCCGCGCCGAGCTCGACCCGCGCGACGTCGGCAAGCCGCACCTGGGCGCCATTGGCGCGCTTGACGATGATGTCGTCAAACTGGTCGACGGTGGCGAGCGCGGTGCGCGAGAGCACGTTGAACTCGCGATCCGCGCTCTCGATGCGACCGGACGGAATCTCGACGTTCTGGGCGCGCAGGGCATCCTCGACGTCCTGCACCGTCAGCTCATAGGCGGCAAGGCGCTCGCGGTCGATCCAGATGCGCATGGCATAGCGCCGCTCGCCATAGATCTGCACATCGGCGACGCCGGTCAGATTCTTGAAGCGGTCGACGACGTAGCGGTCGATATAGTCCGACAGCTCCAGCGCGTTCATGCGGTTGGAGCTGAACACGATGAACACCACCGGCTGGGCGTCGGCCTCGACCTTGGAGATCACCGGCTCGTCGATCTCGTCCGGCAGGCGCTGGCGCACGCGGCTCACCCGGTCCCGCACGTCGCTGGCCGCCACGTCCGGATTCACTTCGAGGCGGAAGCGCACGGTGATGCGGCTCGATTCCGAGCGGCTGGTGGATTCGAGGACGTCGATACCCTCAATGCCGGCGATGGAGCCTTCCAGCACCTGCGTGACCTGGCTCTCGACGATGCTCGCCGAGGCGCCGGGATAGCGGGTGACCACCGATACCACCGGCTCGTCGATGTTGGGATATTCGCGCACGGTGAGGCGGCTGTAGGAGACGATGCCGACCAGTACCATCAGGAGGCTCAGCACCGTGGCGAAGACCGGGCGGCGGATGCACAGCTCCGATATACCCATTGCGCCGCCTCAGCTCTGCGTGGCCGGCGGGGTCGGCACCACCTCGACCGTGGCGCCGTTGCGCAACCGGCCCTGGCCGGCGACCACGACGCTGGCCCCGACCGGCACGCCCTTGAGGATCTCCACCTCGCCGGCACGGCGCTGGCCGAGCTCGACCTTGGTTTCCTTGGCCTTGCCGTCGGCCACCAGCCAGACGAAGCGCTCCTGCCCGCGCGGCACGATGGCGCTCTCCGGCACGAACACCGTCGGACGGCTGTCGAGTCCCTTGACCACCACCCGCACGAACAGGCCGGGCCGCAGCACCAGATCCGGATTGGGCAGATTAGCGCGCACGCTGATCGAGCGACCATTGACATCGACCATGGGATCGATGGCGTAGACAGTGCCGGTGAAATGGCGGTCCGGCATCGCATCCACGGCAATCTCGACATTCTGGCCGGGGCCGATCTGCCGCAGGAAAATCTCCGGTACCTTGAAGTCGACCTTGAGCACGTCGATCTTTTCGAGGTTCACCAGGGCGGTACCAATCGGGATATACGCGCCGACGGATATGGAACGCAGACCGACGACGCCGTCGAACGGGGCGCTGATCGTATGCTTGGAGATTTGCACGCGCTGGGAATCGATCAGCGCGGAAGCGGTGTTGAGCTCGGCCTTCGCCTCGTCGAGCGCGCGCGCGGTACCGGAACCCGACTGCTGCAGACGCTGGGCGCGATCGTAATTGGCCTTGGCGAGTTCAAGCCGCGCCTCGCTCTCTTCCAACGAGGCCTTAACTAGCGCCGCATCGAGCTGGACGAGCACGGCGCCGGCCTGCACCTGTTCGCCTTCCTTGAAGGCCAGCCGCTCGATCCGGCCGGCGACCTCGGACGCGACCTTGACCGATTCGTCGGATTGCAGCGTGCCGATGGAACGGATGTCGGAGGTGACCTGTTCCTGCCGGGCAACCGCCACCTCGACGGGGATGCGAGGCGCCTGACGGGCTTCCGGTGCGGCACGCGCCTCGCCCTTCACGGCGGACAGGCCACCCGCGATCCAGCCCTGCCGATGGGCGAGCATTCCAGCTCCCGCCAGCACGGCCAGACAGAGAAGCAGGCCCGTCACGCGTCGCATACACATTTCCTCGCCTATCGCCGCGCTGCAAAAAGCGCCCAGGGTGCGACAGTGCAGAACTCCTGAAAAGTTCCAACTTAAAACTTTGTCATAAAGGCCAGCCGGCGATCACATCGGCGCTGGTCATGGTCATCCTATCACAGACAGCCGGTTCAATCCGGCAATGCCTTGAGGAAGGTACGCATCACCGCTACGGAATTATTCGCCGCGAGATCCATGAAAACGAGCATCTCGTTCTCGCCCGGCCCGCCGCCGGCGAGATCCGACAGCGCCCGGAAGACGATGAACGGCACGCCGTTGGTCGTCGCCACATGGGCGATGGCGGCGCTTTCCATATCCAGCACCTGGGCCTTGAACGTGTCGAAGGTGAAGCTGCGGAAGGCGGCATTGTCGACGAAGGCGGGGCCCGAGACGCCGTGGCCGCCGACCCGCACCCGCGGCGCCTTCAGCAGGCACACCTTGTCGGCGCTGCAACGCTGGAGTTCGCTGTCGGTCACGGCCTCGCTCTTGCGCGCCACCTCCAGCATGGCGGGATCGACATCGAACCAGAACTGCCGGGGCGAGGAGGCCTGGCCTCGCGGAACACCCGCACGCCACGAGGAAACATCATGCCGAAATTGGCGAAATCCGGCGTGTCATCGGAGGGCAGCCGAAAGCCCTGCGGCGTCTCGCGGGCCAGGATCACCTCGAGATATTGCCCCCAGCGCTCCGGCACCGCGATGTCGCCGATGTTCAGCGAGGGATCGACGCCGCCAGCGATGCCCGAGACCACGATGCGGGTCACATTATAGCGATCCAGCGTCATCTGGGTGGTCATCGCGGCATTGACCATGCTCACCCCGGTCATCACCAGCACTACCGGCTTGCCCTCGATCTCGCCGGTGACGATGGGAACGCCCTTATAATCGCGCTCCTCCATATGAGTGGCGACGGCACGCAAGGCCTTCCATTCGGGTTCGAAGGCACACAGCACGGCGATGCGGGGCGTCGCATCCACCGGCTCCGCCGCCGCCGGCAGCAGAGAGATCAGCAGAACCATTGCGGCGAGAAAAAAGCGCAGCGGCGAGACGGCAGACGACATGATGCCCCCAGGAATAGAAACGGCGCGCCATCACAATGGCGCGCCGACGATCCTACAGGGCGGGCGGCACCGGCGCACCAGCCGGCTAAGCGCCCTCAGCCGTTCCTCACCATCACGTGCCGCACCACGGTGTAATCCTCCAGCGCATAGGCGGAGAGGTCCTTGCCGTAGCCGGACTGCTTGAGCCCGCCATGCGGCATCTCGCTCACCAGCATGAAATGGCAGTTCACCCAGGTGCAGCCATATTGCAGCCGGGCGGCGGTCGCCATGCCCCGGGAGATGTCCCTGGTCCAGACCGACGAGGCCAGGCCATAGTCACTGTCATTCGCCCAGGCCACCGCATCGTCGACATCGGAAAAGCGAGTGACCGACACCACCGGCCCGAACACCTCGCGCCGCACGATCTCGTCCGACTGCAACGCACCGGCAACCACGGTCGGCTCGTAGAAGAAGCCTCGGCCGGAAGCCGGCTTGCCGCCCGTCGCCACCTCGATATGGTCGAGTTCCGAGGCCCGCTCGACGAAGGAGGCGACGCGGGCGCGTTGGCGGGCGGAGATCAGCGGGCCGATGTCGTTCTCCTCGTCGTTCGGCGACGCGAATTTCAGCCCGGAGACTGCCGAGGCGAGGTCGGCGACGAGGTTGTCGTAGATCCTGTCCGCCGCATAGATGCGGCAGGCGGCGGTGCAGTCCTGTCCGGCATTGTAATAGCCGAAGCTCTTCACGCCCTCGACCACCTCGGCGAGATCGGCATCATCGAACACGATCACCGGCGCCTTGCCGCCGAGTTCGAGATGGGTCCGCTTCACGCTCCTTGCAGCGGCAGTGAGCACCTTCTTGCCGGTGGCGATGTCGCCGGTGAGCGAAACCATCGCCACCTTGGGATGGTTGATCAGCGCATTGCCGACGCTCTCGCCGCGCCCAACCACCACATTCACCACCCCTTCCGGGAAGATGTCGGCGATCAGCCTGGCGAGCTTGAGCGTGGTCAGCGGCGTCTGCTCGGAGGGCTTTATCACTACGGTGTTGCCGCCGGCCAGGGCCGGGGCGAGCTTCCACGCCGCCATCATTAGCGGGTAGTTCCACGGCGCGATGGAGGCGACGACGCCGATCGGGTCGCGGCGGATCATCGAGGTATGCCCGGCAAGGTACTCGCCCGCCACCATGCCGTGCTGGGTGCGCACCGCGCCGGCGAAAAAGCGGAAGCAATCGACCACGCCGGGGATTTCGTCGCGCAGCACCGCGTGGCGCGGCTTGCCGCAGTTCAACGCTTCCAGCGTCGCGAAGGCTTCCGCCTCGGCCTCGATGCGGTCCGCAAGCTTGAGCAGCAGGTAGGACCGCTCGACCGGCGTGGTGCGGGCCCAGTTCCTGAATGCCGCCTCGGCGGCATTCACCGCCGCGTCGATCTGGTCGACGGAAGCTTCCGGCAATTCGATCAGCGTCTCTTCGGTCTTGGGATTGAGCACCGTCTCCGGCGTCTCGGTACCGGCGAGGAAGGCGGAGCCGATCAGCATCTCGGTGTCGAAAGTGGCGGTCATATCGGGCTTCTCCCTATTTGCCGGCAGTTATCGCCCCCTCGCCGCACCCCTTGCCTGCCCTCCCTCGCGGGCGAGGTAGTAGGCAGCGAGGATGGGCAGGAAGGTGACGAGGATGACGAGGACGGCGACGACATTGGTGACCGGCCGCTGGCGCGGGCGGATCAGCTCCGACAGCATCCAGATCGGCAGGGTCGATTGCTGGCCGGCGGTGAAGGTGGTGACGATCACCTCATCGAAGCTAAGCGCGAAGGCGAGCATGCCGCCGGCGAGCAGCGCGGTGCCGATATTCGGCAGTACGACGAGGCGGAAGGTCTGGAATGCGTCGGCGCCGAGGTCCATCGACGCCTCGATCAGCGAGGGCGACAGCCGCCGTAGCCGGGCGACCGCATTGTTGTAGACGACGACGATGCAGAAGGTCGCGTGGCCGAGCACGATGGTCCAAAAGGAGAAAGGGATCTCCATCAGCCCGAAAGCCTGGCGCAGCGCGATACCGGTCACGATGCCCGGCAGGGCGATCGGCAGCACGAACAGCAGCGAGATCGGCTCCCGGCCGAAGAACTTCGCCCGTGCCAGTGCCCCGGCCGCCAGCGTGCCGAGCACCAGGGCGATGAGGGTCGCAATTGCCGCCACTTTCAACGAAAGCCCCACCGCCGCCCAGATATCGGCCCGCCCCCACACCACGCCGAACCATTTCAGCGTGTAGCCCGGCGGGGGAAAGGCGTAGCTCTTCTCCTCGGTGGTGAAGGCATAGAGCAGGATGAACAGCAGCGGCACATGCAGGAAGGCGAGCCCGCCGAGCGCCGCGATCTTCAGGCCGAGCGAGGGGCGGGTCATCGGGCGGCGCTCCCGTTTTCCTTGCCTCTCCCGGTTGGGGAGAGGTCGGCCGCGCCGCGGACGCGCGAGGAGGAGCGCGCGGAAACATCGAGGCCGAACGCTCCCTCACCCCATCCCACCGCGCCGCCACCGGACATATCCGAGGTCGGCCTCATGAGAGGCCGAACGCGGTAACAACCGGGTTCGGCGCGGGGAGAGGATGCCGCACCGTCCGCGTGGTCGCGTCGTTCACATCGCATCGAAGGCTCCCGTCCGCTTGGCGAGCGTCAGGAACAGCGCCATCACGAGGATCGGCACCAGCGAGAAGGCGGCGGCGAGCGGGATGTTCCCGGCGGTTCCCTGCAGCGTGTAGACTGCTTGCCCGAGCACCAGGGCCGAGGTGCCGATGATCTGCGGCACGATGTAGTCGCCGAGCGTCAGCGAGAAGGTGAACACCGCCCCCGCCACCACGCCGGGCATGGCGAGCGGCAGAATCACGCTTCGGAACGTGTAGCCGGGGCCGGCGCCGAGATCGCCAGCGGCCTCGATGAGGCTCGACGGTACCCGCTCCAGCGCCGACTGCACCGGCAGGATCATGAAGGGCAACCAGAGATAGGTGAAGGTGAGCACCATGCCGGTATAGGAGACCGACAGCGACGGCCCGCCGACCAGCGGCAGCGCCAGCCACGCGTTCAGCGCGCCGTCGAGGCCGAGGCGGCCGGCGAACCAGGAGATGGCGCCCTCCTTCGCCAGCAGCAGCTTCCAGCCATAGACCTTGACGAGGTAGCTCGACCACAGCGGCATCATCACCGCGAGGTAGAACGCCGCCTTGGCGCGCGGCCCGGCATAGCGCGCGGCATAATAGGCGATGGGAAAGGCGATGAGCGCGCACAGCAGCGTAACCGCCGTGGCGATGCCGACCGTGCGCATCAGAATGTCGAAATTGGCCGGGCGGAACAGTTCCAGCAGCGTCGCCGTGGTCGGCTCGCGCACGATGGTGCCGGAGAATTCGTCGATCGAGAAGATCGCCTGGCCGAGGAAGACGAACAGGCTGCCGAGATAGACCAGGCCGAGCCAGATGAGCGGCGGCGCGAGCAGCAGCAGCACGATGAGCTGCCTATGGCGCAACAGCGCGTCGGAGAGGCGGCGGAGAACGCCCTCGCGCGGCGCCGGCAAATCGAGGCTGGCGAGGCTCATCGCTCACCCTCCATCGGCATGAGCGCCGCCAGCGGAATGGCAAGGCGCACACTCTCCCCGGATGCGGGCGCACGATGGGCGGCCGGCACGGCGGCGGTGAGCGCCACCCCGGCAGAGGTGCGGACCGCGAGGCGCCGCACCGGCCCCTGATAGGAGACATCGACGACG
The DNA here is from genome assembly GCF_031456575.1 of Ancylobacter sp. 3268. Lineage (NCBI taxonomy): Bacteria > Pseudomonadati > Pseudomonadota > Alphaproteobacteria > Hyphomicrobiales > Xanthobacteraceae > Ancylobacter > Ancylobacter sp. 3268. Next base: position 222,932 of record NZ_JAVDUX010000006.1, read on the forward strand.
TGCGCCTCGATCGCGGCGGCGTGGTCCGGCACCGGCGCGCCGGCAGCCAGCAGCGCGATCTTCTCCGGCCGCAGGCTGTAGAGGCCGCCGGCGGCGCCGAGCGTGACCGCCATCTCGGATTCGATCACATTCGCCGCGCCGACGAAGGCCGCGACGAAGCGATTGGCCGGACGCTCATAGACCTCCTCCGGCGGGCCGACCTGCACGATGCGGCCTTCATTGAACACCGCCACCCGGTCGGCCATGGAAAGTGCCTCGCCCTGGTCGTGAGTGACGAACACGAAAGAAAGGCCCAGCGCCCGTTGCAGGCTCTTTAATTCGACCTGCATCTCCTCGCGCAGCTTGAGATCGAGCGCGCCCAGCGGCTCGTCCAGCAGCAGCACCTTGGGGCGCACCACCAGCGCGCGGGCGAGCGCGACGCGCTGGCGCTGGCCGCCGGACAGCTGCGCCGGCCGGCGCGTCTCCAGGCCGGCTAGCTTGACGAGGGCGAGGGCTTCGCGTGCGAGCCTTTCACGCTCGGCACGGGCAACGCCGCGCACTTTCAGCCCATAGGCGACGTTCTCGCCGACCGAGAGATGCGGAAACAGCGCGTAATCCTGAAACACGGTGTTCACCGGCCGGCGATAGGGCGGCAGACCTTCCACCGTCTCGCCGAAGATCTCGATATGCCCGGCGTCGGGCTGCTCGAAGCCGGCGATGAGGCGCAGGCAGGTCGTCTTGCCCGAGCCGGACGGACCGAGCATGGCGAAGAACTCGCCCGGCGCGATGGAGAGATCGACGCCATCCACCGCTCTCACCGCCCCGAAATGCCGGGCTACACCGGCGAAACGGACGGCGGGGATGGCGGTGCTGGCGGTGAAGGCGTGCATGTGACGGTCCAGTTCAACGCGCGCAACCTCATCCCGAGGTGCAGGCGAAGCGAGCCTCGAAGGATACCCGTCCGAGCGTCTTCGGTTTCAGCATCCTCGAGGCACGGGCTTTCGTCCGGGCCCCTCAGGATGAGGGTGTTCGAGAATGGCGCGGCTACCGCCCGCCGAGCACGGCGATGTAGTCCGACACCCAGCGATAATAGGGCACGCAACCCTCGGCCTGGGTCGGACACTTGGCGACCGGCGTGCGCCAGAAATGCGTCTTCTCGAAGTTGCCGGCGCCATTGGTCGCGCATCCCTCAGCACCCAGCAATTCATTGCCCTTGCAGGCCGCCGGCACCGCCGGCACCGAGCCGAACCAGGCGGCGAGATCGCCCTGGACCTTCGGGGAGATCGAATGCTCCATCCACATATAGGCGCAGTTGGGATGCGCGGCGTCGACATGCATCATGGTGGTGTCGGCCCAGCCGGTGGCCCCCTCGGCGGGAATGGTCGAGGCGACCGGCTTCTTCTGGCTCACCAAAAGGTTGACCTGGAACGGCCAGGAAGAGGAGGCGACCACGCCCTCATTGGTGAAGTCGTCGACCTGGATCATCGCATCGTGCCAGTAGCGCTGCACGATCTTGCGCTGCTGGCGCAGCAGATCGAGGGCCGCCTTGTACTGCGCCTCGGTCAGCTCATACGGGTCCTTGATGCCGAGCTCGGGCTTGTGCGCCATCAGATAGAGCGCGGCATCGGCAATGTAGATCGGCCCGTCAAAGGCCTGGATGCGCCCCTTGTTGGACTTGCCGTCCGGCAGGGTTTGCTCCTCGAAAACCACGCTCCAGCTCTTCGGCGCTTCGCCCTTGAAGGCTTCCGTATTGTACATCAATACGTTGGAACCCCATTGATAGGGCACGCCGTAATGCACGCCGTTCACCGTGTGCCAGGGCGCGCTCTGCAGCCGGTCGTCGACGCTTGCCCAGCTCGGGATCAGCTTGGTGTTGATCGGGGCGACCTTCTTGCCGGCGATCAGCCGCTGCGAAGCGTCGCCGGAGGCGGTGACGAGGTCGAAGCCGCCCTCGTTCATCAGCGCCACCATCTCGTCGGAGGTGCCGGCGGTCTTCACATTGACCTTGCAGCCGGTCTTCTTCTCGAAATCGGTGACCCAATCATAGGCCTTGTCGGTCTCGCCGCGCTCGATATAGCCGGCCCAGGCGACGATATCCACTTGCCCCTCGCCCTTTCCGAGCTCTTTTAATTCAGCGGCGACAAGGGGTTGCACGGTGAGCGAGGCACAGGCGACCAGCGCCGGCAGCTGCAGAAAACGGGTGTACGTGCGCATGCTTGTTCCCTCTGTTCTGCGGGCCTTGCGGACCCTTTGAGGGAAGTGTGCCGCTGCGTCCGCCCGCTCGCCACACCAAAGAAAAGAACGCAGGCATCGGAAAAACCGATGAGTTATATTGCGGCATTCCCAAGACAGAGGATGGCGTCAGGCGATGGCACCGCCATGGCGGATGCGGGCCGGCTGGCGGGTGCCGGCGACGGACAGGAAGCCGGCAGCGGCGGGCGAAAGCGGCGAGCCGCGCCGCCAGGCAGTGGCGACCTCGATGGCCGGCAGTTCCTCGGCGAGCTGGCGCGCCTCGATCTTGTCGCCCTCCAGCGACCAGGGACGGTAGGTGAGGTCCGGCAGCACCGCCACGCCGGCCCCGGTCGCCACCAGCGAGCGCACCGCCTCCACCGAGCGGGTGCGGAAGGCGACCGGCGGGCGGATGCCGAGCCGGCGCCAGACGATCTCGGACGCCTCGGCGATTTCGTCAATGGTGAGAAGCACATGCGGTTCCTCGGCGAGATCGCGCAGGCTGACTCTCTCCTCGGCGAGCGCCGGATGGCCGAGCGGCATCCACACCCGGTAGGGCGAGACCTGCACCGGCTCGGTCTGCAAGGCGGCGGAACGCCGCCCGGGCGGCAGCACCATCACCGCGACATCCAGTTCGCCGCCGACGAGGAGATGTTCGAGATAGTCGCCGGCGTCCTCGACCGCCTCCACCGCCACGCCGGGGAACGCCCGGCGGAAGCGGGCCAGAAGGTCGGAGAAGACGTAGCCGGCGACCAAGGGCGTCACGCCGAGCGCCAGCCGGCCTTCCAGCGCCGCGCCTTCCGAGCCGGAGAGCGCGCGGCGGGCATCGGCGACATCGCCGAGGATTTTTCGCGCGTGACGCAGGAAATGGTGGCCCTTCAGCGTCAGGTCGGCGCCGCGGGCATGGCGTTCCAGCAGCTTGAAGCCGAGGTCGAGTTCCAGCTCGCGCAACGCCTCGGTGACGGTCGATTGCGAGATGGAGAGGATATGCGCGGCCGACGATACCGAGCCGTTCTCGGCGACGGCGACGAAATATTGCAACTGGCGCAACGAGAAGGCCATCGGAAAACCCGATATGACTGTCAATGGCCGATGGTAACATCGGCCCCCACCGGCTGGATAGACTGCCGGACAGGCCGAGAAGCCAGTCTGATGCGGTGTATGATGGGAACGAAAACGACCGACCAAGGCCGATGAGGCCAGACATCGTCCCGGCCGTCCCGGCGATGTTGCCGATAAGACGGTCCGAGCGTGGTTGCCCAGCCGGCCCCTGCCCGCCCAAAGATCGCTCTATCGAATTGATTGACAAGGAAACCATCTCGAGATAGTTTCCTTGTCAATCAAAAGGGAAGCCATGACCCCGACGCCTCCGGTTTCAGAACTCACCACCCATCTCGGCTTCTGGTTGCGGATGGTATCCAACCATGTCTCGCACGCATTCGCCGCCCAGCTGGCCGACAAGGGGGTGACGGTCGCCGAGTGGAGCCTGATGCGCGCGCTCTACGACCGCGAGCCGACGCCGCCGAGCCGCCTCGCCGATGCGATGGGGTTGACGCGCGGCGCGGTCACCAAGCTCGCCGACCGGCTGATCGGCAAGGCGCTGCTCGCCCGGCGGCCGAGCGAGGCGGACGGGCGGACGCAGACGCTCGCCCTGACAACGGCGGGGGTTGCGCTGGTGCCAGAGCTCGCCGCGCTCGCCGACCGTAACGATGCCGCGTTCTTCGACCTGCTGACGGCCGAGGAGCGGCAGACGCTGAGAGACCTGCTGATGCGCATGGTTGAACGCGGTCGCATGACAACACCGCCGCTCGACTGACCCGAAGCAACTCTGTCGCGGAGCGATTCCATGACCGACCACCAGACGGAGACAGCCCGCGCCTGCCTAGCGGCATCGTGGAACGACGCCATGAGTTTCCCGCAGATCGTCGGCGCGCTGAGCGCGGCCGGCTTCGAGGGTTATGCCGTCGATTTCCGGCGGGCGACGGCGACCTATTACCTGCCGGACGGCGACAACCTGGAATTGCCGGCGCACCGGCCGGCGACCCCGGTCGCGCCCGCCTTCGATGCCCGCCTGCTGCAGGCGGCGATCCGCGAGGCGCAGCACCAGGTGCCGGGCTATAGCTATAAAGGCTTCTGCGAGAAGGCGGCGACCGCCGGCTGCGGGTTCTATCTCGTCTCGTTCAGCGGCCGGCGGGCACTGTATATCGGGCGCACCGCCGAGACGCATGTCGAGGCGTTCCCGGATTAGCGCCCGTCACCGAGCCAGCAGGCTTTTCAGCTCGAAGCCCTCGTCGCCGGCCTGTTCCGGGGTCAGCGTCGGGATACCGGCGAGCAGGCGGCGGCCGAGCATGTGGTCGGCGGGGCGATTGAGGCTTTCGATCGCCACCAGCCGCCCCTCGCGGAAGCGGAACACCGAGAAGCGCCGCGCCGCCGGATCGCCGCGCACCACCTCCTCGTCGCCCGGCCGGGCGAGACCGACCATCTGCAGCTTGAGGTCGGCCTGGTCGCTCCAGAACCACGGCACCGCCTCATAGGCATGCGGCCTGCCGGTGAGGCGGGCGGCGACGCAGCGGCCGTGGTCGGCGGCGTTCTGCACCGATTCCAGCCGCACCCGGACATTGTCGGCATGGTGGCTCGGATAGGAAGCGACGTCGCCAATGGCCGAGACCGCGCCGTCCTCGGTGAGGAGATGCGCATCGACGGCGATGCCGTTGTCGACCGCGAGGCCCGAAGCGGCGGCGAGCTCGACATTCGGCACCACGCCGATACCGACCATCACCAGATCGGCGGCGATGCGCTCGCCCTCGGCGGTCTCCACCGCCACCACCCGCCCGCCCTCGCCGATCAGCCGGGCAACGCCGGCGCCGAGGGTCAGCGTGGTGCCCATGGCGCGGTGCTCCGCCGCGAAGAATTCCGACATCGCGGCGCCGACAGCGCGGCCGAGCACGCGCGGGGCGGCCTCGATGACGACCACCTCATGGCCGAGCTTGCGGGCGACGGCGGCGAACTCCAGCCCGATAAAGCCGGCACCGACCACCACCACCCGCCCGGCCGCCGGCAGCGCCGCCTTGACGGCATCGGCATCGGCAAGGCCGCGCAGATAGAACACGCCGTCAAGCTCGGCACCCGGCACCGGCAGCACGCGGTTGCGGGCGCCGGTGGCGAAGACGAGATGGCCATAGGGCAGCGTGCCGTCGCCTTCCAGCGTCACCCGCCGCGCGACGCGGTCCACCGCGACGATACGGCCATGGGCGAGGCCGATGCGATGATCGGCGAAGAAGGCGGCCGGGCGCAATTCGAGGTGATCGGCGCCGACCTCTCCCTTGAGATAGGCCTTGGACAGCGGCGGGCGCTGATAGGGCAGGCCCGGCTCATCGCCGACCAGGGTGACCGGCTCCTCATAGCCGGCCTCGCGCAGGCTGGCGGCAAGCTGGAATCCCGCCTGTCCGCTGCCGATGACGACGACGCTCATCGATGTGCCTCCACCTCAGCCACCAATCTGTCGCGCTCGGCATAGATCGCCTCGGGAGCGCGACGCAGGAATTCCTCATCCGGCAGCCCCGGCGGCAGCGCCGGCAGGTAGCTGACGGTAACCGTACCCGGGTTCAGGGTGAAGCTGCGCCCCTTCCAGAACAGCCCGGCATTATGGGCGACCGGCACCGCCGGCAGGCCGAGCGCCTTGTAGAGCAGAACGACGCCACGCTGGAACTCGGCGCGCTCATGCGGCCCGCGCCGGGTGCCCTCCGGGAAGATGAGGATGCTGCGGCCGGCGGCCACCGCCTCGCGGCCCTCGCGCAGCATCTTCTTGAGCGAGGAAGCGCCGCCGGCGCGGTCGATGGCGATCATCGGCGAGTGGCGCAGGAACCAGCCGAATACCGGGATGCGGTAAAGCTCCTCCTTCAGCACGATGGCGACATCCGGCACCAGCACGGCGAAGGCGATGGTCTCCCAGGCGGACTGGTGGTTGGCGACATAAAGCGACGGCCCGGACGGACGGTTGCCGCGGCCGATCTCGCGATAGCCGAGCCCGCCGGCACCGCGCAGGATCGCCAGCACGCCGCGGGCCCAGAAGCGGGAGAACGTGCGCACCCTTACGGGGCTCTTCATCAGCGCCAGCACCGGCGCGGCGGGCGCGAGGAGCAGCGTCCACAGGACGAGCAGCGGCAGGAACAGGATCGACAACGGGCGCAGCATGCGGCTTCCGGCGGGAGCTGAGAGGTGCCGCTGCTAGTAGCAGATGAAAGCGCGACGGGCGACGGGGCCGCCCGGCTTCCTTTACCAGAAGCCGGGCGGCCCGCGCTTCAGCTCAATCCGCGGCAGGCGGCGGATCGAGCAGCACCCAGAGACGTGCGATCCGACCCTCGACAATCTCGGCCACGTCCGCGCCGGTGACCACCACCGGGCCAGCGGCGGGGCCGGCCTGCCATCGCAGGCAGGCGATGCCGTGATGGCCGGTCGCGCGCCCGACGGGAACAAACCGGAAGTCCGGCCCGAACTGCACCTGAAGGCGACCGGCGACCTCGGCGATGGCCGTGCGCCCGGAGACGACGGCATCGGGCTCGTACATCACGGGATCGGCCACATAGAGAGCCGCGACCCCGGCGGCGCGACGCCCCGCTTCGCGCTCGTTGAAGACGCCGTCGAGATTGGAGCGCAGCAGTGCATCGTGATCGCCCATGGCGGGACCGGATGAAGATGTTGGGGTTTCGCTCATGCGCAGGCCCTCCTTCGGCCAAAACTCATCCCTCGACGAGCTCGAAGCGGTTGACGTCGAACATGCCGAAATCGGTGATCTTCAGATGCGGGATCACCGGCAGCGGCAGGAAGGCCACCTGCAGGAACGGCTCGGGCAGCACCACGCCGAGCGCCCTGGCGGCGGCGCGCAGGGCGATCAGCGCGTCATGCACCTCCTCGAAGGCCCGGTCGGACATCAGCCCGGCCACCGGCAGGGCGAGCTCGGCGGTGACCACGCCGCCCTCGGCCACCGCGAAGCCGCCGCGCAGCTCGATGAGACGATTCACCGCCACCGCCATGTCGCCGTCGTCGACGCCGACGACGCAGATATTGTGGCTGTCATGGCCGACCGAGGAGGCGATGGCGCCGCGCTTCATGCCGAAGCCACACACGAAGCCGCGGCCGATATTGCCGGTGCGGCCATCGCCGGAGCGTCCGTGGCGCTCGACGACGCAAACCTTCACGGCGTCCTGCGCCAGGTCCACCTGCTTGGCGCCGCCTTCGATGGGCATCTCCATGGCGAGGTCCTCGGTGATGATGCGGCCGGGCACCACGCCGATCACCCGCGTCGCCGCGCGATTGGCGGGAATGCGGAAATTGTCGGCGGTGGTCGGCTTCAGCTTCACGGAATCGAGACCGACCGGGTTCACCTGCCCGCGCGCGGCGAACAATTCCGGCGTCACCAGCCGGCCGGCGGAGACGACATGGCGCACGGTGCACCGCGCGAGATCATCCACCAGTACGATGTCGGCCCGCCGCCCCGGCGCGATCAGCCCGCGGTCGGTCAGCCCGAAGGCGTTGGCCGCCGAGAGGCTGGCGACGCGGTAGACATGGTGCAGCGGCGCGCCATTGGCGATGGCGGTGCGGATCATGTAGTCGAGATGGCCTTCCTCGGCGATGTCGAGCGGGTTGCGGTCATCCGTGCAGAAGGCGAGATAGGCGGAGGTATCGGCGGAGATCAGCGGGATCAGCGCGTGGAGGTCCTTCGACACCGAGCCCTCGCGGATGAGGACGTTCATGCCCTTCATCAGCTTCTCGCGCGCCTCCTCCAGCGTCGTCGCCTCATGCTCGGTGCGGATGCCGGCGGCGATGTAGCCGTTGAGGTCCCGCCCGGAGAGCAGCGGCGCGTGGCCGTCTATGTGCCCGCCCGAGAAGGCGGCGAGCTTGTCCAGGCAGCCCTCGTCCTTGAACAGCACGCCGGGAAAATTCATGAACTCGGCGAGGCCGATGCCGGAGGGGTCGCCCCTCAGCGCGACGAGGTCGGCGGCGGTCAGCTCGGCGCCGGCGGTCTCGAACCGGGTGGCCGGCACGCAGGAGGAGAGCTGCACCCGCAGGTCCATCACCGTGTGGCGGGCGCAGGCCTGGAAATAGCGGATGCCCTCGGCGCCCAGCACATTGGCGATCTCGTGCGGGTCGCAGATCGCCGTGGTGACGCCGTGCGGCAGCACGCAGCGATCGAACTCCAGCGGCGTGACCAGCGAGGATTCGACATGCAGATGCGTATCGATGAAGCCCGGCACCGCCGTGAGGCCGGCGCCGTCGATGACCGTGGCGCCCTCATAGCTGCCATAGGTGCCGACGATGCGATCGCCGCAGATAGCGATGTCGGTTTCGGTCACCGCGCCGGTGATGACGTCGAGCAGCCGCACGCCCTTGATGACGAGATCGGCCGGCGCGACGCCGCGCCCCTGGTCGATGAAGCGGGCGATCTCGTCGCGGCCGGCGGGAGTCATGCGGGTTCTCCTGAAGAGCTGTCGCTTGGATTCCCTCCCCCCGACAGGGAGAGGAGAAATCGCTCATGCCTGTCCGAGGAAGGTGACCTCCCTCACGCGCTGGCGGCATTCAGCCGGTCGATGTCGCCTGCCGTCAAGCCGAGCTCGGCGGCGGCGATCAGGTCGCCGAGCTGCTCGGGCTTCGAGGCGCTGGCGATGGCGGCGGTGACGGAGGGACGCGCCATCACCCAGGCGAGCGCCACCTGCGTCGGGTTGGCGCCGTGCTCGGCGGCCACCGCGTCGAGGGCGGCGAGAATGCCGAGGCCGCGCGGATTGAGGTATTTGCGGACGTTCTCGCCGCCGCGCACGCTCTTGCCGGCGTCCTCCGGCGAACGGTACTTGCCGGTAAGGAAGCCGGCCGCCAGCGAGAAATAGGTGATGACGCCGAGGCCGTTGGCGCGGGCCACCGGCTCGATGTCGGTCTCGTAGGCGGCGCGTTCGCAGAGATTGTATTCCGGCTGGATGGTCTCGTAGCGCGGCAGGTGCTCGCGGGTGCTCACCGCCAGCGCGTCGAACAGGCGCTGGCCGGTGAGGTTGGAGGCGCCGATGATCCGGACCTTGCCGGCCTTGATCAGCGTGTCATAGGCGTGGAGCACCTCCTCGAAGGGGGTCTCTGCGTCGTCCCAATGCGACTGGTAGAGGTCGATGCGGTCGGTCTGCAGGCGCTTCAGCGAGGCCTCCACCGCCTCGGCGATATAGTCCGCCTTCAGGCAGACCTTGCCGCGCCCCATATCGGCGCCGACCTTGGTGGCGAGCACGATCCTGTCGCGATTGCCGCGCGCCTTTATCCATTTGCCGATGATGGTCTCGGATTCGCCGCCGACATGGCCGGGCGCCCAGCGGGAATAGACGTCGGCGGTGTCGATGAAGTTGAAGCCGGCGGCCAGGAGCTCGTCGAGCAGGCGGAAGCTCGTCGCCTCGTCGGCGGTCCAGCCGAATACATTGCCGCCGAAGCACAGCGGCGGCACGAGGAGGTCGGAGCGACCGAGACGGCGAAGTTCCATGCGTGTTCTCCTGCGGACGCGGCAAGGACAGATTTGCGGCGCGAATCCGGCGGCGGATTCCCGGCCGGAGTTTAGACAAGACGCGCGGATGCGCGAACCACCTGCCGATTGTTCTTTAGACGGCGGAGCATCACGGGAAAATGTCGGAGGGGAATGCCGCCGCTCCTGTGCCGGAAGACCGGCAAGGGATCAGAACGCCTCGTCCTCGGCGCCGCCGACTTCGATCAGCTCGACCTGATCGCGGGCGCAGACCTCGCGCAGCAGCGGCGAGGAGACGGCATCGGTGACGAAGGTGTCGATCTCCTTCATCTCGCCGATGCGCACCGGCGCGGAGCGCTCCAGCTTGGAGCGGTCGGCGACCAGGATCACCTGCCGGGCATTGTCGATGATGGCGCGGGCCACCTGCACCTCGCGATAGTCGAAATCGAGCAGCGTGCCGTCCTCCTCGATGGCGGAGGCACCGATCACGGCGTAGTCGACGCGGAACTGGCGCACGAAATCGACCGCCGAGGAGCCGATCACCGCGCCGTCGGCATGGCGCACCGGACCGCCGGCCATGATCAGCTCGATGGTCGGGTGGCGGTAGAGCTCGGTGGCGACATTGAGGTTGTTGGTGATCACCAGCAGGTCCTCGTGACTGCCCAGCGCACGGGCGACCTCCTCGGTGGTGGTGCCGATATTGATGAACAGCGAGGCCCGGTTCGGCACGATATTGGCCGCCGCCTCGGCGATGGCGCGCTTGGCGCCCTGCGCCATCACCCGGCGCGCCTCATAGGCGAGGTTCTCGACTCCCGAGGCGACCACGGCGCCGCCATGCACGCGCGACATCAGCCGCCGCACGCACAGATCGTTGAGATCCTTGCGGATGGTCTGCGGCGACACCTCGTAGCGGGAGGAAAGGTCCTCGACGCTGACCCGCCCCTGGGCGCGGGCAAGCATCAATATGTCCTGCTGACGGGAGGAGATGTTCATTGTCGTTGGCCCCGCGTCGTCGTCCCGCTCGCCGCCGGGGCGGCGAAAGGCGCCCGGAGAGGATTCGCGGCGATCCTGCACCATCGGGCGCCCCGACCGCAAACAAACCCTTAGCTGCGCTGCAACATTTGCCCGCGCTCCGCCGCTGCCCACGCGGCGAGGCGGGCCTCCAGCGCCGGCAGGTCCACCTTGCCGCCCGCGGTGCGCGGCCAATCGTCGAGGACGACGAAGCGGCGCGGCAGCTTGCCGGCCGGCAGCAGGCGGCGGCAATGCGCCCTGAGGCCGGCATGGTCGCCCGCTCCCGGCCCGCGCAGCACCGCCACCAGCTCGACGCCGCGCAACGGGTCCGGCAGGCCGAACACCGCCGCCTCGACGATACCCGGCGCGCTCGCCAGCACCGTCTCGATCTCCTCCGGATAGACGTTGAGGCCGGAGGTCAGCAGCATCCGCTTCTCGCGTCCGGCAAGGGTGAGATAGCCGCCGGCGTCCAGCCGCCCATGATCGCCGATGGTGAGATAGCCGTGCTCGCGGCGGGTCTCCTCACCGCCGCCGCAGGCATAGCCCTCGAACAGCATCGGGCTCGCCACCCAGATGGTGCCGGTGCTGCCGGGCGGCAGATCCTGCCCGGCAGCGTCGCGGATGACGAGATCGACACCCGGCGCGGCGCGGCCGACCGAGCCCGGCGGCACCGCCTCGCCCGGACGGGTGAGGCTGATGAAGCTGGTTTCCGACGCGCCATAGAACTCGGCGATGCCGGCATGGGGAAAGGCGGCGGCCACCGCCGCGCGGGTCTGCGGCCGCCATTTGGCGCCGCTGATCAGGATCAGCCGCACGCTGGGAAGCGCGACGCCCTGCTCGGCGGCGGCGCGTGCCAGCATCTGCAACTGGGTCGGGGTGGCGTAGAGCGCGGTGACGCCGTGCCGGGCGATGACTTCCAGCGCGCGCTGCGGGTGGAACAGCCGCAGCATCACCGCCACGGCGCCGATATGCAGCGCATGCACCACGCCGTAGAGATGCAGCGAGGCGGACAAGCCGCCCGGCGCCAGGATCACGTCGTCCGCGGTGAGGCCGAAGGCCTGCTCGCTGACCGCGAAGCTGGCGATCCACGAGCGGTGGCCGCGCCGGTAGCCCTTGGGCAGGCCGGTGGAGCCGGAGGTGAAGCCGACATAGAAGGGCGCGTCGGGGTGCGGGCCGGGCAACGGGGCGCCCGGCTCCACCTGCATCGGCCCCGCCTCGTCCGCCAGCGTCAGCGCCGGCGCCAGCGCGGCATCGACGGCGGCGCGGTAGCCGGCCGGCCAGGCCGGATCATAGACTAGCGCCTGCCGGCCGCTCACCGCGCAGGCGAAGAAGGCGGCGGCCAGCGCCGGGCTGTTGCCCATGGCGAGGGCGATGCCGGCCCCTTCCGGGGTCCGCCCGGCCAGGATCGCGGCACGGCGCGCCACCGCGTCGGCGAAAGCGGCGCGGCTCAGCTGCTCCTCGCCGCAGACCAGCGCCAGCCGGTCCGGCGCCAGCCGCGCCAGCTCCGCGAGGCGGTCGCCGATGGTGCGGGTCACGCGGCGTTCGCTTGTGCGCATCTTCTTCACGCGAGCCGGAAGCCGCCTTGCTCGAAAATGCTCAGCGGGCGCGCGAGAGCAACGCCTCCGGCATGCCGCGCGCCACCGTCTGGGCGACCAGCGCGGTGAGCACCGCCTTGATGGCGTCGCCGGGGATGAAGATCAGGCACGCCTTGGCGGCGTCGACGAGAGACAGGTCGGTCTTCAGCGCCATGCCGGCAATGCCGAACGCGTAGAGCACGACGATGCCGCCGATGACCGAGGCGATCAGCGCCGAGGCGAACACCGCCTGCCGGCGCAGCAGGCTCATCAGGCCGCCGGCGACGAAAGCCGCCGCCACCCAGCCGAAGATGAAACCGGCCGAGGGGGTGAAGAACACGCCGAGGCCGCCGCGCCCGCCGGCCAGGAGCGGCGCCCCGAGGGCGACGACGAACAGCACCAGCAGCATGGCGAGCGCGCCGCGCTTGGCCCCGAGCATGACGCCGGCCAGCATCGCGCCCATGCTCTGCGCGGTGATCGGCACGCCGCCGGCGATCGGAATGTCGAATTTGGGCAACAGCCCGAGTACGGCGAAGATCGCGGCATAGAGGGCGATCTGCACGAGCGAGCGGTCCTTCATCGGCGGTTTCCTCGGTTCGTCGGCGGGGTGTTCATCTTGGCTTTTTTCATCCGCGCCTGCCTCGCGGAGCACCGCCGCGGGCGGTGAGCGCCTCGGCGGTGTGGTGCGACAGCCTGAGCGTCTGAATACAGAAGGGCGCGAGCAGGCGCCAGCCGCCGCGCTTGCCGGTGCGGGCGCGGTAGCTCTCCCCCAGCGCCTCCCACAAGGCGAAGAGCAGCGGCACGAAGCGCAGCATCATCGCCACCATCAGCGCCAGCGCCCGCGGCGACAGGCCGAAAATGGCCAGCGGGCGCAGGAGCGGCTCGACGGCGTCCATCATGTCGTCCATGCGGGTGGTCATGGTCACCGCATTGGCGAGCAGGATCATCGCCAGCAGGCGCAGCACCATGGCGATGCCGCTCATGAGGCTGCCGGTCCACCAATGCAGGCCGAGCAGGATCGCCAGCAGCGGCAGCAGCGGGCGCAGGAGCGCGACCTGCCGCAGCGCCGCCCGGCCGAGGCTGGCATAGAGGAGGAGGACGCCAATCAGCAGGCCCGCCATCAGCGGCACGCTGTCGAACGGCGTGATGGCGAGGCTGATCAGCGCCAGCGCCAGCAGCTTCCAGCCGGCGGGGACGCCATGCGCCCAGCTGCGCTCGGCGAGATAGAGCGAGATCACGGTGTGCCCCCGTCCTGCGCCGCGCCGGCGGCCGCCTCGGCGAAGAGACGATAGGCGGCGACCACCGCTTCCGGCGTGCCGTCCATCCGCACCCGGCCCTCATGCAGCCACACCACCCGGTCATAGCCGGCAAAGGCGTCGAGCTCGTGCGCGACCAGGATCACCTGCTGCGGCAGGGAAGCGATCAGCGCCTCCAGCCGGCGGCGGGTGGTGAGGTCGAGGCTGGAGAACGGCTCGTCGAGCACCAGCACCGCCGGCTGCATCACCAGCACGGCGATGATGCACAAAAGCTGCTTCTCGCCCTCCGAGAGCGCGTGCACCGGCCGCTCGGCCCAATGCGCGCGGCCATGGCGGGCCAGCACCGCCTTCGCCTCCTCCCGCGCCGCGCGCCGCGGGCGCCCGGCCTGTTCCAGGCTGAAGCCGATCTCCTCGGCCACGGTGGGGAAGATGATCTGGTGGTCGGGGTTCTGGAAGATGAAGCCGACCTTGCGCGGCAGCTCGGCGGCGTGTTCGCGCGTGTCGAGGCCGTGCACCGCCACCCGGCCCGCGTCGGGCGTCAGCAGGCCGTTGAGCAGGCGGGCCAGCGAGCTCTTGCCGGAGCCGTTGGCGCCGATCAGCCCGATGCGCCGCTCGGCGAGGGTGAGCGAGACGCCGTCCAGCACCGTTCGCCCGCCACGGCGCAGCGTGACCTGATCGAGGCGGATCGCCGGCGCCCCGGCCGCAGCCGCAGCCGCTTCGACGGCGACCGGGCGCTCGACGTGTCTCACAGCATTTCCAGCGAGCGCCTGCGGCTCGGCGGCGGGAAGGCGGCGTCGAGCGCGGCGAGGTCGTCGGCATCGAGCTTGATGTCGCGGGCGGCGGCGTTCTCGCGCATGTGCTCGGGCCGCGAAGCCTTGGGGATGACGATGTTGCCGGGATCGCGCAGCGCCCAGGCGAGAGCGACCTGGAACGGCTTCGCCCCATGCTTGGCGGCGATGGCGGCGAGCGCCCCGGCGGTCTTGATGCGGCCCTGCTCAATCGGGCTATAGGCCATCAGCGGCATCTCGTGCTGCTGCAACCACGGCAGCAGGTCCCATTCCGGGCCACGGCGGGTGAGGTTGTAGAGCACCTGATTGGTGGAACAGCCCTCGCCGCCCGGCGTCTCATAGAGCTCGTTCATATCGTCGGTATCGAAGTTCGACACGCCCCAATGGCGGATCTTGCCCTGGCTCTTCAGGTGCTCGAAGCCGATGATGGTCTCGGCCAGCGGCACGCCGCCGCGCCAATGCAGCAGATAGAGGTCGAGCTGATCGGTCTTCAGCCGCTTGAGGCTGCGCTCGCAGGCGGCGACGACGCCGGCGCGGCTGGCATTGTGCGGATAGACCTTCGAGACCAGGAACACCTGGTCGCGCAGCCCGGCCAGCGCCTCGCCGAGGAAGCTCTCGCAGGCGCCTTCGCCATACATTTCGGCGGTGTCGACCAGCTTCATGCCGAGTTCGACGCCGAGGCGCACCGATTCGGTCTCGTCCTTGCGGGCCGCCGGGCGCTCGCCCATCATCCAGGTGCCGATGCCGAGCGCGGGGACCTTCTCGCCGCCGGGAAGCTGAACCGTCTTCATCACACGTTTCCTAACCTTTGCCTCACCTTTTGCGTCCGGACCGGCATGCCATCGCCGCCGCCGCTGCGCAAGCATGCTATTTATAGCGGTGCCGTCGGTTTCTTCCGGAGTCCCATGTCCAGCGCGCCGTCCCAGAGCCTTGCCCCGCCGCCCGCCGCCGAGCAGGACAACGAGCTCGGCATCGAGCTCAGCGCGGTGATCTTCGCGGTCACGGGCGACGACCCCAAGGTGCTCGCCATCCGCCACGGCGAGGCACGCGACACGCACGGGCGGGAGGGGCTGCCTTCCGGCCCGCTGGAGCGCGGCCACCGCACGCTGGAGATCGGCCTGCGCTCCTGGGTGGAACGGCAGACCCTGCAGCATCTCGGCCATGTCGAGCAGCTCTACACCTTCGGCGACCGCGCGCGCGGCGAGGACGGGCGGCGCTCGCTGTCCCTCGCCTATCTCGCCCTGGTGCGCGAGGCCCGCCCGGCCGGCGATGCCGACGCCTCCTGGCAGAGCTGGTACCGCTATTTCCCGTGGGAGGACTGGCGCGGCGGGCGGCCGGCGGTGCTCGACGTGCTGCTGTGCGGGCTGCGTGCCTGGGCGGCGGCGGCCGAGCGGCGCCTCGCCGACATCCGCGCCGACCGCATCACCCTGTGCTTCGGCGGCCCGCAGGAAGCCGGCTGGAACGAGGAACGGGTGCTGGAGCGCTATGAGCTGCTCTACGAGGCCGGTCTGGTGCAGGAGTCGCTGCGCGAGAACGGGGCGCTGCGCGAGCGCGGTACCGGACACGGTACCCACGCCGCCCCGGCCGCCGCCGGCGTCGAGATGACCGTCGACCACCGGCGCATGCTGGCGCTCGCCATCGCCCGGCTGCGCGGCAAGATCAAATACCGCCCGGTGGTGTTCGAGCTGATGCCGCCGAGCTTCACCCTGCTGCAATTGCAGCGCACGGTGGAGGCCTTATCGGGCGTGCGGCTGCACAAGGGCAATTTCCGCCGGCTGATCGAACAGCAGCGCCTGGTCGAGGAGACCGGCGAGGCCACCTCCGAAACCGGAGGCCGGCCGGCGCGGCTGGTTCGCTTCCGCCGCGAGGTGCTGCTGGAGCGCCCGGCGCCGGGCGTGCGCCTGCCGAGCGGCGGACGACGGTGATGCGCGGCGGACGGCGGTGACGCGGCGGCCCGGTTGCGGCGGGATGGCGCGGCGGCTTGTTTCTCCTCTCCCCAATGACGAGGGTCGGGGTTGAGGGGCCTTCCTTGGTTCCGCAACCGCGCCGCCCTTCACCGACCCGCTGCGTGGGCCACCTCTCCCCGACGGGGAGAAGCTGGCTCCGCCGTCGTCATGCCAGATGGCCACAGGGCTGATTCCGGAATCGCGTGGGCGTGCGGGCGCACCAGGGCGCGTCGGGTCCGCCCTGCGGCCGGGATGGCGACGCTTGGAGGGCCTTCAATCCCTCCCGTCGAGCCATTTCGACATGACGGTGCGCGGCGCCACCTCGAAGCCGAGATGCCGGTAGAAGCCGACCACCTGGGTGTTGGTCTCGCGGACGAGCAGCTGCACCTTCGCGATGCCGCGCGCCTGCAGCCAGCGCTCCGCCGCCGCGACCAGGAGCCGGCCGATGCCCTCGCCCTGCCGCGAGGGCGCGGCGGCAAGGTAATAGAGCCAGCCGCGATGGCCGTCATGCCCGACCATGACGGTGCCGGCCACCGCCCCGTCCGCCGCCCGCGCCACCAGCACATCGGACGCCGCGCCGGCGCGGGCGAAGCGGAAATCCGTCGCCGGGTCGTTATAGGGCACGGTGAGACCGCAGGCGCTCCACAGCGCCACCACCGCGGCCTCGTCCGTCGCCCGCGCCGCCTCGATGGGTACACTCACTCGCCGCCACTCCCGTTTCCTGCTGCTGCCCGCCTGTGCCGCAGGCGGTCGCGGCCTGCAAGGCACCGGCACCCGATCACAAGCGCCCGCGCAGCCGCCGCCAGCGTTTGCGCCACCACGCCCGGAAGCCGATATTGGCCAGCCGCGCCTCGATGGCGTCGAGGCGGCGCGCCAGCTGCGCCTGGCCTTCCGCCTGCCGCGCGATGGCCGGGCCGAGGGCTTCGACCTGCGCGGCGAGCGCCGATTGGGTGTCGGCGACCTCCCGTAGCGCCGCCATGACCGAGCCCTCGGGCAAGAGCGCCCCGAGCCGACCGGCCAGCGCCGCCTGCCCCTCGGCGATCTCCCGAAGCCGCGCCAGGGTCGGCGCCGCCGCCTCGATGGCGTCCAGCCGGCGCGACACCATTTCGCGGTAGTCGGCAATGACGTGCAGCAGCGCCATCACCGCGCCGCCGGCGCCGGGATCCGCATTGAGATGCGTGCGCAGCAGCGCATTGCGGTAGAGCACGTTATAGCGCGCGTGCAGCTGGCGGCCCGCCTCGACCGAATTGCCGTAGGAGCCGGTCGCCTCCGGCCGCAGGTGGTAATAGGCCAGCGGCTGGTCGAGAGTGCCGATATCGCCCACCGCGAAAACGCGCAGATTGTAGTCCCAGTCGCCGACCACCGGCAGCGCATCGTTATAAAGGCCGATCTGCCGCACCACCGCCATGCGGATGACGAAGGCGATGGGAGAGAAGACGTTGCGCGACAACAGCTGGATGCCGTCGAGATTGGGCTGCCAGTCATGCCAGGGCTCGCGGCTCAGCTCGATGACCCGGTCCGGCTCCAGTCGCTCATAAACGCGGATCATCCGGGTGAGGACGGCGGCGTAGCGGCGGTTCTCCTCGCGCTGGAGGAAGCCGACCGTCTCTTTCAGGAAATCCGGGTGCCAGGCGTCGTCATCGTCATGCACGACGATGAAATCGCAGGGCGCGTCGCCGCCGGCCTCCGCCGCCGCCAGTGCCCGGTTCGAGGCCGCCTCCATGCCGAGGCTGACCGGATTGTGGATCGCGGTGAGCCGTCCGGCGAACGCCTCGCGATGCGGCGCCAGCGTCGCCTCCACCGACTCGGCATCGCCGCCATCATTGACGAGGTAGAGGTGCCAATCGGCGTGGCTCTGGCCGAGCACGCTCGACAGCGCCCGCCCGAGCAGAAGATTGCGGTCGCGGGTGCGGGTGATGACCGCCACCCGGCCCCCCGCCGTCGCGGCCGACATCCAGTCGCTCTGCGACGGAAAAGGCGGTCTGAAGCTAGGCATGCGCGGTTCCCCGAGGCTCCCCTGCCCCTCGTTCCTAGAGCCCGCAGCGGTCCGGCAAGTCAAGCCCGCGCCAGCGGTTCTGCGGGTTGCCGCCGCGGCCGCCGGGCGAATCCGGACAAATCGCCGCGACGATAGGGAAGTTCCATCGTCCGATGTGTGACGACATGTTGACAGCGACTTATACTCAGTCCTAGCATAAGCCAGCTTAGGAATGGATGCCGGGCCTTTGGCCCGGTTCTTCTTGACCCTAATTATACTCAATCCGAGCATAAGGGAGGTCGCGATGCTCGACGCCGCCATCACCGCCCGTGAGGACGCCGCCATCCCCACCTCCGCCCTGCCGCGCCGCGATGGCGGGACGGCAGGCCTGCCGCTGCCGGATCTCTATGCGCGGGTCGCCCGCCACATCACCCCGGCGGAATGGCCGCTCCACGCCCGCGAGGTCGAGGCGATCCAGCGGCTGAAGCGCGAGCGCAACGCGGTGATCCTCGGCCACAACTACCAGGCGCCGGAGATCTTCAACACCGTGGCCGATATCGTCGGCGACAGCCTGGCGCTGGCGCGCGAGGCGGTGAATGTCGAGGCCGACGTCATCGTCATGGCCGGCGTGCATTTCATGGCCGAGACGGCGAAGCTGCTGAACCCTTCCAAGACCGTGCTGATGCCGGACATGGCGGCCGGCTGCTCGCTCGCCGACAGCATCACCGGCGCCGATATCCGCCTGCTGCGCCGGCATTATCCCGGCGTGCCGGTGGTGACCTATGTCAACACTTCCGCCGAGGTGAAGGCCGAGAGCGACTATTGCTGCACCTCCGGCAACGCCGCCAAGGTGGTGCGCCATGTGGCGAAGGAATGGGGCGTCAACCGCATCCTGATGCTGCCGGACGAATACCTCGCCCAGAACGTGCAGAAGCAGGTGCCGGAGATCGAGCTGATCGCCTGGAAGGGCCATTGCGAGGTCCATGAGCGCTTCACCCCGCAGGACATACGCGACCTGCGCGAGAACCATCCCGGCGTGGTGGTGCTCGCCCATCCCGAATGCCCGCCCGAGGTGGTGGCGGAGGCCGACTATGCCGGCTCCACCGCCGACATGGCCAATTATGTCGGCAGCCACAAGCCGGGCCGGGTGGTGCTGATCACCGAATGCTCGATGGCCGACAATGTCGCGGTGGGCCATCCCGACATCGAGTTCGTGCGGCCGTGCAATCTCTGCCCGCACATGCGGCGCATCACCCTGCCCAACATCCGCCGGGCGCTGGAGACCATGGAGGGCGCGGTGGAGATCGACCCGGCGCTGGCCGAGCGCGCCCGCGCGGCGGTCGAGCGCATGATCGCCATCCGGTAGGTGGTTGCGGGCGGGCACTTTGCGGGCAGGCGGTTGCGGTGAATCCCGTTCACCGGAAGCGCTCCAGGTGAAGTGGTCCACGCGAACCGGCACCCACGTCGTTCGAAAATGCTCCAGCCGCTCGCCCCGGGCGAGACCATCAGGACCCACGTCATGACGCATACCGACCGCGGACGGACCGATGGCGCCATCGTCATCGGCGGTGGCATTGCCGGGCTGGCCACCGCGCTGCACCTCGCCGCCGCACGGCTGCCGGTGACGCTGCTGGTCGCGGGCCCGCTGGGGGCGGGAGCGGCGACCTTCTGGGCGCAGGGCGGCATCGCCGCCGCGCTCGGCGCCGACGACCGGCCGGACCTGCACGCCATCGACACACTGACCGCCGGCGCCGGGCTCGCAGAGCCCGAGGCGGCGCGGCGCGTCGCGAGCGCGGCCCCGGCGGCGATCGACTGGCTGGTGTCGATCGGCGCGCCCTTCGATCGCGCGGCCGGCGGCGCCCTGGCACTGGGACTGGAGGCGGCGCATTCGCGCCGGCGCATCGTGCATGCCGAGGGCGACGGCACCGGCCGGGTGGTGCTGCAGACGCTGATCGCCGCCGTCCGCTCCAATCCTCTGGTGACCCTGTTGGAAGGCACGAGAGCCACCGCGCTGCGCACCGACGCGCGCGGCGGCATCGCCGGCGTCGCGGTGCGGGACCCGGAAGGCCGTGCCGCCGAGCTGGCGGGACGGGCGGTGGTGCTGGCGACCGGCGGGCTGGGCGCGCTCTACGCCTCCACCACCAATCCGCTCGGCGCCACCGGCTCCGGGCTGGCATTGGCCGCCCGTGCGGGCGCGGTGATGCGCGACATGGAGTTCGTGCAGTTTCATCCCACCGCCATCGCCTGCGGCGCGATGGAAAAGGGCCTGCCGATGCCGCTCGCCACCGAGGCGCTGCGCGGCGAAGGCGCCCGCCTGTTCAACGATCGCGGCGAACGCTTCATGGCCGATATTCCCGGCGCCGAGCTCGCGCCGCGCGACGTGGTGGCACGCGCCATCTTCGCCGAGCTGGCGGCCGGCCGCCGCGTGGTGCTGGATGCCCGGCTCAGGCATGTCGAGACACGCTTTCCCGGCGTGGTGGCACTGTGCCGCGCCAATGGGCTCGATCCGGTCCGCGAGCCGATACCGGTGCGGCCGGCGGCGCATTACCATATGGGCGGCGTCGAGGTGGACGCGCAGGGCCGCACCGGCCTGCCCGGCCTGTGGGCCTGCGGCGAGGTCGCCTCCACCGGCCTGCACGGCGCCAACCGGCTGGCCAGCAACTCGCTGCTCGAAGCGCTCGCCTATGCCGGCTGGATCGCCGCCGATATCGCCGCCGCCACCCCTGCCGGCACGCCGCTGCCGGGCGCGGTGCCGGCGCTCCCCGCGCCGCCTCCCCCGGCGTTGCGGCAGTTGATGGACCGGCAGGTCGGCGTGGTGCGCGACAAGGCTGGCCTCGCCGACGCCGTCGCCACCCTCGCCGGCGACGGGGACGCGGCGCAGGTGGCGCTCATGGTCGCCCGCGCCGCGCTGGCCCGCACCGAAAGCCGCGGCGGGCATTTCCGCGCCGACCATCCGCATCCGGCCACCCCGACATGGCACAGCCGCCAGACGCTCGGCCGGATGGCCGAACCGGGGATCGAACCGGAGCCCGGCCGCGTGCGGCGCGCGGCCGACGATGCCGAGCGGCAGGTCGCCTGAGAGCGACCGCCTCAAGCGACGCTGCCCGACGCCGACCGCCGGGGGTGCCCCCAAGGCCCGCCCGATCCGCTTCCCGCCCCGAGACCCGTGCCATGCCCCTGCCATGCCCCCTGCCATGACCCGTGCCATGTCCCTGTCCCCGCTTCCCCGCCTGATGATCGAGCCGCTGGTCCGCGCCGCCTTCCTGGAGGATCTCGGCCGCGCCGGCGACATCACCACCGATGCGGTGATCCCGGCCGAGCTGCGGTTTTCGGCGGTGATCGGCAGTCGCCAGCCGGGCGTGCTCGCCGGCATCGATGTCGCGGCGCTGGCCTTCGAGCTGATCGACCCGGCGTTGCGGATCGAGACCGTCCGCGGCGACGGCGCGCCGATGGCGCCCGGCGACGTGGTGCTGAAAGTGGAGGGCGCGGCCCGCTCCATCCTGACCGCCGAGCGGGTGGCGCTCAACTTCGCCAGCCATCTCTCCGGCATCGCCACCGCCACCCAATCGCTGGTCAGCGTCGCCCGCGCGCATGCCCCGAGCCCCGGCAAGGCGCAGGTGGTGTGCACCCGCAAGACCACGCCGGGCCTCAGGGCGCTGGAAAAGCACGCGGTGAAGGCCGGCGGCGGCTCCAACCACCGCTTCGGCCTCGACGACGCCGTGCTGATCAAGGACAACCACATCGCGGTGGCCGGCGGCGTCGCCACCGCCATCGCCCGTGCCCGCGCCCATGCCGGCCACATGGTGAAGATCGAGGTGGAGGTCGACACGCTGGCCCAACTCGACGAGGCGATGACGGCCGGCGTCGACGCGGTGCTGCTCGACAACATGTCGCCCGCCACGCTCGCCGAGGCGGTGCGGATGGTCGGCGGGCGGGCGATCACCGAGGCGTCCGGGCGCATCAATCGCGAGACCATCGGCGCGGTGGCGGCGAGCGGGGTGGACCTGATCTCGGTGGGCTGGATCACCCACAGCGCCCCGGTGCTCGACCTCGGGCTCGACGCGCTGGAGGTGGTTCAGGCGCCGGGCGGGCCGAACGCCGCCTCCACCTCGGCGAGATAGCGCTGCGACACCGGCACGCGACAGCCATTGCTGAGGAGCAGCACGCCGACCCGCCCGGCCCGCTCATAGGCCTCCACCGCCTGATCGCTCACCCACCAGGAGCGGTGCACCTGCCGGCCCGCCACCGGCTGCGTGCCGGCGATGGCGTCGGTGAGCCGCATCAGCAGCAGCGCCGAGCCGCGCATGGTGTGCACGCGCACATAATGGTCTTCCATCTGCAGGCAGACGAGGGGGCCGCGCAGCTCCGGCGGCAGGCGCTCGACCAGCGGGGGAACGAGCCGCGACACGGCAGGTGCAGCGATGTCCACCGGCGAAGGCGGAGCGAGCGCGGCGGGCGGCGGGCCGGGCGCCGCCGTGGCCGGCGGCGGGCCGAGCGTCAGCAGCCTCGACAGCAGGAGAGCGGTGCCGCCGAGAACGAGGATCTGCAGATACATCTCCAGCACCTCGGGCAGGGTCGCCTGCCAGCCGGTCAGCGCATGCGTCGCCGCGCCGGCGATGACGACCATCGGCACGGCGGCGAGCAGCACCGCCGCCACCTCCCGCCGGACCGGGCGCGGCGCTTCAAAGCCGCGCCGCTCCGCCAGCGCCAACCTTGCGCCCGCCACAAGCGCGAACCACACGACCAGCAGGGTCGACCAGTAGCCCATCCGCACGATGAAACTCTGCTCGTCGACGCCGAACGGACGCATCCACGCCAGCACCGGGGCGAGGGCGAAGGAAAAGCAGGACTCGGCGGCGCGGACCTGCAGCCACGCGACGTCCAGCCCGCGGCGCGCCGGCTGCGCGAAATCGCGCCGCGCAACACCCTGCAATTTCGCGAAACAGCGCATCATTCGGCGGTCTCCGGATACTGCGCCGCACCATTGGCGAAGATTCGGGCGCATTTGCGAAAACCGTCTGGCCGCAACGTGATGGCACGATGTGAATGCGCTCGAAGCTGGACAGGTCTCCAGCGTTGATCGCGAGCGTCCGCATGTTCCCTCGAGAGTTCCGTCGAAAATTTTCCACCCGGCCGGCCGCCGCCGGCCTGACCGCCGTCCTGCTTCTGGCCGCCTCCGAGCGCGCGCAGGCGGCCGATGTGTCGCCGTCCGGGGCGCAGCCCTCGGCAGTTCCGTCAACGACGCCCCCGTCTTCCGACGTGCCGGCTTCGGTGCTGCAGCCTTCCCTTGCCGGCGGGCTCGACACCCTCCACCGGACGCTCATCGACTGGCAGGTGGTGCTGGGCGGCGGCGCGATGATCCAGCCGAGCTATGAGGGCTCCAGCAGCTTCGAGGTCAGCCCGGTCCCCTTCGTCATGGCCACCTTCGGCGAGCATGTGAAGTTCGACCCGACCGGCCTCTCGGTCGACGTCTACAGCCTCGGCAACCTCTATTTCAGCGCCAAGCTCGGCTACGACCTCGGACGCAAGGAAGACGACGATGCGTATCTGCGCGGGCTCGGCGACATCGACGCCGGGGCGGTGCTGGGCGGCACGGTCGCCTACGAGATGGGGCCGGCCGAATTCTACGCCACCTTCGAGCGCATCGTCGGCGGCAGCGAGGGCACGCAGATCCAGTTCGGCGTCGACCTGAACCATCAGGTCGATCGCTTCATCTTCACCGCCGACCTCTCCGCCACCTGGGCGGATGAGACCTACATGCAGAGCTATTTCGGCGTTACCGCCCTGCAATCGGCGGCGTCGGGCCTGCCGCAATACCAGGCCGATGCCGGGCTGAAGCGGGTCGACCTCTCGCTCGCCGTCACCTATGCCTTCGACGAACACTGGCTGGTGCGCGGGCAGGCAGGGCTGGGATACCTGCTGGGCGATGCCGCCGACAGCCCGATCGTGCAGGAGGCGTTCCAGCCCTCGGGTCTCATCGCCATCGGCTACAGGTTCTGACGGCCGCGCCGGCGGCGCGGCTGCCATGCATCTTCATACCGTCTCCGCCACGCCCTGCCCTTGAAAGCGGCATGCTTTTGTGCGATGCATATAGCGTCTGCTAATGATCATGCGGGAGAGACCGACAGTCCTCTCTCGGGACGCGTGCCGGCGCCGACGGAGCAACCCCCCAGGAAACTCTCAGGCAAAAGGACCGCATGGTCAGGACAATCTGGAGAGAGGCGGCGGCGCATCGCTGAAGGCGCGCCAGTCGCCCACCGAAGGGGAAGCCCGGGAATACGGCGGCCTGTCCGTCGATCTCGGGGCGAGCTCTCAGGTATCCGCGACAGATTGGGGACAGTCGGCTGAAACGCCAAACATGCCTAGCGGCATGGGCGAGGCAGCTTCGTCGTCCTCAAGCGCGGGAGAGCCCCATGCGCAGCTTCGCCGTCATCGGTGCCGGCATCACCGGTATCACCACCGCCTATTCCCTCATCCGCAAAGGTTATGACGTCACCGTCATCGACCGCCAGCGCTATCCGGCGATGGAGACCTCCTTCGCCAATGGCGGCCAGCTCTCGGCCTCCAATGCCGAGGTATGGAACTCCTGGGCGACCGTGTTCAAGGGCATCAAATGGATGCTGACCCCGGACGCGCCGCTGCTGATGAACCCCATGCCCTCCTGGCACAAATACAGCTGGATGGCCGAGTTCCTCGCCAACATCCCGAGCTACCGCGCCAACACGGTGGAGACCACCCGCCTCGCCATCGCCTCGCGCAAATACATGTTCGAGATCGCCGAGCGCGAGAAGATCGACTTCAATCTCGAGAAGCGCGGCATCCTGCACATCTACCGCGACAAGGCGAGCTTCGAGACCGCCGGCCGCGTCAGCCAGATGTATGCCGAGGGCGGCCTCGCCCGCCGTGCGGTGACGCCGGACGAGATGCGCACGATCGAGCCGACGCTGCACGGCAATTACTATGGCGGTTACTTCACCGAGTCCGATTCCACCGGCGACATCCACAAATTCACCCGCGGCCTCGCCGATGCCTGCAAGCGGCTCGGCGTCAGCTTCGTCAACGAAGCCACCGTGGAGAGCGTGACCCATACCGGCAAGGGCCGGGACGGCACGGGGATCGACATCGCCTTTTCCTTCGCAGCCGGCGACGAGAGCGGCCTCGTCACCCATGAGACCCGCTCCTTCGACGGTGTGGTGGTGTGCGCCGGCGTCGGCTCGCGCGCCCTCGCCGCCAAGCTCGGCGACCGGGTGAACATCTATCCGGTGAAGGGCTATTCGATCACCGTGATGCTCGACGACGAGAAGAGCCAGAACGGCGCCCCCTGGGTGAGCCTGCTCGACGACAAGACCAAGATCGTCACCTCGCGCCTCGGCAAGGAGCGCTTCCGCGTCGCCGGCACCGCCGAGTTCAACGGCGAGAACCGCGACATCCGCGACGACCGGGTGCGGCCGCTGATCGACTGGACGCGCCGGCTGTTCCCGGACGTGAACACCAGCCGCTGCGTGCCGTGGGCCGGCCTGCGGCCGATGCTGCCGAGCATGCTGCCGCGCGTCGGCGCCGGCAAGCTGCCGGGCGTTTTCTACAACACCGGCCACGGCCATCTCGGCTGGACGCTGTCGGCGGTCACCGCCGAGATGGTGGGCGAGAAGATCGCTGCCGCGCTGCCGGTCGAGGCGCCGGCGGCGGGGGCGACGTTCGCGGTGGCGGCGGAGTGAGGGGGGCCGCGCATCTTTTGGGACGCGCGGCGCGCAAGCGAAGACAATCCAATGGGCGGGGCGTGTGTGCAGAGGCGCGTTCGTCGCCCGCACGAACGGCCGGACATACCCGGTATGATGCCGGGCATGTCCGCGTGAGGGATGGCAGCTCATCTCATGCATGGCACCGGCCGACCTTCGCCGTCGCCACGGCTTGACCAGGTCGTTCTGCATCTCTAATCGTCGTGGTGCAGTCGCTCCTTCGGGGCTGCCGTAGGCGTTACCGTCATCCAACGCGTCCTGTTGTCGAGAGGATCCCAGCTGGGAAGGGCTCGACATTCGCGGCGCATGGACGGCACCTATGAAAATGACGAACAACACCATCCTCATCACTGGCGGAAGCCGTGGCATCGGCAGAGCCCTCGCCGAAGCGTTCCACGCGCGTGGCAACCATGTTGTCATCACGGGCCGGCGGCAATCTGTGCTCGACGACATCGTCGCGGGACGGCCTTGTTTTGCCGGCCTGGAACTTGATCTCGACAACCCCGCCTCGGTTCGCGATCTCTCGCGCGAGATCACTGCGGGATTTCCCCAGCTCAACGTGCTTATCGCCAATGCCGGCATTTCGACGAGCGAGGACATGACGGCGGACGACTGGGACGTCTCGAATGCAGAGGCGATGGTCGAAACCAATATCCTCGGTGTTCTGCGTGTCACCGCCGCGCTTCTTCCCATACTGAAGCGTCGCACGGACGCAACGTTCATGGCGACGAGTTCCGCCCTCGCCTTTCTGCCGCGCGCCGACTTTCCAACCTACTGCGCCACCAAGGCGTTCCTGCACTCCTGGCTCGTATCGCTGCGCCATCAACTCAGGCGCGTGCCCGTCGAGGTGCTGGAGCTGTCGCCCCCTTATGTGCAGACGGAACTCACGGGCCGCGCGCAGGCAACCGATCCGCGCGCCATGCCGCTCGACGCCTATGTCGACGAGGTGATGCATCGGCTTGAACGCGGCGATCATCCGAGGGGCGAAGTGCTGCTGGATCGTGACCATGCCAGGCGCTGGGCCGAACGTAACGGACGCTACGACGCGATCTTTGCCGCCATGAATCCAGCCTGAGCCGATAGGCCATCTGACGACGGACAAGCCGGCGGCGCGGCACGCCTCGTCAGCCGAGCCGCGCCGCCCTCAACCTCAGCGCATTGCCGATGACGCTCACCGAGGACAGCGACATGGCGAGCGCCGCCACCATCGGCGACAGCAGCAGGCCGAAGATCGGATAGAGCACGCCCGCCGCGATCGGCACGCCGGCGGCATTGTAGACGAAGGCGAAGAACAGGTTCTGCCGGATGTTTGCCATGGTCGCCGCCGACAGCCGCCGCGCCCGCACGATGCCCATCAGGTCGCCCTTGAGCAGCGTCACCCCGGCGCTCTCGATGGCGACATCGGTGCCGTGGCCCATGGCGATGCCGACATCGGCCGCCGCCAGCGCGGGGGCGTCGTTCACCCCGTCGCCGGCCATGGCGACGACGCGGCCCTCGCCCTTCAGCCGCGCGACCACCGCCGCCTTGTCCTCCGGCGACACCTCGGCCTCGACCTCGGCAATGCCGAGCCGCTTCGCCACCGCCTGCGCGGTCACGCGGTTGTCGCCGGTGAGCATGACGACGCGCACGCCGTCCGCTTTGAGCGCGGCCAGCGCCTCGGGGGTGGTATCCTTCACCTTGTCGGCGATGGCGAGGATGGCGGCCGGCTTGCCGTTCACCGCCAGATAGATGGCGCTGGCGCCATCGGCGCGCAGCATGTCGGCGCGGGCCTTGAGCGACGACACGTCGATGCCGAGGCCGGACAGGAAGCCGGCCGAGCCGATCATCACCCGCTTGCCCTCGACGAGGCCATAGGCGCCCTTGCCGACCGGCGAATCGAAGCCGCGCACCTTGGGCAGATCGAGACCGCGCGCCTTCGCCGCCTCGACGATCGCGTGGGCGAGCGGATGCTCGGACGGCGCCTCCACCGCCGCGGCAAGGAGCAGCGCGCCGGCCTCGTCGAAGCCCTCCGCCGGCTCAAGGGCGACGAGGCTGGGACACCCCTCGGTGAGCGTGCCGGTCTTGTCGACCACGACGGTGTCCACCGAGGCGAGACGTTCCAGCGCCTCGGCGTTCCTGATCAGCACGCCCATCTGCGCGCCGCGCCCCACCCCGACCATGATCGACATCGGCGTCGCCAGCCCCAGCGCGCAGGGGCAGGCGATGATCAGCACCGCCACCGCGGCGATCAGGCCATGGGCGAATTTCGGGTCCGGCCCGAAGATTGCCCAAGCGGCGAAGGCAAGCAGCGCGCAGAGCACGACGAGCGGCACGAACCAGCCGGCGACGCGGTCGGCAAGGCGCTGGATCGGCGCGCGCGAGCGCTGCGCTTCCGCCACCATCTGCACGATACGCGCCAGCATGGTGTCGCGGCCGACCTTCCGCGCCACCATGACGAGGCCGCCGGAGCGGTTCAGCGTGCCGCCGATCAGCTTGTCGCCGACATCCTTGCTGACCGGCATGGATTCGCCGGTGACGAGGCTCTCGTCGAGCGCCGAGCGGCCCTCCTCCACCGTGCCGTCGACCGGCACCTTCTCGCCCGGCCGCACCCGCAGCCGGTCGCCGACGGCAATGGCGTCGAGCGGCACCTCCTCCTCCGAGTCGTCCGCATTGAGGCGGCGGGCGGTCTTGGGCGCGAGATCGAGCAGTGCCTTCAGCGCGCCGGAGGTCTGCTCGCGGGCGCGCAGCTCCAGCACCTGGCCGAGCAGGACGAGCACGGTGATGACGGCGGCCGCTTCGAAATACACCGCCACCGTGCCGTCGGCGCCGCGGAAGGCGGCCGGGAACAGGCCGGGCGCCAGCACGGCGACGAGGCTATAGAGATAGGCGACGCCGGTCCCGAGCGCGATCAGCGTGAACATGTTGAGGTTGCGGGAGACGAGCGACTCCCAGCCGCGCTGGAAGAACGGCCAGCCGGCCCACAGCACCACCGGGGTGGCGAGCGCCAGCTGGATCCAGCTCGACAGCTCCGGCGGCACCAGGTGATGCAGCGCCGGCACGAGATGCGCGCCCATCTCCAGCGCGAACACCGGCAGCGTCAGCGCGAGGCCGATCCAGAACCGCCGGGTCATGTCGATCAGTTCGTGGTTGGGGCCGTCGTCGAGGCTGACCAGCACCGGCTCCAGCGCCATGCCGCAGATCGGGCAGGAGCCGGGGCCGATCTGGCGGATCTCCGGGTGCATCGGGCAGGTGTATTCGGTGCCCTCCGGCACAGGCTCGGCCGGCGCGCGGTCGCCGAGATATTTCGCGGGGTCGGCGATGAACTTCGTGCGGCAGCCGGCCGAGCAGAAATAATAGGTCAGGCCGTTATGGTCGGCCTTCAGCGTCGCGGTGTGCGGATCGACGTCCATGCCGCAGACCGGATCCTTGGCCATGTGGGACGCCTCGCCGGCGGCGCCGGCCGGGTGATGGCCGTGATCGTGGCGGTGCGAATGGGAGTGCGAATGGGCGTGAACGGGCGCATCGTCATGATCATGATGATGGCCGCCGCAGCAGGCGGATGCCGGCTCCTTCGGCTTCGGGGCGGTATGGCCGCCGCAGCACGACGCGCCCTCGCCCGACACACGCGCCTCATGATCGTGATCGCCGTGAGCCATCGCCATCCTCCCTATACCCCGCCCGGGTATTCGACGCTTGCGATATATACCCCCCGAGGGTATATGACAAGCATGCAGAACGATACCCGCAGTTCCTGTCTGAAACGCCTGAGCCGCATCGAGGGTCAGGTGCGGGGCATTTCCCGCATGGTGGAGGACAACCGCTATTGCATCGACATCGTCACCCAGGTTGCGGCGGTACGGGCGGCGCTGAAGCGGGTGGAGGAAGAGGTGCTGCGCGACCATGTCGCCCATTGCGTCGAGCACGCCATTGCCTCCGGCGACCCGGACGAGCAGCGCCGCAAGATCACCGAGCTGGTCGCGACGCTCGGCAAGGTGAACGGGTGAGGCGCTGGCGGCGTATCGAGCCGCCGGTCGGGCACGCCGAAGCCGATGCGGCGTGGTCAGCGAGGCCGGTCAGGCGGGAACATAGGTCAGCCGGATCACGTCCCCGTCGATGAGATCGGCGGCCGTCAGGCGGAGCGGCGGCCGGTGGCCAGCAAAGAACGGCGTGCCGCGACCGAGCACGACGGGATGGAGATAGAGGCGATACTCGTCGATGAGACCGAGCTCGGCCAGGCTTCGTGCCAGGCCGGGACCGCCCACTTGTATCTCCCCGATCAGCCGAGCCTTGAGCGCGCCGATCTCCGCCTCGATATCGCCGCCGACGAGCGTCGCGTTGGGACCCACCGATGTCAGGGTGCGCGACACCACCCATTTCAGCTGGGCCTGCCACGCCGCCGCGAAGTCGCGCCGCGCCGCGTCCCATTCGGGACGATCCTCGTCCCAATAGGACATGATCTCGTACAGGCGGCGGCCATACAGGCTGCCGACCTGACCACGCGCCTGCTCGATGAAGTGACGGAACAGCGCAGGGCCGGGCCCGAACGCCATATAGTCGACATAACCATCGAGGGACTGGTTCATTCCGAAGACGAGCTTCGCCATGACGGACCTCCCTAATCCGGCGCCGTAAGACCGAGCGAGGTGACATAGCCGCGATTGATCGTCGTCCTGGCGAAGCGGGCATTGTCGAGATAGGCCCGCAGCGTCGCCACCACCTGCTCGCGCGGCGGCCTCTGCATACTGTCCCACTCCGCGCGCGGCACCGAGCCGAAGGCGGCGATGGCGTCCCAGCCCTCCGGCTTGGCGATCGAGGCCACGGTGGAGCGGGAATCGAGGTTCTTATAGGTCCAGAAGCTCCAGCCGATGCCGAATTTCTCGTTCATCGCCCGGTACTTGGCGTTCCACTCGTCGGTAAGCTCGCCGGTCTCGCCGAGGAAGATCGGCACGCCCCAGCGATTGGCGAAATTGACGTAGTCCTGCACCTCGCGCCGCTCCGGGCTGGCCCAGAATTTGTGGTAGGTGTAGCCGACATTGTCCGCGAAGGGCGGCCCGAACACACCGAAATTGGTGCTCCACTGCGCCGCCGCCAGGATGACCGGGTGGTTGGGATCGACCGAGCGGATCGCCGCGGTGATCTCGGCATAGAGCGGCTCCAGCCGCGGATTGAGGTAATCCATATCGTGATAGGGCGAGATCGGCTCGTTGAGCAGATCATAGGCGAGCACCGCCGTCTCGTCCCTGTAGCGCGCGGCGATCGCCCGCCACAGGGCGACGGTGCGGCGCCTGAATTCCGGCACGTAGAAGGTCAGCGGATAGCCGACGCCGTCGTCATGGTTCACCCCGGTCTGGCCGCCCGGCGCGGCGTGGATATCGAGGATGACCTTGATGCCGTGCGCCTTCGCCCAGCCGAGGGCGCGGTCGATCAGCGCCCAGCCCTCGCCCTGCGGATCGACCCGCGAAGGATCGGCGGGATCGAGGAAGAATTTCCAGTGCAGCGGCACGCGGACGGTGGTGAAGCCGGCCGCCGACAGGAAGGCGAAGTCGTCCTCGCGGATATACACGTCGCGGAAATCCTTCCAGAACCGCGCCGCCTCCTCCGGGCCAGCGAGGTACTGGATCACGTCCTCGATCTCGCGCGGCGAGCGCTGGACCTTGAACTTGAACATGTAACCTTCCGGCAGCAGCCAGTTGCCGAAGCTCATGCCCTTGACCGCGAAGGTCGAGCCGTCCGGCCGGACGAAGCGCGTGCCCTCGGCGCGCACGAAGCCGGCCAGCGCCCCGTTCGGCGAGGGCGGGGTGGAAGCGGCCTGCTGCGCCGAGGCCGGCGCGACGAAAGCGACGGCGAAAGCGACAAGGGCGGCGGAAATGCAGAAGCGGGAGCGGGGGCGAGCGATCATGGCGCGCCAAGCTAGCGCATGTCCGGCACGCGGGAAATCTCCGCCGCGCCGGATTTGCTGCGTTGCGGCGCGGCGGGGTGACAGCGCTGCCCGCTCGGGCTAATCCATTGCAGCTTTCGCTTTTTCCCGCCGCCTTTCCCGCCCTGCTGCCCAGCGCAACGTCACGGTTCTTCCCGTTCATGTCGCTTTACCAGGCCGCCTTCTTCCTCCTCGCCCTGTTTTTCGTGCTCGCCGTTACCGCCCGTGGCCGGGTGCTGCCGCTGCTGGCGCTGCTCGTCGGCGCCACCGGCTTCGGCTACGCCGCGGGCATGTCGACCAGCCATTTCACCAAGGCATTCGGGCTCGGCTTCGCGCAGAGCGTGAACGGGCTCGGCCTCACCGTGCTGGCGGCGGCCTTCCTCGCCGCCATCGCCGATGCCGCCGGCGCCACCGCCTGGCTGAAGGAGAAGGCGCGAGGCTGGCGCAGCCGCTCGCTGCCGCTGGCAGCGGTCGGCCTCGTCTCCGGCGTCGCCTCCACGCCGGCCGCCGCCTTCGCCGTGCTCACCCCGCTGCTGCGGGCGCTGGGCGGCGGGGCGCCGCGCCCGGCGCTTGCCCTCGGCCTGTCGCTCTCCGGCGCGCATGGCCTGCTCATCCCCGCCCCGGTGATGCTGGCCAGCGCCACCATCCTTGCCGCCGACTGGTCGCTCGCCCTCGCCTATGGCGTGCCGGTGGCGGTGCTGGCGGTGCTGGTCGGGCTCGGCTTCGCCCGAGCCGCCGCCTCCGGCCGACCGGTCGAGGCCGACACCAGCGCGGTGATGGACGGCGACAGCCTGCACGCGCCGAAACGGGCGGCGCTGGCGCTGGTGCTGGTGAGCGTCGGGCTGATCGCGCTGCTGATCACCCAGTCGCTCGGCGACATCGCCTCCGAGCCGCTGGGCGGCGGCTCCAACCGCGAGTTCCTGCTGGCGCTCGGCCGGCCGCCGGCGCTGTTGCTAGCCGGCGTGGCGCTGATGCTGCTGGTGAGCTGGCATCGCGAGGCCGGCGGCTTTGGCGAACAGGGCTGGGTCGGGCGCGGCCTCGCCGGCGCCGCCGGGCTGATCCTGCTGATCGGCGTCGCCGGCGGCCTCGCCAAGATGGCGCAGGAGACCGGCATGGCGGAGATGAATGCCGAGCGGCTGCTGGGCTGGCATCCGGCCGGCGCGCTGGCGCTGCTGCTGCCCTTCGCGCTGGCGGCGGTGATGAAGACGTTGCAGGGCTCTTCGCTGGTCGCCGCCATCACCGCGGCCGGCATGATGATGGAACTTGCCGTGCCGCTCGGCCTCGGCGATCCGGCCGGCCGGGCGCTCGCCGCGCTCGCCATCGGCGCCGGGGCGATGACGGTCTCACACCTCAATGACGGGCTGTTCTGGCTGGTGGCGCAAGCGGCCCGCCTGTCACCGGCCGCCGCGGTGGCACGGTTCTCGCTGGGCACCGCGGTGCAGGGAACGGTGGTGCTCGCGGCCCTGATCTTGCTGCGATTGCTGTTTAGCTGAGCCTCGGGGGAGAGCTTCCATGATCCGACGCCGCGACCTTCTGCTCGCCATGCCCGCCGGGCTGGCCGCCGGCGCGCTGCCGCGCGACCTCGCCCAGGCCCAGGCCCAGCCCCAACCCCAGCCCCAGGCCGCGCCGGCCGCCCCGGGGCCGGAACCGCGGCTCCCCGCCGGCTTCACCTTCGGCGCCTCGACCTCGTCCTACCAGATCGAGGGCGCGGTGAACGAGGACGGGCGCGGCCCCTCGGTCTGGGACACCTTTTCCCATACGCCGGGCCGCATCAAGGACGGCTCCAATGGCGACGTCGCCTGCGACCATTATCATCGCTTCGCCGAGGATGTGGAGTTGATGGCGCAGGCCGGGCTCGATTCCTACCGCTTCTCGATCGCCTGGCCGCGCGTGCAGCCCACCGGCGCCGGCGCGCCCAACGTGCCGGGCCTCGACTTCTACGACCGCCTCGTCGACCGGCTGCTGGCACGCGGGGTGAAGCCCTTCGCCTGCCTCTACCATTGGGACCTGCCGCAGGCGCTGCAGGACAAGGGCGGCTGGACCAGCCGCGACATCGTCCCGCGCTTTACCGAGTACGCGCAGCTGGTGGCGGCGCGACTCGGCGACCGGGTGCCGCGCTGGGCGATGCTGAACGAGCCCTCGGTGCACGCCATTTTCGGCCACGCCTTCGGCAACCATGCGCCGGGCATGACCGGCTGGAAGAACTACCTCGCCGCCCAGCACCACATGAACCTCGCCCAGGGCAGCGCCATCCGCGCCCTGCGGACCTCCCATCCGAGGCTCGGCCTCGGCACGGTGTTCTCGCTGCAGCCGGTGCTGCCGGCCACCGGCAAGCCGGAGGACGCCGCGGCGGCGGTGCGTTTCGACGCCGCGTGGAACGGCAACAATCTCGACCCGCTGTTCCATGGCCGCTACCCGCAGATCAGCGCCGCCGACTTCGCGCCGCTGATCAGGGACGGCGACCTCGAGGCCATCAAGGTGCCGGTCGACTTCCTCGGCGTGAACTATTACGGCCGCGCCCATGTGGTCGACGATCCGAACGGCGTCATTGCCGGCGCCGGCTGGGGGCCGCACCCGCCGGGTACCCGCACCACCGCCATGGGCTGGCCGATCGAGCCGCACGGCCTCGTCGAGGTGCTGGCCCGGCTGCGCGACGACTATGGCAACCCGCAGAGCTTCGTCACCGAGAACGGCGCCGCCTATGACGACCCGGCTCCCAAGCGCGGCACCGTCGACGATCCCGCCCGCGTGGCCTTCATCCGCGAGCATCTGATCGCCTGCCGGCAGGCGATCACTGATGGCTGCGCGCTGAAGGGCTACTATGTCTGGTCGCTGCTGGACAATTTCGAATGGGCGGAAGGCTACAGCCGCCGCTTCGGCGTGATCCATGTCGATTTCGCCACGCTTCAGCGCACGCCGAAGGCTTCCTTCGCTTATCTGGCGGCGGTGGCGCGCGGCGCGCCAGCCGGCGGGATAGTCACCGGCCCCTGAGGGCGGCGGGCGGCCCTCGACATGCAACCGACACATATCTCGGTCAATTGACGCGTATTGATCGAACCGCCCAACTTCGTGCTACCTAACACCCTCCCGAGCTCCGCTTCGCGCGGACCTCACAGACCGAGCCGTGGCATGCGTACAGACGACCCCGCTATTGCCGAGATCATCGATTTCATCTCCGCCGAGGTAGGGGTCGATTCGTCCCTGCTGACCCCGGACACGCCGGTTTCGGAGCTCGGCATTTCCTCGCTCGATCTCATCGAGACCATCTTCAAGCTCGAGGGCCGCTTCGGCATCGAGATCCCCAATGACGGCCCGCTCAACGGCACCGACGTCACCGTCGGCACGCTGGCCGACCATGTCGCGACGCTGATCCACGCCAAGCAGGCCGGCACCGCCTGATGCGCCGCGTCGCCATAACCGGCCTCGGCTCGCTCTCGGCACTCGGCAACGACGTGGCGGCGCATCTCGCCGGGCTGAAGGCCGGCACGGTCGGCATCGGCCAGACGCAGGGCGTCGACGTCTCCTCGATGAAGACCCGCATCTCCGCCGAGGTGAAGGGTTTCAAGCCGGAAGAGCATTTCGAGCCGCGCCAGCTCGGGCTTATCGACCGCACCTCGCAATTCGCCGTCACCGTCGCCCGCCAGGCGCTGGCCGATGCCGGCCCGGCGCTGGAAGGCGTGGCGCGCCACCGCGTCGGCGCCATCTTCGCCGCCTCCGTCGGCTTCCACGCCGTCGACGACAGCTACCACAAGCTGTATTTCGACAAGGCGCCGCGTCCGCATCCCTTCACCGTGCCGCGCGCCATGCCGAGCGGGCAGGTGAGCCATGTCACCATGGATCTCGGCATTCACGGCCCCTCCTTTTCCATCGCCTCGGCCTGCTCCTCCGCCTCGCACTCCATCGGCACCGCCTTCCACATGATCCGCTCCGGCATGCTGGATGTCGCCGTGGCCGGTGGCGGCGAATCGCAGCTCACCTACGGCATGCTGAAGAGCTGGGAAGCCTTGCGGGTGCTGTCGCCCGACGGCTGCCGGCCCTTCTCCAAGGACCGCAACGGCCTCGTCATCGGCGAGGGCGCCGGCGCGATCGTACTGGAGGAGATGGACCGCGCCATCGCCCGCGGCGCCACCATCCACGCCGAGATGATCGGCTTCGGCATGAGCGCCGACGGCATGGACATCACCGCGCCGGACATGGCGAGCGCGGCGGCCTCGATGCGTTTCGCACTGGAGGATGCCGGGCTGGCGCCGGAGGCGGTCGACTATGTCAGCGCCCACGGCACCGCCACCGCGCTGAACGACAAGACCGAGACGGCGGCGCTGCGCCTGGTCTTCGGCGCGCATCTCGACCGGCTGCCGATCTCGTCGTCGAAATCGCAATACGGCCACACGATGAACGCCTCGGGAGCGCTGGACTGCGTCACCACGGTGCTGGCACTGCGCGAGGGCTTCCTGCCGCCCACCATGGGGTTCACCACGCCCGATCCCGATTGCGATCTCGACTGCGTGCCGAACGCAGCCCGCGCCGCCGCGCCGCAGGTGGCGCTTTCCTCCAGCTTCGCCTTTGGCGGGCTCAATGCCGTGCTGGCGCTGAAGCGCTATAACGGCTGAGCCTCCAATAGCTAAGCCTGCGTCCCCTCGACCCGGAAGGTCGCGGCAATCTCGCGCCCGACCAGCCGGTCGAACGTTTCCGCCAGCCCGGCGAGATGCGTGCGGCAGAAGCCGGCGATCTCCCTCGGCAGCCGGCCGAGCTCCTGCCGGCGGGCGATCAGCGTCAGATGGCGGGTGAAGGCCGGGCCGGGCATCGG
This sequence comes from Ancylobacter sp. 3268, assembly GCF_031456575.1. Taxonomy (NCBI): domain Bacteria; kingdom Pseudomonadati; phylum Pseudomonadota; class Alphaproteobacteria; order Hyphomicrobiales; family Xanthobacteraceae; genus Ancylobacter; species Ancylobacter sp. 3268. The sequence continues at coordinate 259,618 of NZ_JAVDUX010000006.1, forward strand.
CCGGCAGGCGAGCCCGTCCAGCGCCACCGCCGCCTCCAGGAGGCAGAGCGGGGTGGTGATGGCGAAGCCGCCACCGGCGGCGATGCTCGCCGTCACTCCATAGGGGGTATCGAATTCCAGCCGGCGCGGCAGATCGAGCCGCAGCCGGCGCAAATGCCGCTCCACCTCCATGCCGGTCTTGGAGCGGGCGGAAAAGCGCACCAGCGGCAGCCCCGCCGCCAGTTGCGCCAGATCGGCCGGGCGCGCCGGGGCCGGCAGGGCGGCCGGCATCAGCAGCACATAGGGCTCGGTCAGCAGCGGCCAGCGCTCCAGCCCCTCGATCTCGTCGAGATCGTCGGCACCGACCAGCAGATCGAGCTGGCGGGTGAGCAGCGCCCCGGCATGCGAGGCGGTGAGGCCGGAAAGGATCGACGCCTGGTCGGCCATCTCGCCGAGCTTGCCGGCCAGCGGCGCCATCAGCGCCCGCGACAGCGAATCGACGAGACCGGCCCGCAGCAGCGGCAGGCGGGCATGCTCGGCCTCGCGCAGCAGCGGCGCGATCTGCCGGGCTTCCGAGATCAGCGCGCTCGCCCGCTGGCGCAGCGCGCCGCCGGCGGCGGTGAGCGCCAGCGGGCGGGCGCCGCGATCGAACAGCGCGACGCCGATGCGACGTTCCAGCTCGGCAATGGCCTGCGACACCGCCGGCTGGGTGAGCGCCAGGCGCCGCGCCGCCGCCGCCATGGTGCCGGCGTCGCAGACGGTGAGGAAGATCTCAAGGCCGCGCAGATCGAAGGGCAAGGTGTCGGGGGGCATGGGTGCTTCTCCGGGTGGCAGTCGACCGGGACGAAGTAAGGATCGAGCCGGCGCGGCGTCCTCTTCCCGTGGGGAGAGGGGTGGGGTGAGGGGGCAGGACGCTCGAAGGTCTCGCCGCCGCGTTCCTCCTCACCGACCCGCTTCGCGGGCCACCTCTCCGCCGAAGCCCGCTATTGCCGGCTTCGGCCTTGCCGGAACCGAACCCGGCAACAGCCGGGTTCGGGCGAGGAGAGGAAAGATAAAGACGCCGGCCCCTCCGGCAGGGAAGAAGGGCCTTCATCGCCGAATGCCCCATCCAAAGACGCCCTGCCTCCACTATAAGAAAAACTTATATTATCACCATCCTGCGCGGGCTCTATAGCTATCCGCATAGAGCCAGCGAGCCGACCGATGCGCTATTCCTTCCTCAGCCTTCTCAAGAACTGCCTCACAGGCCAGACCGGGTGGACACCCGCCTGGCGCGATGCCGCGCCGAAGCCCGCCTATGACGTGATCATCGTCGGCGGCGGCGGACATGGCCTCGCCACCGCGTTCTACCTCGCCAGCGAGCACGGCATCCGCAATGTCGCGGTGATCGAGAAGGGGCATATCGGCTCCGGCAATGCCGGGCGCAACACCACCATCATCCGCTCCAACTACCTGCTGCCCGGCAACGAGCTGTTCTACGAATGGTCGATGAAGCTGTGGGAAGGGCTGGAGCAGGCGCTGAACTACAACGCCATGGTGAGCCAGCGCGGCATCCTCAACCTCTATCATTCCGACGCCCAGCGCGACGCCTATGCGCGGCGCGGCAACGCCATGCGGCTCGCCGGGGCCGACTCGGAATTGCTGGACCGCACGGGCGTGCGGGCGATGTACCCGTTCCTCGACTTCGACAATGCCCGATTCCCGATCCAGGGCGGGCTGATGCAGCGCCGCGCCGGCACCGCCCGCCACGACGCCGTGGTGTGGGGCTATGCCCGCGCCGCCGACCGGCTCGGCGTCGACATCGTGCAGAACTGCGAGGTGACGGGCTTCCTCACCGAGGACGACGCCATTATCGGGGTGGAGACCACGCGGGGGCCCATCCGGGCCAGCAAGGTCGGCCTCGCGGTGGCCGGCTCCTCCTCGCGGGTGGCGAAGCAGGCCGGGCTCCGGCTGCCGATGGAAAGCCACGTGCTGCAGGCCTTCGTCTCCGAGGGGCTGAAGCCGCTGGTCGACGGCGTCATCACCTTCGGCGCCGGGCATTTCTACATCAGCCAGTCCGACAAGGGCGGCCTGGTCTTCGGCGGCGACATAGACGGCTACAATTCCTATGCCCAGCGCGGCAACCTGCCGGTGGTGGAGGACGTCGCCGAGGGCGGCATGGCGCTGATGCCGCGCATCGGCCGGCTGCGACTCCTGCGCATGTGGGGCGGCATCATGGACATGTCGATGGACGGCTCGCCGATCATCGACCGCACGCCGCGTCCGGGGCTCTACCTCAATTCCGGCTGGTGCTATGGCGGCTTCAAGGCGACGCCGGCCTCCGGCTGGTGCTTCGCGCATCTGCTCGCCACCGACCGGCCGCACGAGACCGCGACGGCGTTCCGGCTCGACCGCTTCCGTACCGGCCATCTCATCGACGAAAAGGGAGTCGGCGCGCAGCCGAACCTGCACTGATGCGCATTCCCTGCCCCTATTGCGGCCCGCGCGACGCCAGCGAATTCGCCTATCTCGGCGACGCCACGCTCACCCGCCCCGACCCCGCCGCGCCGGATGCGGAGGACCGCTTCCACAACTACGTCTATCTGCGCGACAACCCCGCCGGGGCGCACAGCGAATGGTGGTATCATTCGGCCGGCTGCCGCCGCTGGGTGAAGGTCGCGCGCGACACCGTCACCCATGCGATCGCCGGCGCCGACCTGGCGGGAAGCGCGACATGAGCCGCCTCCCCTCTGGCGGTCTCGTCGACCGCTCCCGCACGCTCGGCTTCCACTTCGACGGCAAGGCCTATCGGGGATTCGCCGGCGATACCCTCGCCTCGGCGCTGCTGGCGAACGGGGTGCGCCTCGTCGGCCGTTCGTTCAAATATCACCGGCCGCGCGGCATTCTCACCGCCGGGCCGGAGGAGCCGAACGCGCTGGTCGAGCTGCGCTCGGGCTCCCGGCGCGAGCCCAATACCCGCGCCACCGTCGCCGAACTCTATGACGGACTCGATGCCGCCAGCCAGAACCGCTGGCCCTCGCTGGCGCTGGACGTGCTCAGCCTCAACGGGCTGGTGGCGCCGTTCCTCGGCGCCGGCTTCTACTACAAGACCTTCATGTGGCCGGCGAAGCTCTGGGAGAGCGTCTACGAGCCGATGATCCGCCGCGCCGCCGGCCTCGGCCGCGCCGCCGAGGGCGACGACCCCGACCATTACGAGAAGGCCCATGCCTTCTGCGACGTGCTCGTCATCGGCGCCGGCCCGGCGGGGCTGATGGCGGCGCTGGCCGCCGGCCGGGCGGGCGCCCGCGTCATCCTCGCCGACGAGGATTTCTTGCCCGGCGGCCAGCTCAATTCCGAGGCGGTCGGCATCGACAGTCAGCCGGGCCATGTGTTCGCGGCGAAGACCGTGGCGGAACTGGCGAGCCTGCCCAATGTGCGGATCATGACCCGCACCACCGTCTTCGGCGTCTATGACGGCGAATATGGCGCGGTGGAGCGGGTGTCGGACCACCTGCCCACACCCGCGCCGTTCCAGCCGCGCCAGCGTCTGTGGAAGATCGTCGCCAAGCGCGCCATCCTGTGCGCCGGCGCCACCGAGCGGCCGATCGTGTTCGGCGGCAATGACCGGCCGGGCGTCATGCTCGCTGGCGCGGCCCGCACCTATGCCAATCGCTATGGCGTGGCGGCGGGCAAGAGCGTCGCCTTCTTCGCCAATAACGATTCCGCCTGGAGTTCGGCCTTCGAGCTGAAGGCGGCCGGGGTCAACGTCACCACGCTCGTCGACATCCGCCGCGAGGTCGCCCCGGCGCTGGCCGCGCGGGCGAAGGCGCTCGGCATCGACGTGCGGACCGACACGCAGGTCACCGGCACCACCGGCCAGCCGCTTGGCGGCGCGCTGACCGGCCTTGCCATCCGCACCGGCGGGCGCGGCGGGCGAATTGCCGCCGACACGCTCGCCATGTCCGGCGGCTGGTCGCCGAGCGTGCACCTCACCTGCCATCACGGCGGCAAGCCGGTGTGGCGCGACGACATCGCCGCCTTCGTGCCGGGCCGCACCCCGCCGGGGCTGAGCGTCGCCGGCGCCGCGCGCGGCACCTACGGGCTCGGCGACATCCTCGCGGAGGGCGCGCGCCAGGGTGCCGAGGCGGCCGGCGACCTCGGCTTTGCGACCGCCCTCCCCGACCTGCCGGCCACGGGGGACACCCCGGCCGGCATCACCGCGTTCTGGCATGTGCAGGGTTCCAGGGGGCCGGCCTTCGTCGACCAGCAGAACGACGTCACCGCCAAGGATCTCGGCATCGCCTACAAGGAAGGCTTTCGCGCGGTGGAGCTGATGAAGCGCTACACCACGCTGGGCATGGCGACCGACCAGGGCCGCACCTCCAACGTCAACGGCCTCGCCATCATGGCCGAGCTGACCGGCGCGAGCATCATGGAGACCGGCACCACCATCTTCCGCCCGCCTTACACGCCGGTGTCGCTCGGCGTGCTCGCCGGCCACCATCGCGGCAAGGATTTCCGCCCGACGCGTCTCACTCCCACCCATCAATGGGCGGCTGAACAGGGCGCGGTGTTCATCGAGACCGGCGCATGGCTGCGGGCGCAGTATTTCCCGAAGGCCGGCGAGACCGACTGGCTCACCACGGTGAACCGCGAGGTGCTGGCGGTGCGGGCCTCGGTGGGGCTGATCGACGTCTCGACCTTCGGCAAGATCGACTTGCAGGGACCGGATGTCGGCGCCTTCCTCGACCGCGTCTACATCAACACCTTCTCGACGCTGGCGGTCGGCAAGGCGCGCTACGGCGTGATGCTGCGCGAGGACGGCCTCGTCATGGACGACGGCACCACCGCGCGGCTCGCGCCCGAGCACTATGTGATGACCACCACCACGGCGAATGCCGCCAAGGTGTACCAGCATCTCGAATTCTGCCTGCAGGTGCTGTGGCCGGAACTCGATGTGACGCTGGCCTCTGTCTCCGAGCAATGGGCGCAGATCGCCCTCGCCGGCCCCCGCGCGCGGGAGGTGCTGGCGCGCGTGGTGGATGCCGGCGTCGATGTCTCCAATGAGGGGCTGCCCTTCATGGGCGCGATCGAGGGCACGGCGATGGGCGGGGTGAAGGCGCGGCTGTTCCGCCTCTCCTTCTCCGGCGAGCTCGGCTATGAGATCGCGGTGCCGGCCCGGCAGGGCGAGGCCCTGGCGCGGGCGCTGATGGCGGCGGGGGCGGAGTTCGGCATCACCCCCTATGGCATCGAGGCGCTGGGCGTGATGCGCATCGAGAAGGGACATGTCTCGGGCAACGAGCTCTCCGGCCAGACCAGCGCCGCCGATCTCGGCTTCGGCAAGATGGCCTCGACCAAGAAGGACTATATCGGCCGCATCATGGCGGCGCGGCCCGGGCTCAAAGATCCCGAGCGGCCGGGCTTCGTCGGCTTCAAGCCGGTCGATCGGTCGCAGCGGCTGCGGGCGGGGGCGCACTTCCTCTCCCCCGGCGCGCCGGCCGACATGGCGCATGACGAGGGCTACATGACCTCGGTCGCCCATTCGCCGCATCTGCGCCACTGGATCGGCCTCGGGCTGCTGAAGAACGGCCCGGCGCGGATCGGCGAGCGGGTGCGGGCCTATGACCCGGTGCGCGGCGGCGATTTCGAGGTGGAGGTCTGTGCGCCCGGCTTCATCGATCCGAACGGGGAGCGGCTGCGTGGCTGACCTCGCCCCTCTTCCGCCCGCCGACTTCCTGCCCGTCCGGAGGCCCTGTCCATGACATCCGCGCTCGACGTCCTTCCGGTCACGCAGATGCCGCCGGACGGCCATTACGGCCCGGCCGGCAAGCATGGCGTCACCGCCCGGCTCTTCGATCCGCCGGCGCTCGCCACCCTCGCCGCCCGCCACGGCGCCGGTGCGGCACTGAGCGCGGCGGCGCGGGTGGAGCTTGGCCTCGACCTTGCCGACGCGCCGCGCCTCTCCCGCGCCGATGGCCTCAGCGCCATCGGCACCGGCCCGGGCCGCTGGCTTCTCCTCGCCGAGACGCCGGAAGACCTGCAGGCCCGCCTCGCGGCGCTCGCCGCGCATGCGGCGATCACCGAGCAGACCGACGCCATGATCGGGTTCGAGCTATCCGGCCCGCATGCGCGCGACCTGCTCGCCAAGGGCGTGACCCTTGACCTCGATCCGGCGGTGTTTCCGGCCGGCACAGCGGCGACCGGCAATGTCGCGCATGTCAACACCACCTTCTGGCGCGAGCCGGGCGACGAGCGCTTCGTCTTCCTCGCCGGACGCAGCTACGCCGTGGCCTTTGCCCGCTTCGTCGTCGCCTCCGGCGCCGAATTCGGGCTTGAACTCGTCCATCGAGGTTGAGGGCGGCGCGAAGCGCGCTTCCCTCCCAGCCGCATCTCCCCTAAAACCCGCGCCGAAACGCCTTCGCCCGAGCCGCCGAAACCCGCGGCGCCGGGCGCAGAACGGCGAGCCGACGAGAACCGCCATGACTGACGCTACCGCTGCCGAGAGCTACATTCTCACCCTCTCCTGCCCGGACCGCCCCGGCATCGTCGCCGGCGTCGCCAATTTTCTGTTCGAACATGGCTGCAACATCCTCGAGGCGCAGCAATTCGACGACACCGAGAGCGGCCGCTTCTTCATGCGCGTCTCCTTCGAGCGCGTCGCGGGCGAGAGCACCCTGGCCAGCCTGAAGGCCGATTTCGCTGCCGTGGCCGATACGTTCAGCCTGAGCTGGCGGCTGCGCGCGCGCTCGCAGAAGCAGAAGGTGATGCTGCTGGTCTCCAAGTTCGACCACTGCCTCGCCGACCTGCTCTATCGCTGGCGCATCGGCGAAATCCCGATGGAGATCACCGCCATCGCCGCCAACTACCCGCGCGAGACGTACGCCCATCTCGATTTCGACGGCATCCCGTTCCATTACCTGCCGATCACCAAGGCGACCAAGATGGAGCAGGAGGCCCAGCTCTGGGAGCTGTTCCAGAAGACCGGCTCGGAGGTCGCGGTGCTCGCCCGCTACATGCAGGTGCTCTCCGACGGGCTGTCGGCCAAGCTGTCGGGACGCTGCATCAACATCCACCACTCCTTCCTGCCCGGCTTCAAGGGCGCCAAGCCCTATCACCAGGCGCATGCGCGCGGGGTCAAGCTGATCGGGGCGACTGCGCATTACGTCACCTCCGACCTCGACGAAGGTCCGATCATCGAGCAGGACGTCGAGCGTATCACCCACCAGGATTCGGCCGAGGCGCTGGTGCGGAAGGGCCGCGACATCGAGCGCCGGGTGCTCGCCCGCGCGCTCGCCTGGCATCTCGACGACCGGGTGCTGACCAACGGCCACAAGACCGTGGTCTTCCGGGACTGATTGTTGCGCGACGGACGCTTTACGAGGACGACATGGTCGAGACCCGCATCATCGACGGCAAGGGCTTCGCGGAAGAGCTGCGCAAACGGATCGCCGGCGAGGTCGCCGACTTCCGCGCCGCCACCGGCATCACTCCCGGCCTCGCCGTGGTGCTGGTCGGCGAGGACCCGGCAAGCGCGGTCTATGTGCGCAACAAGGGCAAGCAGACGCTGGAGGCCGGCATGGCCTCCTTCGAGCACAAGCTCCCCGCCGCCACCGGCGAAGCGGAGCTGCTGGCGCTGGTCGCGTCGTTGAACGCCGATCCGGCGGTGCACGGCATCCTCGTGCAACTGCCGCTGCCTGCCCATATAGATGCGCAGAAGGTACTCTCCGCCATCGACCCGGCAAAGGACGTCGATGGCTTCCATGTGGTGAATGCCGGCCGCCTCGCGGTGGGGCTCGACGCGCTGGTGCCCTGCACGCCGCTCGGCTGCGTGATGCTGCTGAAGCACCATCTCGGCAGCCTCGCCGGGCTGCGCGCGGTGGTGGTGGGGCGCTCCAACATCGTCGGCAAGCCGCTGGCGCAACTGCTGCTGCGCGAGGACTGCACCGTCACCATCGCCCATTCGCGCACGAAGGATCTACCCGAGGAATGCCGGCGCGCCGACATCCTCGTCGGGGCGGTCGGGCGGCCGGAGATGATCCGCGGCAGCTGGATCAAGCCGGGGGCGACGGTGATCGATGTCGGCATCAACCGGGTGGATGCCGGCGGCGGCAAGACCCGCCTCGTCGGCGACGTCGCCTTCGACGAGGCGCAGGGCATCGCCGGGCTGATTACCCCGGTGCCGGGCGGCGTCGGGCCGATGACCATCGCCTGCCTGCTGCAGAACACGCTGACGGCGGCGCGCCGGCTGGTGGGGGACTGAGGGGAAGCGGAACAGACGACCCCTCTCCTGGTCCCACACAGAACCACGTCGCCGGGTTCCAAGCCTCCCTCTCCGCGTGGGGAGAAAGGTGGGGTAAGGGGTCTTCTCAGCTTCCCGATGGCGTCCGCCTCACCGACCCCGCTTTGCGGGGCCACCTCTCCCCACCGGGGAGAGGAAAGACAGGCCACCTATCGCCGGCCTGTATCCAGCCCCATGAAAACGCCCGCGACGGTTTCCCGGCGCGGGCGTTCTCATTCCGGCGGGCGGCGCCTCAATACTCGATGTCGACGTCCTTGGTCTCCGGGCCGAGCAGCAGCGCGATGAGCGTGATGAAGGCCATCGACGACAGGTAGACGCCGACCCAGAACGGCGAGCCGCCGCCATAGCGCCACAGCATCACCGCGATGAACGGCGCCACCGCCGCGCCGAGGATCGACGACACATTGTAGGAGATGCCGGAGCCGGTGTAGCGCACATTGGCCGGGAACAGCTCCGGCAGCAGCGCGCCCATCGGGCCGAAGGTCATGCCCATCAGCGTGAAGCCGAGGATCAGCCACGCCATCACCCCGACCGGGCCGGCGGCGAGCATCGGCACCCACAGGAAGCCGAAGGCGATGATGCCGAGCGTGATCCAGATCAGCGTGCGCCGGCGGCCCCAGCGATCGGCCCATGGGCCGGAGAGCAGGGTGAAGATGCCGAAGAACACCACGCCGCCGATCATCATCAGCACGAAGGTGGTGTAGTCATAGCCGAGGCCCGGCACCGGGCCGCCGGGAGCGGCGCGGCCATAGCTGAGCGAGAAGGTGGTCATCAGGTAGAAGAGCACATAGGTCGCCAGCATGTAGAAGGTGCCGAGCACGATCTCGCGGAAGTGGTTCTTGAAGGCGCTGGCGAGCGGCAGGCGGGTGACCTTGCCCTTCTGCACGGTCTTCTCGAAGGCGGCGCTCTCGACAAGGTTGAGCCGCACCCACAGGCCGACGATCACCATGACGATCGAGAACAGGAACGGGATGCGCCAGCCCCATTCCAGGAAGGCCTGCGAGGGCCGCGATGGGTCGTCGGAGGGCAGCAGCGCCGCGATGATCAGGAACAGGCCGTTGGCGACGATGAAGCCGATCGGCGCGCCGAGCTGCGGGAAGGTGCCATAGACGGCGCGCTTGCCGGGCGGGGCGTTCTCGGTGGCGACCAGCGCCGCGCCGCTCCATTCGCCGCCGAGCGCAAAACCCTGGGCAAGCCGCATGACGACCAGCAGCGCCGGGGCGATCCAACCGGCCATCTCATAGGTCGGCAGCGCGCCGATGAGGAAGGTGGCGATGCCCATGGTCAGCAGCGCGCCGACCAGCGTCGCCTTGCGGCCGCGCTTGTCGCCGAGATGGCCGAAGAAGATCGCACCGAGCGGACGCGCGACCATCGCCGCGCCGAAGATGCCGAGCGACGCGAGCAGCGCTGCGGTGTCGTCGCCGGCCGGGAAGAACAGATGCGGGAATACCAGCACCGCCGCGGTGGCGTAGACGTAGAAATCATAGAACTCGATCGTGGTGCCGATCAGGCTGGCGAGAATGACGCGGGAGCGCGGATTGGCGACGGCCGGATCGGCCCGCTCCGCGGTAGCGGCTAGGGACATGGTCGAAAAGGCTCCGTGGGTGGCGCGGCCCATCAGGAGGCACGGCGCCAGACGAAAGCGGGGCGGGGGACAGGCGTCGATCCGCGCCCGACGCGATTGACGCCCGTCATATACCCAGCCGCCGGAGGAATGAACCTCCGACACGGCTCCGCTTATAATTCTATGGTCGAATAGGCCGAGAGGGACGACATATTCTTGCGCCCACCCGATGCACCCGTGCCGGTCACGCCCGCGACATGCGGTTCCAGGCATCGAGGCCGGCGATCTTGTAGGCCTCGGCCAGCGTCGGATAGTTGAAGGTGTTTTCGATGAAGTAGTCGATGGTGCCCTTGAGGTTCAGCACCGCCTGGCCGATGTGGATCAGCTCGGTAGCCCCCTCGCCGACGATATGCACCCCGAGCAGCCGACGGGTTTTCACCGAGAAGATCATCTTCATCATGCCGGTGTTGAGCCCCATAATGTGGCCGCGCGAGGTCTCGCGGAAGCGAGCGATGCCGCATTCATACGGGATCGCCCGCTTGCGCACCTCCTCCTCGCTCATGCCGACCGTCGACATTTCCGGCACCGAATAGATGCCGTAGGGGAAGAATTCCGGCGGCGGCGGCGGCTCCAGCCCGAAGGCGTGGCAGGCGGCGACGCGCCCCTGCTCCATCGAGGTGGAGGCGAGGCTGGGAAAGCCGATGACATCGCCGGCGGCATAGATATGCGACACCGAGGTCTGCAGGGTCTTCGGATCGACCTGCAGCCGGCCGCGATGATCGACGTCGAGGCCGGCCGCGCCGAGGTTCAGCGTGTCGGTGGCGCCGACGCGGCCGGCGGCAAACAGCAGCATCTCGGTGATGACGGTGCGCCCGTCGCCCAGCCGGCAGATCGGGCGGCCGTCATTGCCGAACTCGATGGCGGCGACCTTCGAGCCGAGCCGCAGCGCGACGTTGCGGTCGCGCAATTCGTGGGTGAATTCCTCGATCAGTTCCTTGTCGATGAAGTCGAGGAACGAGCTACGCGGCTCGATCAGCGTCACCTGCACGTCGAGCGCGCTGAAGATGGTGGCGTATTCGACGCCGATCACCCCGGCGCCGATCACCGCGAGACTGCGCGGCAGGCGCGGCAGCTCGACGATCTCGTCGCTGTCGAAGACATTGAGGCCGTCGAACGGCACGTAGTCCGGCCGGAACGGGCGGGTGCCGACGGCGATGAGGAAATTCCCGCCGGAGACGGTGGTGTGCTCGCCGGTCTCGCTGGTGATCTCGATATCATAGGGCGACACGAAGCGCGCCGCGCCACGAGCGGTCTTCACGCCGTTGCGGCTGAACTGATGCTCCAGCACGTCGACCTCATGGTCGAGGGTCTTGTGCAGCCGGGCCAGCAGATCGGACGCCCCGATATCCTGCTTCACCCGGTAGGAACGGCCGTAGAAGCCGCGCTCGCGCCAGCCGGAAAGATTGAGCACGGTCTCGCGCAGCGTCTTAGACGGTATGGTGCCGGTGTGGACCGAGACGCCGCCGACCCGGCGGCCCTTCTCGACCACCAGCACCGACTTGCCGAGCTTGGCGGCCTGCACGGCGGCACGACGGCCCGAGGGGCCGCTGCCGATGACGATCATCTCATAATCATGCATGGCTCACCGCCGCTCCTGCAGGCCTCGCCTCCGGTGAATGCACGATGAATGCCAAGCCGGTATGACGTTCCGCGTTTTCGCGCCGACATTTCCCGGCTAAAAACGAGACCGGACGAGCGTGAGGGAGACAGGCCTTGGCGGGACAGCGGCGGCAGGCGGAAGGCGACGGCAGCAAGGAGGCTGCCGCAGCGGAGACCGTCGGCGGGGAGGATCTGCGTACCGGATCGGGGGCACCGGCCACCAATGAGCGCACGCTGGAACAGGCGCTCGGATTGCAGGTGCGCGCCATCCGCCGCGAGCTGGACCTCACCGTCTCCGATCTCGCCAGCGCCGCCGGCATCTCGGTCGGCATGCTCTCCAAGATCGAGAACGGGCTGATCTCGCCCTCGCTCGGCACGCTGCAGGCGATTTCCTCGGTGCTGAACGTGCCGATCTCCTCGCTGTTCTCCGGCTTTGAGGAAAAGCGCGACTGTTCCTTCGTGCCCGCCGGCCAGGGGGTGCATATCGAGCGGCGCGGCACCAAGGTCGGGCATCAATATGAGCTGCTCGGCCATGCGCTGGGCGGCGAGGTGGCGGTCGAGCCCTATCTCATCACCCTCTCCGAGGAAGCTGTGCCCTATACCGGCTTCCGCCATGCCGGGGTGGAATTCATCCACATGCTCTCCGGCGAGGTGAACTACCGCCACGGCGACCGCACCTATCACCTGCGGCCGGGCGATTCGCTGATGTTCGACAGCGCCGCCACCCATGGGCCGGAGGAACTGCTGGTGCGGCCGATGACCTATCTGTCGATCATCATCTACCCGCGCGATCCGCTGTGAACGCCCGCGCCGGCCATCCCCGCCGAAGATTTCCTCACAGGAAAAATTTATTCTCGATCCATTGACGCCGGTCCGACTTCTTCGTACATCTCCGCCACGAACAAGCGAGATGGTTTGCGGGGAGACGCGCTTCATGTGCGGGATTGTCGGGCTCTTCATCAAGGATCCGAAGCTGGAGCCGCAGCTTGGCGCCATGCTGGCGGAAATGCTGGACGTCATGTGCAGTCGCGGGCCGGATTCGGCCGGCTTCGCCGTCTATGGAGCGGGTGCGGACGGCACGGTGAAGCTCACTTTGCGCGGTCCGGCCGGCAGCGATTTCGCCGCCATCGGCACGGCGCTCGGCTATCCGGCGACGACGCGCGATACCCATGCGGTGCTTACCGTGCCGACGGCCGACGAGGCTGCGGCCCGCGCTGCCATCGCCGCGCGCTTCCCGCAGATCAGCGTGGTCGGCGCCGGCAGCCGCATGGAGCTCTACAAGGAGGTCGGGCTGCCGGCCGACGTGGCGAAGCGCTTCAAGCTGGAGACGATGAGCGGCACCCACGCCATCGGCCACACCCGCATGGCGACCGAAAGCGCGGTGACCACCGATGGCGCCCACCCCTTCTCCACCGGCCCCGACCAGTGCCTGGTGCACAATGGCTCGCTGTCGAACCATGCCGGCCTGCGCCGCCGGCTGGAGCGCGAGGGCCTGACGCTGACGACCGAGAACGACAGCGAGGTCGCCGCCGCCTATCTCACCTACCGCATGAAGCAGGGCGACACGCTCGGCGAGGCGCTGGAGCATTCGCTCGGCGACCTCGATGGCTTCTACACCTTCGTGGTCGGCACCGAGAGCGGCTTCGGCGTGCTGCGCGACCCGATCGCCTGCAAACCGGCCGTCATGGCCGAAACCGACGAATATGTCGCCTTCGGCTCGGAATATCGCGCGCTTGCCGGCCTGCCGGGCATCGAAAACGCCCGCGTCTGGGAGCCGGAGCCGGCACGCGTTTATTTCTGGGACCGCGCAGCATGACCCTCTCCGCGAAGCAGGCCGCCATGGACGCCTCCAAATATATCGACCTCGCGACGTCGAGCGTGCGCGAGCTGAACGCCGCGCTGCACGCTCTCGCGCCCGACACCAACGAGACCGCCTGGAAGGTCGCCCATCCCAATGGCCGCCATGCCATCGCCGCCGGGCTCGACGCCGCCATCGACCTCGAGATCGACGGGCCGGTCGGCTATTACTGCGCCGGCATGAACAAGCGCGGCCGCGTGGTGATCAACGGCAATGCCGGCGTCGGCGTCGGCGAGAACATGATGTCGGGCTTCATCCATGTGAAGGGCGACGCCAGCCAGTCGGCCGGTGCCACCGCCCATGGCGGGCTCCTGGTCATCGACGGCAACGCCTCGGCCCGCTGCGGCATCTCGATGAAGGGCATCGACATCGTGGTAAAGGGCTCGGTCGGCCATCTCTCGGCCTTCATGGGCCAGGCCGGCACGCTGACCGTCCTCGGCGATGCCGGCGAGGCGCTCGGCGACAGCCTCTACGAGGCCAAGCTGTTCGTGCGCGGCACCGTCGCAGGCCTCGGCGCCGACTGCGTCGAGAAGACGATGAAGGACAAACACAAGGCGCTGCTGGCCGAGAAGCTGAAGGCGGCCGGCATCCTCGGCGAGGTCGATATCGGCGAGTTCCGCCGCTACGGCTCGGCGCGCACGCTCTATCATTTCCACGTCGACAACGTGTCGAGCTACTGAGGGGCGGGACCATGAACGATCTCACCAACACCCCGCGCACCACGCCCCGCACCTCGGCGACCTTCGACGAGTACACGCTGTCGGAGATCCGCCGCGCGGCGGCGACCGGCATCTACGACATTCGCGGCGCCGGCGCGAAGCGCAAGCTGCCGCATTTCGACGATCTGCTGTTCCTCGGCGCATCCATGTCGCGCTACCCGCTGGAGGGCTATCGCGAGAAGTGCTCGACCGAGGTGGTGCTCGGCACCCGCTTCGCCAGGAAGCCGATCGAGCTGAAGATCCCGATCACCATCGCCGGCATGAGCTTCGGCTCGCTCTCGGCCAACGCCAAGGAAGCGCTGGGACGCGGCGCCTCGGCGATGGGCACCTCCACCACCACCGGCGATGGCGGCATGACCAATGAGGAGCGCGGGCACTCCACCCAGCTCGTCTACCAGTACCTGCCCTCGCGCTACGGCATGAACCCGGACGACCTCAAGCGCGCCGACGCCATCGAGGTCGTGGTCGGCCAGGGCGCCAAGCCCGGCGGTGGCGGCATGCTGCTCGGCCAGAAGATCACCGAGCGCGTCGCCGGCATGCGCACGCTGCCCGTCGGCATCGACCAGCGCTCGGCCTGCCGCCACCCGGACTGGACCGGCCCGGACGACCTCGAGATCAAGATCGAGGAACTGCGCGAGATCACCGACTGGGAGAAGCCGATCTATGTGAAAGTCGGCGCGGCGCGTCCCTATTACGACACCGCGCTGGCGGTGAAGTCGGGGGCCGACGTGGTGGTCGTCGACGGCATGCAGGGCGGCACGGCGGCGACGCAGGAGATCTTCATCGAGCATGTCGGCATCCCCACCCTCGCGGCGGTGCGGCAGGCGGTGAAGGCGCTGCAGGACCTCGGCATGCACCGCAAGGTGCAGCTCGTCGTCTCCGGCGGCATCCGCAACGGCGCCGACGTGGCCAAGGCGCTGGCGCTCGGCGCCGACGCGGTGGCGATCGGCACGGCGGCGCTGGTCGCGCTGGGCGACAACGATCCGCACTACGCCGCCGAATATGAGGCGCTCGGCACCAGGGCCGGCGCCTATGACGACTGGCACGAGGGCCGCGACCCGGCCGGCATCACCACCCAGGATCCCGAGCTGATGAAGCGGCTCGATCCCATCGCCGCCGGCCGCCGGCTCGCCAACTATCTCGCGGTGCTGACGCTGGAGTGCCAGACCATCGCCCGCGCCTGCGGCAAGAGCCATGTGCACAACCTGGAGCCGGAGGACCTCGTCGCGCTGACCATCGAGGCGGCAGCGATGGCGAACGTGCCGCTGGCAGGCACCAACTGGATCCCCGGCAGCAACGGGACTTTCTGACCGGATGCCGCGCTTCGGCGCGGCATTTGCACGTTCATCGCACCAACGAGCCCCAACGGGCCGGGGAACAGCTTTCCAGGCAGGACCGCATTAGATGGCCAATGATCTTACCCATGCCGCCAAAGAGCTCGGCATCAAATATTTCCTGATCTCCTATGTCGACCTGTTCGGCGGTCTGCGCGCCAAGCTGGTGCCGGCGCAGGCGATCGGCGGCATGCAGAAGGCCGGCGCGGGCTTTGCCGGCTTCGCCACCTGGCTCGATATGAGCCCGGCCGATGCCGACCTGTTCGCGGTGCCGGACGCGTCGAGCCTGATCCAGCTGCCGTGGAAGCCGGAAGTCGGCTGGCTCGCCTCCGACCTCGTCATGAACGACGAGCTGGTAGCGCAGGCGCCGCGCAACGTGCTGAAGAACACCATGCTGGGCGCCGAATCCATCGGCTACCAGATGAAGACCGGCGTCGAGTGCGAGTTCTTCCTGACGACGCCGGACGGCGCGAAGATCTCCGACGCCGCCGACAACGCCACCAAGCCCTGCTACGACCAGTCCGCCCTGATGCGCCGCTACGAGGTGATCAAGGAAATCTGCGACGGCATGCTGGCGCTGGGCTGGGGACCGTACCAGAACGACCATGAGGACGCCAACGGCCAGTTCGAGATGAACTGGGACTTCGACGACGCCCTCGTCACCGCCGACCGCCACGTCTTCTTCAAATACATGGCCCGCTCCATCGCCGAGAAGCACGGGCTGCGCGCGACCTTCATGCCCAAGCCGTTCATCGACCTCACCGGCTCTGGCTGCCACATGCATACCTCGCTGTGGTCGGGCGACACCAACCTGTTCGAGGACGAGGACGGCGAGCTCGGCGTCTCCGACCTCTGCTACAATTTCATCGGCGGCCTGATCCACTCCGCCGACGCCCTGTGCGCCTTCACCAACCCGACGGTGAACTCCTACAAGCGCATCAACGCCCCGCGCACCGTCTCCGGCGCCACCTGGGCGCCCAACACCGTGACCTATACCGGCAACAACCGCACCCACATGATCCGCATTCCCGATGCGGGACGGCTGGAGCTGCGCCTGCCGGACGGCGCGGCCAATCCCTATCTCGCCCCCGCCGCCATGCTCGCCGCCGGCCTCGACGGCATCCAGAACCAGCGCGATCCGGGCAAGCGGCTGGACATCAACATGTACACCGACGGCCACAAGGTGCGCGGCGCCAAGAAGCTGCCGCTGAACCTGCTCGACGCGCTCCGGGCGCTGGAGAAGTCGAACGTGCTGCGCAACGCGCTCGGCGCGCCGGTGGTCGACGGCTTCCTCAAGCTCAAGCACGAGGAATGGAACGCCTATTCGCGCCACCTCACCCAGTGGGAGCGCGACAACACGCTGGATATCTGAACCTCCGAAGATGGGTCGGCCTTATGGTCGATGCTCCGCCACCCGATCCGGCACCGGCGCACCCGCGATCTCTCGGATGAGCTTGTGCCGGATGGCGCTGGGGAAGGCGTCGACCGAATGCACCGGCTGGACGAACGCGCCCGGCCCGCCAATGACCTCTTCGACGAAATAGCGGACCAGCTGATCGGGAGGAAAGGCCGTCTCGTCGTCTCCGGGGTCTTTATAGACCAGCGGCAGGCCGTTGATGGTGATCCCGCGCGCCAGTATCTCCCTGCGAACCTGGCCGAGCGGGCGCCCGCGATTGCTGAACCCATCGCCGGATAGGTCGATCACCCGCCGGTCGCCGGCATAATCGGCGACGCCGAACAGATCGGTACAGAACAGCAGCGCCTCGCCCAGAGCGGTTCCATAGGCGAGGCGCCCGGGTGAGACCCGCGCGAGACGCTCGGCAAAGGCGCGCGAGGTCGCCGCTCCGTCAATCGATGTCCAGGGCAGCACGACCTGCTCGCGCCCCTCCCCGCCCCACTCGACATAGGTGACAGCGATCCGCCCGCGACGGCCCTGACGGATGGCGGCGATGACGGCCTCATCGCGAAAGGCTGCGACAAAGCCGGCGAGCTGGAGCTGCTTTTCCCCGCGGTCCATCGAGGTGGAGACATCGGTGGCGAGCACCAGTTCCAGGTCGACCTCGATCGTTGCGCCCTGCTGCGCGCGCGTCCCCTGCCAGGCTCCCGGGACGGTCATCCCCAGCACGAGGGCAATGGCCGGCCCGTGCGCGACCACATGCCACCCTCCCATGGCGCCCCTCACCTTTTTTGCCACGTTTTCATCCCACGGGGCCGGGAGGCTGCGCGCCAATTGTTGCAGTATTGTTTGATTGGACGACGGGCGGGATTGCGAGGCGAGGAAACGATGCCCCCGCGCTGCTTCAATGGCATTACCTTCGACGAGGACTTTTCCTGCGCATTCTGTGAGCCGGAAGTGAAAATCCACTTCACGCACTCCGAGCGCGCGGTGTTGGGCGCGCTGGTGGGCAATGCCCGACGGGTAATGAGCCGCAGCCAGCTGCTCGACGCCATAGCGGGACCCGGTTCGGACTCCACCGACCGCAGCATCGACTTCGTGATCAACCGGCTCCGTGCCAAGCTGGGTGACCAGGCGCGGGCGCCGAGCTTTATCGCCACCCGATACGGCGAAGGATACGTCTGGATCGCCGGCCCAACATTGGGGTGAATGATGGGCTCAAAAGCGCAACTCGTCCTTGACCTCGAACGGCACCACGCCGCGCCGGTCCGGGTCGAGCACGATCTCGCGGTCGAGCGGCGGGAAGGCGCGGTCCGGGCACCCCGTGCGCGGGCAGATGCGGCAATTGACGCCCAGCGGCGCGATGCTGGCCGCCTTCAGGTCGATCCCGTCGGCATAGACGATCTCCCCGGCATAGGAGAGCTCGCAGCCGATGCCGAGCGCGTAACGCCGCTCGCGCTGGCCGAAGCGCTGGGCCGGCTTGGCCGTCCCGCGCGCAAGGCACAGATAGCGCACCCCGTCCGGCATCTCGCCCAGCTGCGCCAGCAGCTTCGAGGGCTGCTCGAACGCCTCGTGCACGTTCCACACCGGGCAGGCGCCGCCATAGCGGGCGAACTGGAAGCGGGTGGCGCTGTGCCGCTTGATGACGTTGCCAGCGCGGTCGACCTTGAGGAAATAGAACGGTACCCCTTTCTCGCCCGGCCGTTGCAGGGTCGAGAGTCGATGGCAGACCTGCTCGAGGCTGGCGCCGGTGATGGCGGCGATGAGATCGAGATCGTGCCGCTTCTCGCGCGCGAGACGGGCGAAGCGGCGGTAAGGCAGGATCAGCGCCCCGGCGTAGTAGTTCTGCAAGGACAGGCGGCAGACCTCGCGGGCAGCCGTGCTGCGGAAGCCCGCCTCCGCCACATGAGCATCGATCAGCCCGCCCTGCTCGAAGCGGGCGATCAGGGTGGCGAGCCGGAATACTCGGCTGGCGGGGTCGAGCCCGCGCGCCAGCGTCACCACCCGGCGGTGACGGTCGACGCGCAGGAGCGGCGCGTCGACCGCATCCGGCGGCGCCGTCTCGACGCCGATATCGTGGCGCTCGCGCAGATGCCGCTCCAGCACCGCGCCCGCATCGGGACGCGCGAACAGATCGAGCGCCGCGCTCATCTCCTCCGCCGCCCGGTCGAGGCCGTCGACATAGTTGTCGATGTAGTGGAAGTGGTCGCGCACCTCCTCATAGGGCGCGAGGTTGCGCCCCTCACCCTCCGGCTCGCCGCCGGCGGCGACCAAGGTGGCGGCATCGTCGAGCGCGGCACGCCGTTCCACCAGCCGCCGCATCGCGCCGTGCAGGCGCAGGAAGGCGTGGGCGAAGGCGGGGGCGTGGGTGGTGGCGTTCTTCAGGTCCTGCAGGCTCGGCTCCAGCCCGCGGAACACCGGATCGGCCAGCGCCTCGCGCAGATCGGCGACGATGCGGTCGAGGTCGTCGGCGCCGAAGCGGGTGATGTCGAGATCGAAGATGCGGCCGATGGCGAGCAGCACCGCGGCGGTGAGCGGGCGCTGGTTGCTCTCGATCTGATTGATGTAGCTCGGCGACAGCGAAAGGCGGCGCGCGAAATCCATCTGGGTAAGGCCGAGCCTTTCGCGCAGATTGCGCACCGCATGGCCGGCGAATACCTTCTTGGACATGGAGACCCTCTCGGCAAGCGCTGACGATGGAACGCCGTTATCTGACTGAATAACCTCGCCCCATTGGGGAGAGGTCGGCCCGAATGGCCGGGTGAGGGGAGACGCCATCGGAAAGCGAAGAAGACCCCTCACCCCACCCCTCTCCCCAGCGGGGAGAGGGAGCCGGCCGGCTCCAGCGTCCGCGCATCGATCTTGTGAAATTTTTACAGTTTCACGATCCACATTTTCACAGCTTATCGTGCCGCTCACAAGGGCTTAGAAGAGACGATGCGACCCGGCGCCCCAAGCGCCCCCGAAAGGTGCGTGCCATGAAGCATATCCTCGATGAACTCGACCAGCGCCGCGCCGATGCCCGCCTGGGGGGCGGCGAGAAGCGCATCGCCGCCCAGCACAAGCGCGGCAAGCTCACCGCCCGCGAGCGCATCGAGCTCCTGCTCGACAGCGGCTCCTTCGAGGAGTTCGACACCTTCGTCGAGCATCGCTGCGCCGATTTCGGCATGGAGGCCAACAAGATCCCCGGCGACGGCGTCGTCACCGGCTGGGGCACGGTGAATGGCCGGCAGGTGTTCCTGTTCGCCAAGGATTTCACGGTGTTCGGCGGCTCGCTGTCCGAGGCGCATGCCGCCAAGATCACCAAGATCCAGGACATGGCGCTGAAGACCCGCTCGCCGATCATCGGCCTGTTCGACGCCGGCGGCGCGCGCATCCAGGAAGGGGTGGCGGCGCTCGGCGGCTATGGCGAGGTGTTCAAGCGCAATGTCCTCGCCTCCGGCGTCATCCCGCAGATCTCGGTGATCATGGGCCCCTGCGCCGGCGGCGATGTCTATTCGCCGGCGATGACCGACTTCATCTTCATGGTGCGCGACACCAGCTACATGTTCGTCACCGGCCCGGACGTGGTGAAGACCGTCACCAACGAGACGGTGACCGCCGAGGAGCTGGGCGGCGCCAAGGTGCACACCACGAAGTCCTCCGTGGCGGACGGCGCCTTCGACAACGACGTCGAATGCCTGTTGCAGATGCGCCGGCTGATCGACTTCCTGCCCGCCAACAACCGCTCCGGCGTGCCGCAATGGCCGAGCTTCGACGATGGCGAGCGGCTCGACCCCTCGCTCGACACGCTGGTGCCGGACAATCCGAACAAGCCCTACGACATCAAGGAGCTGATCTCCAAGGTGGTCGACGAGGGCGACTTCTTCGAGATCCAGGCCACCTTCGCCGGCAACATCGTCACCGGCTTCGGGCGCGTCGAGGGCCGCACGGTCGGCATCGTCGCCAACCAGCCGATGGTGCTCGCCGGGGTGCTCGATGCGGATGCATCGAGGAAAGCCGCAAGGTTCGTGCGCTTCTGCGACGCCTTCGAGATCCCGATCGTCACCTTCGTCGACGTGCCCGGCTTCCTGCCCGGCACGGCGCAGGAATATGGCGGGCTGATCAAGCACGGCGCCAAGCTCTTGTTCGCCTATTCGCAGGCCACCGTGCCGCTCGTCACCGTCATCACCCGCAAGGCGTTCGGCGGCGCCTATGACGTGATGGCCTCCAAGCATGTCGGCGGCGACGTCAACTATGCCTGGCCGACGGCGCAGATCGCGGTGATGGGTGCCAAGGGGGCGGTGGAGATCATCTTCCGCGCCGACATCGACGATCCCGCCAAGATCGCGGCGCGCACCAAGGAATATGAGCGGCGCTTCCTCTCACCCTTCGTGGCGGCCGAGCGCGGCTATATTGACGAGGTGATCACCCCCCGCTCCACCCGCAAGCGCATCGCCCGCGCGCTCGCCATGCTGCGTTCCAAGCATGTCGAGGCGCCGGCCAAGAAGCACGACAACCTGCCGCTGTGAGGCTCAACTGATGTTCTCCAAGATCCTCATCGCGAACCGTGGCGAGATCGCCTGCCGCGTCATCAAGACCGCCCGCCGCATGGGCATCAGGACCGTCGCGGTCTATTCCGACGCTGACAAGGACGCCCTGCACGTCGCCATGGCCGACGAGGCGGTGCATATCGGCGCGGCGCCGGCCGCGCAGTCCTATCTGCTGATCGACAAGATCATCGACGCGTGCAGGCAGACCGGCGCCGAGGCGGTGCATCCCGGCTACGGCTTCCTCTCCGAGCGCGCCGCCTTCCCGGAAGCGCTCGCAAAGGCCGGCATCGTCTTCATCGGCCCCAACCCCGGCGCCATCGAGGCGATGGGCGACAAGATCGAATCCAAGAAGGCGGCGGCGGCGGCCAGGGTCTCCACCGTGCCGGGCTATCTCGGCGTGATCGAGGATGCCGCGCAGGCGGCTGTCATCGCCGATGAGATCGGCTATCCCGTGATGATCAAGGCCTCGGCCGGCGGCGGCGGCAAGGGCATGCGCATCGCCCATTCGCGCGACGAAGTGCAGGACGGCTTCGACCGCGCCCGCTCGGAGGCGAAGTCCTCCTTCGGCGACGACCGGGTGTTCGTCGAGAAGTTCATCGTCGATCCCCGCCACATCGAGATCCAGGTGCTCGGCGACAAGCACGGCAACGTCGTCTATCTCGGCGAGCGCGAATGCTCGATCCAGCGCCGCAACCAGAAGGTCATCGAGGAAGCGCCCTCGCCGCTGCTCGACGAGGCGACGCGCCGGAAGATGGGCGAGCAGGCGGTCGCCCTCGCCAAGGCGGTGAACTACGACAGCGCCGGCACGGTGGAGTTCGTCGCCGGACAGGACAGGAGCTTCTACTTCCTCGAGATGAACACCCGCCTGCAGGTCGAGCATCCGGTCACCGAACTCGTCACCGGCATCGATCTCGTCGAGCAGATGATCCGGGTGGCCGCCGGCGAGCCCCTCGCCTTCACGCAGGACGACGTCAAGCTGACCGGCTGGGCGGTGGAAGCCCGCGTCTATGCCGAGGACCCCTACCGCAATTTCCTGCCCTCCACCGGCCGGCTCACCCGCTACCGTCCGCCGGCGGAAGGGGTGAAGGACGGCGTCACCGTGCGCAACGACACCGGCGTCTATGAGGGCGGCGAGATCTCGCTCTATTACGACCCGATGATCGCCAAGCTGATCACCCACGCACCAACGCGGACGCAGGCGATCGAGGCGCAGGCCGACGCGCTCGATGCCTTCGCCATCGACGGCATCCAGCACAACATCCCCTTCCTCTCCGCCCTGATGGACCATCCGCGCTGGCGCGAGGGGCGGCTCTCCACCGGCTTCATCGCCGAGGAATACAGGGGCGGCTTTGCCGGCGCCGCGCCGACGCCGGGGCTTGCCCGCCGGCTCGCCGCGGTGGCGGCGGTGATCGACAATATCGGCAATGCCCGCAAGCGCGCCATCTCGCACCAGTTGCCGGGCCGGCAGGTGGCGTTCGAGCATCGCCGGGTAGTGAAGCTCGGCGATGATTTCCTGGCCTGCGAGGTGGACCGGGCGGCCGGCGGCTTCATCGTCACCTTTCTCGACGCCGAGGGCCGGTCGTTGGGTACCCATGAGCTGCGCTCGGGCTGGAAGCCGGGCGAGCCGGTGTGGCACGGCGTGTTCGACGACGAGGACATCCATGTGCAACTGCGCCCGTGCCTCAACGGCCTGGTGCTCGGCCATCGCGGCGTCTCGGTTCCGGCCGTCGTCTACACCGAGCGGGAGGCGGAATTCGCCCGGCTCATGCCGGAGAAGGAACAGACGGGCAGCGGCAAGCAGCTGCTTTGCCCGATGCCGGGGCTGGTGGTTTCCATCGCCGTCTCCGAGGGGCAGGAGGTGAAGGCCGGCGAGGCGCTCGCCGTCGTCGAGGCGATGAAGATGGAGAACGTGCTGCGCGCCGAGCGCGACGCCACGGTGAAGAAGGTGCTCGCCAAGGCCGGCGACAGCCTCGCCGTCGATGCCGTCATCCTCGAATTCGCCTGAGGAGCCGGCACCGTGGAGAGCGCCCTCGATCTCGACCTCGCCTCTTTTCCGGCCGCCACCCGCGAGGACTGGCTGAAACTGGTCGAGAGCGTGCTGAAGGGGACGCCTTACGACCGGCGCATGGTGACCCACACCTCTGACGGGCTCGCGCTCGATGCGCTGCCGCCGCGAAGGGCCGACGCCCAGCTCATTGCCACACGGGCGGGCACGCCGTGGAAGCTGCTCACCCGCATCGACCACACCGATCCGGCCGCCGCCAACGCCCAGGCGCTGGACGACCTCGCCGGCGGCGCTGACGGACTGTCCCTCGTCTTCGCCGGCGCGCCGGCCGCCTATGGCTTCGGCCTGCCGGTGACGCGCGAGGCCATCGCCGCGACGCTGAACGGCGTGATGGCCGATCTGGTCACGCTGCGCGTCGAGGCCGGGCGTTTCCAGGGCCGCGACGTGGCGCTGGCACTGGCCGGACTTGTGGAAGACCGCGCGCCGCCTTCGCTCGACCTCCGCTTCGGGCTGGATCCCATCGGCGATCTCGCCGCCCTCGGCGCCGCGCCCATCGAATGGGAGGCGCTGAGCGCCCGCCTCGGCCAGACCGTCGCGGCGCTGCGCTCGCGCGGCTTCTCCGCACCAATGGTGCGCGCCGATGGCCGCCTCCACCACGCCGCCGGCGCCAGCGAGGCGCAGGAGCTCGCGGCGGTGCTGGCGACCGCCCTCGCCTATCTCCGGGCGCTCGAAGCCTCCGGTCTTGCGCTCGAAGAGGCGGTGCCGCTGATCGAGGCGACGCTGACTGCCGATGTCGATGAATTCCTCACCCTCGCCAAGCCGCGGGCGCTGCGCCTCCTGTGGGCGGCGGCGCTGGAGACCTGCGGCATGGCGAACCCGCCGCCGCTGGCGATCCACATGGAGACGGCGTGGCGCAGCCTGACCCGGCTCGACCCGCACACCAACCTTTTGCGCGGCACGCTCGCCGCCTTCGCCGCCGGGGTGGGGGGGGCGGACAGCCTCACCGTGCTGCCCTTCACGCAAGCTCTCGGCCTGCCGGACGGCTTCGCGCGGCGGCTGGCGCGCAACACCCAGTTGATCCTCATCGAGGAGTCCAATCTCCACCGCGTCGCCGATCCCGGCGCCGGCGCCGGCGCCATCGAGGAACGCACCGAACAGCTCGCCGCGGCGGCGTGGGAGCTGGTCCGCGACATCGAGAAGGAAGGCGGCCTGGTCGAGGCGCTGCAATCGGGCAGTTGGCAGCGGCGGATCGGCGAGGCCCGTAGCGCACGCGCCAAGGACATCGCCACTCGCCGGATGCCCATCACCGGCACCTCCGAATTCCCGTTGCTCGGCGCCGCCGTGCCACCGGTCACGGCGGCGCTGCCGCCCATGCGCGCCCCCGCCCCCACCGAGGGAGCGCTGCTGGTCGAGCCGCTCGTCCCGCACCGCCTCGCCGAGCCGTTCGAAGCGCTGCGCGCGGCTGCCGAACGCGCCGAACCGCGCCCGGCGGTGTTCCTGGCCACGCTCGGCACGCCGGCCGACTTCACCCTCCGGGCCGGCTTCGCCCAAAACCTGTTCGAGGCCGGCGGCATCGCCGCGCCCGGCAATGACGGCTTTGCCGACGAGGCAGCTCTCCTCGCCGGCTTCCGCGCTTCCGGCGCCCGGCTCGCCTGCCTGTGCGGATCCGATGCGCTCTATCTGGAGCGCGCCGAGACCGCCGCACGGGCGCTCAAGCAAGCGGGCGCGGCGGCGGTTTATCTCGCCGGACGCCTTCCCGAGCAGGAAGCCGCGCTACGCGCCGCCGGGGTCGACGGCTTCGCCTTTACCGGCGGCGATGCGCTCGAACTGCTGCGTTCGGCCCATGCGGCGCTCGGGCTCGCGCGACGCGCGGAGGAACCATGAGGCACGCAATCCATTTCCCTAGCGGCGGCCAGCGAGCCGTCGCAACAAAGGGAACAGGCCATGAGGACGTTGAGGCACGTCCCGGCCGTCGCCGCGATCTGCATGGCGTTCGCGGTGCCGCCGGCCACCGCGCAGAGCGGCAACGCACCGGACACGACGATACACGACGGCATCTGGCGGGTGGCGACCGAGCCGGTCACTGGCCCCTGCTCCAAGCGGATGGAATTCAAGCTCGCGGTCGAGGACGGCCAGATCAGCTATGCCGGTGTCTGGCCGGTCGATGCCAGCGGTACGATCAACCCTGTGGGGCTGGTCACCATCCGCGTGGTGCGCGGCGAGGAGACGGTCTCCGCCAAGGGACTGGTGCGCGGCGACACCGCCTCCGGCGACTGGGTGTCGCCGGCCAAGAACTGCTCGGGCTCCTGGATCGCCCGCAAGGCCTGATCCCCGCGACGGTGGCGACGGGGCGTCCCGCTCAGGAGAGCGCTCGATGAGCCGGATCCCGAATTTCGCCGGCGTCGGCTGGCGTGCGCCCAAGCTGCCGCGCATCGGCGAGGGCGCGCAGCCGTGGACGACGCCGGAAGGCATTGCGGTGAAGGCCGCCTACGGCCCGGCCGACATCGACGGGCTCGCCTTCGTCGACAGCTATCCCGGCACGGCGCCGTTCCTGCGCGGCCCCTACCCGACAATGTATGCGACGCAGCCATGGACGATCCGGCAATATGCCGGCTTCTCGACGGCAGAGGATTCCAACGCCTTCTACCGGCGCAACCTCGCCGCCGGGCAGAAGGGCCTCTCGGTCGCCTTCGACCTCGCCACCCATCGCGGCTATGACAGCGACCATCCGCGCGTCGCCGGCGATGTCGGCATGGCCGGCGTGGCCATCGATTCCATCCTCGACATGCGCACGCTGTTCTCGGGCATCCCGCTCGACCGGATGAGCGTATCGATGACCATGAACGGCGCGGTGATCCCGGTGCTGGCGCTTTATGTCGTCGCCGCCGAGGAGCAGGGCGTGAAGCCGGCCCAGCTCTCGGGGACCATCCAGAACGACATCCTCAAGGAGTTCATGGTCCGCAACACCTATATCTACCCGCCCGGACCCTCGATGCGGATCATCTCCGACATCTTCGCCTTCACGTCCAGGGAGATGCCGCGCTTCAACTCGATCTCGATCTCCGGCTATCACATGCAGGAAGCGGGAGCGACGCAGGATCTCGAGCTCGCCTATACGCTGGCCGACGGCCTCGAATATGCGCGGGCGGGGGTAAGGGCGGGGCTGCCGATCGACACGTTCGCGCCACGGCTGTCGTTCTTCTGGGCGATCGGCATGAATTTCTTCATGGAGGTCGCCAAGCTGCGCGCCGCCCGGCTGATCTGGGCGAAGCTGATGGCCGATCTCGGCGCCGCCAGCCCGAAATCGCTGCCGCTGCGCACCCATTCGCAGACCTCCGGCTGGAGCCTGACCGCGCAGGACGTTTTCAACAACGTCGTCCGCACCATGATCGAGGCGATGGCGGCGACGCAGGGCCACACCCAGTCGCTGCACACCAACGCGCTCGACGAGGCGCTGGCGCTGCCCACCGACTTCTCCGCCCGCATCGCCCGCAACACCCAGATCCTGCTGCAGCAGGAGAGCGGCACCATGCGGGCCATCGACCCGTGGGGCGGCTCCTACTATGTCGAGCGGCTCACCGCCGATCTCGCGGCGCGGGCGAGCGCGCACATTGCCGAGGTCGAGGCGCTTGGCGGCATGGCCAAGGCTATCGAGGCCGGCATCCCCAAGCTGCGCATCGAGGAAGCGGCGGCGACCACCCAGGCTCATATCGATGCCGGCGCGCAGATCGTGGTCGGCGTCAACAGATACAGGCCCGATCGCGAGACGCCCATCGACGTGCTCAAGGTCGACAATTCGGCGGTGCGCGCGGCACAGCTCGAAAAGCTGACGCGCCTCAAGGCCGAGCGCGACCCGCAGGCGCTCGACACGGCACTTACCGCCCTGCGCAACGGTGCCGCCGGCGGCGGCAACCTCTTGGCACTCGCCATCGACGCGGCGCGGGCGCGGGCGACGGTGGGGGAGATTTCCGATACGCTGGAGGCCGTCTTCGGCCGGCACCGGGCCGATATCCGTGCGGTGTCGGGCATCTATCGGCGGGAGGCAGAAAACACCGGAGGTCGCGCCATGGGCGACAAGGTCGCAGCCGTGCGCAGAAGGGTCGAAGCCTTCGAGACCGAGGAGGGCCGGCGCCCACGCATCCTGGTGGCCAAACTCGGGCAGGACGGCCACGACCGCGGCCAGAAGGTGATCGCCTCCGCCTTCGCCGATCTCGGTTTCGATGTCGATATCGGCCCGCTGTTCGCGACGCCGGAGGAGGCGGCGCGGCAGGCGGTGGAGAACGATGTGCACGTGATCGGCATCTCCTCGCTGGCTGCCGGCCATCTCACGCTGGTGCCGCAGGTGAAGGCGGCGCTGGCAGCGGAAGGCCGCGGCGACATCATGATCGTGGTCGGCGGCGTGGTGCCGCCGCAGGATCATGACGCGGTGCGCGCCGCCGGCGCCGAGGCGATCTATCCGCCCGGCACGGTGATCGCCGAGGCGGCGGGAGAGCTTGTCGAGGCCATCAGCCGGCGCCTGGGTCATAGCCGGGTGGCAGCGGAGTAGGCACCGCACCTTGCCGGGTCTCACATTTTCTCGGACTTGATCCTCGTCAAGGCGGGCGCGCACCGGCTATCCCAGATTTCGGAGGTCCGAGGGCGAAAAGCGGATGGCTTCCATCCGGCGCGCCCTCCGGAGACGTCGCGGGCGCAGGCATGGCGCGCGTCGCGCGGTAAGGGATGCGCCCCGTGCAAGCGGCCGAAGCCGGCCCTCCCGGCCCTATGACGGAGCCGGGACATTCCATGCGTGAGGGTCACGCACAAGCTGGTGAAGCGCCAGCGCATCGTATTCGACAGATATTTGCTGGAATGGAGACGATCATGTCCGATGCCAAGATTCCCGTGAAGATCACACCGAAACCCGCCGCGACGCCGCAGGCGGAACTGCCGACCGCCTTCGATCATCTGCGCCGCGAGATCGACCGGCTTTTTGAAGGCTTCGGCTTCGGCACGCGGCTTCCCTCGCTCACCGGCCGGAATGCCGACCTTCCCTGGCGTGGTTTCGGCGGCGCGGCGCTGATGCCGGCGCTCATGCCGGCGGTCGATGTCGTCGAGCAACCGAACGGCTATGAGATCTCTGCCGAGTTGCCCGGTCTCGACGCCGGGGATGTCGAGGTGAAGTTCGCCAACGGCATCCTCACGATCAAGGGCGAGAAGCGCGAGGAAAAGGAGCAGCGCGACAAGGACTATTACTATTCCGAACGGCGCTTCGGCTCCTTCCACCGCTCCTTTGCCGTACCTGACGGGGTCGACGCGGAGAAGATCGAAGCGAATTTCGCCAAGGGCGTGCTGTCAGTGAGGTTGCCCAAGAGCGCCGCGGCCCGGCAGAACGAGAAGAAGATCGAGGTGAAGGCCGCCTGATCCCCTATCGGGTCGCGCGATATCGGGCGTTCCCCTCCGGCGCGCGCGATCCGGACTGCCTGCGAAGCTCGCTCGGCCCTGATCATGGCGATCCGGGCCGTGTTTCTTGGCGATCCCCCGTCCGGCTGACGCTGCCCAGAGCAGCGCCAGACTGACCGCCAAATCGGCAATCTTGTTCATTCCCACGCCGGAGCGCTGGCCTCGACGACCCGACGGGGGCCCACTGTTCCGGGGAATCCTTGGTGGCCTCTGCCCTGCCTGGGGTGGAAAACCCTCCCTCTGCAGCGCGGGCAGGAGGATCGGCCGGATCTGGCACACCGTTTGCTTGGCAGTCTTGTATACAAGTCTGCGAGCCCAGCGTGATGAACCCGTCCACCGCCAATATCGAGGAAGCCATCCTCTCGGCCATCCTTGCCGGCCGCATCCCGCCCGGCACGCGGCTCGGCGAGCAGAAGCTCGCCGACCTGTTCGGCGTCTCCCGCACCCGCGTGCGCGAGGCGATGATGCGGCTGGAGACGCGCGGCATCGTGCAGGTGAGCGCCCGGCGCGGCTGGTTCGTGGTCGAACCCTCCGCCGACGAGGCGCGCGAGGCGTTCCAGACCCGGCGGGTCATCGAGACCGGCCTGTTGCAAACGGTGCGGGAGGTTCCGCCAGCGGTGCTGGCGAGCCTCAAGGAGCATGTCGCCATCGAGCGGCAGGCGATCGAGACCGGCGATGTCTCTTCCCGCGCCTGCCTGCTCGGCGATTTCCACATCCATCTGGCCGACGCGCTCGGCAACCGGCTGCTCACCGAGATCGTCCGCGACCTCACCGCCCGCACGACGCTGATCTCCATGCTCTACCAGCCGACCGAGAAGGCGGAAGAGTCGAGCCACGACCATGAGGACATCGTCGCGGCAATGGCGGCGGGCGATCTCGCCGGCGCCGCCCGGCTGATGGACGAGCATATCGGCAAGGTGGAGGCCGGGCTCGATCTCTCGGCCAAGCCCGATCCGCTCGCCAGCCTGCGCGAACTGCTCGTGCCGTCCACCTTCACCGACGTCGCCCCTTCCATGCCGCATCCCCACGGAGCCGCGGCCCCGCATGCGCCTCATCACCCATCGACGAAAGAGGACTGACCGATGAACCGCCGCACCCTGCTCGCCCTACTGACCGGCGCCGTGATCGCCGCGCAGACGCTGCCCGCCGCCATCCGGCCCGCCCATGCCGACGCCCTCGCCACCATCGAGGCCGGCAAGCTCATCCGCATTGCGGTGCCGCAGGACTTCCCGCCGTTCGGAAGCGTCGGCGCCGACATGGCGCCGAAGGGCTATGATGTCGACGTGGCGAAGCTGATCGCCGACAAGCTCGGCGTGAAGCTGGAACTCGTGCCGGTGACCAGCGCCAACCGCATCCCCTATCTACAGACCAACAAGGTCGATCTCGTCATCTCCTCGCTCGGCAAGAACCCCGAGCGGGAAAAGGTGATCGACTTCTCCATCGCCTATGCGCCGTTCTTCAACGGCGTGTTCGGCCCGGCCGACGTCGCGGTGAAGGATGCCAAGGACCTCTCCGGCAAGACCATCGGCGTCACCCGCGGCGCGGTGGAAGACCTCGAACTGACGAAGATCGCTCCGGCGGACGCCTCCATAAAGCGCTACGAGGACAATAACGGCACCATCTCCTCCTTCCTCTCCGGTCAGGTCGACGTCATCGCCACCGGCAACGTGGTCGCCGCCGCCATTCTCGCGCGCAACCCGCCGAAGAAGCCGGAGATCAAGTTCCTGATCAAGAACTCGCCCTGCTTCATCGGCCTCAACAAGAACGAGCCGGCGCTGCTGGCAAAAGTGGACGCCATCATCACCGAGGCGAAGAAGGACGGCGCGCTGGACGCCATTTCCGAGAAGTGGCTGGGCACCAAGCTGCCCGCCGATCTGTGAGCGGCTGGCGGAGACGGCGGTTTTCCGCCTTCGAGGCTCGCCGACGGTAAGCGCCTTCCTGCACCACGTCCCTCGCGGATGAGGACAGGACGCCCCTTCCGATGCGGCTTCCGCTTGCCCTCTCCGCTCGAACCCGGCTGTTGCGGGTTCGGTGTCGGCAAGGTCGAAACCGGAAACATCCGGTTTCGACGGAGAGGTGGCCCGCGCGGCGGATCGGTCAGGGGCGACGACATCGGGAAGCGTCAAAGTTTCCCCCGCCCCTCTCCTCCACGGGGGAGAGGGCGCCACCCGCTATTTTCGCCGTCTGAATCCTCTCCCTGCGAGGGAGAGAAGTTCCCGGCATCACCCCATCAGCGGGAGTTCAGCGCATGAACTACGCGTTCGATTTCGGATGGCTGGCCGATTACTGGCCGGTCCTCCTCAAGGGCATCGGAATTACCGTCGAATTGACGTTGGTGGGTGGCGTGCTCGGGGTCAGCCTCGGCATCGCCTGTGCCTGGGCGCGGGCGCTCGGACCGGTGTGGATCAAGCCGGTCGTGGCGGCCTATGTGGAGATGATCCGCAACACGCCCTTCCTCATCCAGCTGTTCTTCGTCTTTTTCGGCCTTCCGGCGCTCGGGCTGCGCATGGGCGAACTCCAGGCCGCCAACCTCGCCATGGTGATCAATCTCGGCGCCTATGGCTGCGAGATCATCCGCGCCGGCATCCAGGCGACGCCGCGCGGGCAGTTCGAGGCCGGCGCCAGCCTAGGCATGAGCCGCATCCAGACCTTCTGGTATGTGGTGCTGATCCCGGCGCTGCAACGCATCTGGCCGGCGCTGTCGTCGCAGATCGTCATCGTCATGCTCGGCTCGGCGGCGGTGTCGCAGATCGCGGCGGAGGACCTCACCTTCGCGGCGAACTTCATCCAGTCGCGCACGTTCCGCGCCTTCGAGACCTATTTCGCCGCGACGCTGATCTATCTCGCGCTGGCCGTCCTGCTGCGGCAGCTGCTGCGCGGGCTCGGCTGGACGATCTTCCCGAAGCGCGCGGCACGGTGAGGAAGGTGCCATGAACGACTTCTCCACCTGGGACATACTGCGCAACCTGCTCATGGCCGCGCGCTGGACCGTGCTGCTTTCCCTCGTCTCCTTCGTCGGCGGCAGCCTTGTCGGCCTGGCGCTGTTGTTCGCCCGTATCGGCAAGGGGCGGCTCGGGCCGGCCTTCGCCAAGACCTATATCGAGCTGTTCCAGGGCACGCCGCTGCTGATGCAGCTCTTCCTCGCCTTCTTCGGCCTCGGCCTGTTCGGCATCGACGTGCCGGCCTGGCTCGCCGCCGGGCTGGCGCTGATCCTGTGGACCGCCGCCTTCCTCGCCGAGATCTGGCGCGGCTGCGTCGAATCCGTCGCCAAGGGCCAGTGGGAGGCGTCCTCCAGCCTCGGCATGGGCTATTTGCAGCAGATGCGCTGGGTGATCCTGCCGCAGGCGCTGCGGGTCGCGGTGCCGCCGACCGTCGGCTTCTCGGTGCAGGTGGTGAAGGGCACGGCGCTCACCTCGATCATCGGCTTCGTGGAACTCTCCAAGGCCGGGACCATGGTCACCAACGCCACCTTCGAGCCGTTCACCGTCTATGGCTTCGTCGCCCTCATCTATTTCTGCCTCTGCTGGCCTTTGTCCAAGTCTTCCCAGATCCTCGAGAGGAAGCTCAATGTCGCTCATCGAAATCACTGAGGTGAAGAAGCGCTTCGGCGACAACGAAGTGCTCAAGGGCATCAATATCGACGTCGAGCCCGGCGAGGTCATCGCCATCATCGGCAAGTCCGGCTCCGGCAAGTCGACGCTTTTGCGCTGCATCAACGGGCTGGAGACCATCGACGAGGGCTCCATCTCGGTGGCCGGCGCCCAGCTGCTGCCGGACGAGTTGCACCTCAAGGCGCTGCGCCTGAAGGTCGGGATGATCTTCCAGGGGTTCAACCTGTTCCCGCACCTCACTGCCGGCCGTAACGTCATGCTCTCGCAGATGGTGGTGCGCAAGACGCCGAAGGCGGAGGCCGAGGCGATGGCGAAGAAGATGCTGGAGCGGGTCGGCCTCGGCCACAAGTTCGACGCCTATCCGGACCAGCTCTCCGGCGGCCAGCAGCAGCGCGTCGCCATCGCCCGCGCGCTCGCCATGCAGCCCATCGCCTTGCTGTGCGACGAGATCACCTCCGCCCTCGACCCCGAGTTGGTCAATGAGGTGCTGGCGGTGGTGAAGGAGCTGGCCTCGGAAGGCATGACGCTGCTCATGGTCACTCACGAAATGCGTTTCGCCCGCGATGTCTGCTCGCGCGTGGTGTTCATGCATCAGGGCCGGGTGCACGAGATCGGGCCGCCCGGCGAGGTGTTCGCCAACCCGAAGACGCCGGAGCTCAAGCAGTTCCTCGGCGTGGTGCACTGAAGGGCGCCGCCCTTCCCATCCGTCTCCCGCCATGGCACATCGGGCGCGATGAAAACCCGCCCGATGAAGCCCATTGCCTCCAATTGGACCGACGTGGTGCTGGTCTGCCGCAAATGCGCGAAGAAGCTGAAGAAGGGCTTCGGAGAGGCCGGCGACGACCGCCTCGCCCCGGCGCTGCGTGGGGCGGTCGCCCGTCGCGACGGCGGCAAGCCGATGAAAAAGCCGCGGCGCAAGGGCACCGGTGTCGCCGTGGTCGAGGTCGATTGCCTCGGTGTCTGCCCGAAAGGTGCCGCCGTCGTCGTGCCCGCCGGCGCGCCGGAGCGCTGGCGGCTGGTGCGGCACGGCGACGATCTCGCCACGCTGCTCGACGAGCTCGCCCCGCGGCGGACGCCCTGAGGCTCACCCCCTGAGGCTCACCCCCCGGCCGCCTTCTCCGCGGCGATCTGCCGGGCGTTCAGCGCCCACACCAATGCCGTAATGATGCTCACGCCGATGACGATCCCCACCAGCCGCTCGACCGGCGGGTCGAGCGTGGTGGGAGGACCGGTCGACACCATGGTGACGAGATAGGCGATCGCCGACTGGGTGCCGATATAGGTCTGCGCCGACTTCGTCAGGTGAATGCGGGCGAAGGCGAAGACGCCGAGGAAGAGCGTCAGCGTCCACCACCATTGCTCGGTGGCGTCGATCCCGATGACGACGAGCCCCGCCGAGCCGCCGAGGATGCAGCCGAGGATGCGCTGGAAGCCGCGATGGCGCGTCGCCGCCGGATCGGCGTCGATGATGATCAGGCTGGAGATGAGCACCTGAGGCAGTTGCGGCAAGTCGAACATCGTCCAGGCGAGGATGATCACCAGCGTGCCGAGCGCGGCGATATAGGACTGCTTCAGCGCGCTTTCCGGCGTAGTGGGCGTGGGCGCCGGCACGATGTGGCCGAGGCCTCCCGCCCGAGGGCCGAGCGCCCAGTTGGCGAGCGTCCCGCACGCCACGCCGATGACGATCTCGTAGCAGCGATAGCGGGCGAAGGAATAGAGATCCTGCGGCTGCACCATAGTGTAGAGCATCACCAGCGCGAAGGTGAGCGCGCCGTAGAACCAGGCGTAGCCATAGGCGCTGCGCTGCCGGCCATAGGTGCCGACACCGGCGGCGATCATCACCAGCGCCGCCTGCGGCAGCTGCAGCCCTTCCATCCACTGGCCGAGATTGTAGCCCAGCGCGACGCCGGCGAAGGTACCGGCGATCCGCAGCACCCCCTTGGTGAACAGCGCGTCGCGATCGACATTGGCGATGATCATCACCGACAGCGCCGCCCAATAGGGATCGGCCAGCCCCATGGCGAGCGAGATGTAGACGGCGGCGAGGACGCCGGTGGCGGTGGCGAGGGCCTGCCGGGTGACGTCGTCCATCTCCCGGCTCCCCGGCTCAGAACCAGATCAGGGCGCGCGCATCGGCGCCGTTGAACAGGCCGAGGCCCGCCGGCCAGTCGTCGAGGGTGATCTCGATCGGAAAACGCCGCGGCAGCCTCACCCAGTCGGTGGTCGGCTCGACATAGGGCACCACCTGCGGGTTGTCCGGCGAGCGCGACACGCCGGCGGCGATGCCGCTTACCCGGCCGTAGTGGACCACCCAGGGATCGGAGCCGAGGGTGAGCCACACGCGCTGGCCGCTGCGAATGCGGGCGAGATGGCGCTCGGGGAGGTTGGCGACCACCCGTGTCCGCCGGTCCGTCACCACCGCCAGCACCTCGGTGCCCGTCTTGAGGTAGTCGCCCTGGCGGATGGTGAAGGGCGCGATGCGGCCAGCTTCCGGGGCCGCCACGGTGGTCTTGGAGAAATCGTACTGCGCCTTGGCGAGATCGGCCTGCGCCGCCACGATCGTCGCGCCGACCACCGCCACGCGACGGTTCGACACGTCGAGCGCCGCCTGAGCGGTCAGCACATTGGCGGTGGCCGTGGCGACGTCGCGGGTGGCAACGTCGAGCGCCGCCTCGGGCGAGAAGCCCTCGGTCGACAGCGACTTCACCCGGCCGAGCTGGGCCTGCGCATTGGTCAGCACCGCCTGAGCCGAGGAGATGCCGGCCTTCGCCGAGTTCACCTCGTCCTTCGCCAGCTCCAGATCGGCCTGCGCCTGCTGCACCGCCGCCTGTGTCTGCTGCACCTTGAGCTGATATGGCGTCTTCTCGATCTCGAACAGCAGCTGCCCGGCAGAGACCGCCTGGTTGTTCTGCACCGCCAGCCGTGAGACCGGGCCTTCGACCTCCGATGAGATGACGATGATGTCGCTCATCACATAGGCGTCGGCGGTATAGGCGAGGAAGCGGACGCTGATCTCATAGGCGGCGAACAGCGCCAGCAATACGCCGATGATGAGCTTCACCGGATGGCGCAGCAAGGCAGTGAACATCAGGGAACGAATCTCCGGCGCCGGGGCGCCGGCATCATCGCGGCTTTGACGGCGAAGCTCAATCCGCCGCCAACCCGCCTGCGCTCAGAGCGGCGGGTGCGGGATCGAGGCCAGCAATTCGCGGGTGTACTCCGCCTCGGGAGCGGCCATGATCGCCTCGGTTGCACCCTCCTCGACGATGCGCCCGGCGCGCATCACGATCACCCGGTCGCACAGCATGCGCACCACTTCGAGGTCGTGGCTGACGAAGATGTAGCTCATACCGAGCCGCTGCTTCAGCTCCTGCAGCAGGTTGAGCACCACTGCCTGCACGGAGACGTCGAGCGCCGCCGTCGGCTCGTCGAGGATGACCAGCTCCGGGTCGGGCGCGATGGCGCGAGCGATGCCGACGCGCGCCTTCTGGCCGCCGGACAGCTGGTGCGGGAAGCGGTCGAGCAGGCTTGCCGGCAGGCCGACCAGCCGGGCGAGATCCTCGACCTTGGCCCGCAGCGCGGCGCCGGCAAGGCCGGAGCCGGAGAGTCTTGAACCCATGCGCAGCAGCGGATCGGCGATGGCGCGGGCGGCGGTGTAGCGCGGATTGAGGCTGTCGGTCGGGTCCTGGAACACCAGCTGGATGCGCGAGCGCCAGGGCGAGCCGGCGAAGCGCTTCGCCGGGATCGCTGAGAGGTCCTCGCCCTTGAAGACGATGCGTCCCGAGGTAGGGTCGAGCAGGCGCATCAGCATCATCGAGGTGGTGGACTTGCCGCAACCGCTCTCGCCGACAAGGCCGAGGCTCTCGCCCTTGGCCACCGAGAAGCTGATGCCGTCCACCGCGCGGAACGGGTCGGCCGCCGCCCCCTTGATGCCGAACGCACCGGCGAGGCCGGTCGCGGGCGTCTGGCGCGGATATTCCTTCACGAGGTTTTCCACCACCAACAGCGGCGTGCCGGCACCTTCCACCGGCGCGGCCGGCGCGGCAGCGGCCGGCGCCGCGTCCTCCGGCAGCAGGTCGCGCAGGGTGACGCCCTTGCGCGGCGTCGCCCGCATCAGCTTGCGGGTGTAGGGGTGCTGCGGAGCGCGGAAGATCGCCTCGGCAGTGGCGGTCTCCACCACCCTGCCCTTCTCCATCACCATCACCCGGTCGCAATAGGCCGCCGCGAGGCCGAGATCGTGGGTGATGAGGAGGGTGGACATGTTGCGCGCGCGGGTGAGCTCGACCACGAGGTCCATCACCGCCTTCTGCGTGGTGACGTCGAGGCCGGTGGTGGGCTCGTCGGCGATCAGCAGCTGCGGCCGGCAGGCCAGCGCCAGCGCGATGACGATGCGCTGGCACATGCCGCCGGACAGCTCGAATGGATAGGCGTGGTAGCGCTCCTCCGGCCGGGCGATGCGCACCGCCTTCAGCACCTCGATCGCCTTCTCCTTGGCGTCGGAAGGCTGCGCCTGCACATGCTCGATCAGCACGTCCTCGATCTGTTTGCCGACCTTGCGGATCGGGTTGAGCGCCGCGCGCGGGTTCTGGAAGATCATCGACATTTCCCGCCCGCGCAGGGCGCGGACGGTGCCCTCGGAGGCGGCCCCGATATCGACGCCGCCGAAGGAGATCGTCCCTTCGGCGATCCGCCCGGCGCGGTCGAGGATGCGCATCACCGCATAGGAGGTGACCGACTTGCCCGAGCCGGATTCGCCGACGATGCCGAGCGTCTCGCCCTTGGCGAGGGTGAGGTCGACCCTCTCCACCGCCCGCACCGTGCCGCGCCGCGTGGCGAATTCGACGGTGAGGTCGCGCACCTCCAGAAGCGGCGGCTGCATGTGGTTTGTCCCGGTATGCATGTTCATCGGGATCTCCTCAGGTGCGCCGCTGCGGATCGACGAGGTCGCGCAGGCCGTCGCCGAGCAGGTTGAAGCAGAACACCGCCAGCATCAGCGTCACGCCCGGGAAGAAGGCGATCCACCACTCGCCGGAGATGATGAAGGAGGCACCTTCGGCCACCATGATCCCCCATTCCGGGGTGGGCGGGCGCACGCCGAGCCCGATGAAGGACAGGCCGGCGGCATTGAGGATGGCGTAGCCCATGGTGAGCGACACCTGCACCATCATGATCGGCAATATGTTCGGCGCGATGTGGCCGAGCAGGATGCGCATCTCCGAATTGCCGGAGAGCCGCGCCGCCTGCACGAAGCCGGCCTCGCGGCGGATGTTCGCCTCGGCGCGGGCGACGCGTACATAGAGCGGGAAATTGATGATGGCGGTGGCGATGACGATATTGGTCACCGTGTTACCAAGCGCCGCCACGATGCCCATGGCCAGCACGAAAAGCGGGAAGGCCATGATGGTGTCGGAGACGCGCCCGACGATGCGGTCGGTCCAGCCGCCGAAATAGCCGGAGGCGATGCCGGCGAAGCCGCCCGCCACGAACACCAGCGCCACCGAGGCGATGGCGATGATCATGTCGAGCCGCGCCGCCACCACCACGCGCGAGAAGATGTCGCGCCCGAGCTGGTCGGTGCCGAACCAGTGCGCGGCGCTGGGTGGTTGAAGCGCCGCCGCGGTATCGCTCGCCAGCGGGTCGACCGGGACCACATAGGGGCCGATCAGCGCTGCCAGCGCGAACAGCGTGAACAGGCCGAAGGCGATGCCGGTCACCGGGTTTTCCGCCACGATATGGCGGGCATGCGAGAACAGGCTGTCCTTCGGCGCGGGCATGTCGGTCGCGGCAAGGCTCATGGTGCCCTCCTCAGGCTTCGATGCGCACGCGCGGGTCGACGAGGCCGTAGAGGATGTCGATCGCGAGGTTGAGCAGCACGTAGAGAATGGCCATGGCGAGCACGAAGCCCTGCACCGGCGCGAAGTCGGAGGTGATCAGCGCCTCGATGGCGTAGGAGCCGATGCCCGGCCAGGCGAACACCTTCTCCACCAGCACATTGGCGCCGAGCAGGAAGGAGAACACCATGCCGAGCGTGGTGATCACCGGCAGCAGCGCGTTGCGGAAGGCATAGCCCATCACGACCTTGGAGGGCTTCAGCCCGCTGGCCCGTGCGGTGCGCACGAAGTCCGAGGCCAGCACGGCGAGCATGGAGGCGCGTGTCATGCGGGCGATCGGCGCCAGCGAGAAGATGGCCAGCGTCACCGCCGGCAGCCAGATCTGCGACCAGGCGGCGCGGAACAGCTCGAGGTCGCCGGCGATCAGGCTGTCGATCAGGTAGAAGCCGGTCACGGTGTCGGGCGCGGAATAGATGAAGTCGAGCCGGCCCATCGGCGCCGGCGCCCAGCCGAGCCGGTAGTAGAACACATAGACCAGCAGCAGTCCGGTGAAGAACACCGGCAGCGAGACGCCGGCGGTGGCGACGATGCGGCACAGATGATCGACCCAGGACCCCTGCCGTACTGCCGCGAGGATGCCCAGCGGCACCGACACCGCGACCGAGATGAGCAGGCCGAGCAGCGTCAGCTCGGCCGAGGCCGGCAGCCGCGCGGTGATATCCTCGAACACCGGCTGGCCGGTGGTGAGCGACATGCCGAGATTACCGGTGGCGAGATCCTTCACATAGGCGAGGAACTGCACCGGCAGCGGCTGGTCGAGGCCGAGCGTGGCGCGGATCTCGGCGATGGCCTGCGGCGTGGCGGCGGGACCGGCGAAATAGGCGGCGGTATCGCCGGGCAGCACCCGCGTGAGCAGGAAGGTGACGATGACGACGCCGACGAGGCTGGGCACCGCTGTGCCGAGCCGGCGGACGATCTGCTTGAGCACGCGCACCTCCTGAGGACGGATGGGTGGGTAGGCAATGCGAAGGCTGGACGGGAACGACCGGGGGGACAGAAAATCCAACCACCCGTATGTCAACCGGACCGGCGGTCGCCGGATAAGCGATTGCCGAACGCGGACTGCGACGACATTACGTTCTGGCGCGACCGGCCCCCTCTCCCCGTGGGGGAGAGGGGTGGGGTGAGGGGCTCCGCGCTTCCCGATGTCGTCCCCCCTCACCGACCCGCTCCGCGGGCCACCTCTCCCCACCGGGGAGAGGAAAAAGAAGGGAGCAATCATCTCCGGTTGCCCGGCCCCTCGCCCCTCGCCTCGTCCCTCACGCCTTCCTGAGCGTGCGGTAGTCGAGCTGGCGATGGAACCAGTACTGGTAGCCGGCAATCGACTTCTGCATGGCGACGTTGAGATAAGGCTGGAACAGCGGCACCCGCGGCATCTCGGCAAAGGCGAGGTCGATGAAGCCGGTGACGTCCTTGTCGTAGACCACCCAGTCGGCAGCCGCCGCAGCGGTGCGGGCACCGTCGATCAGCCTGTCCATCTCCGCGCTCTTGTAGCCCATGGTGTTGAACACCGCGTTCTGGCCGTGATAGGCCCAGAAGAAGAAGTATTCGGGATAGTCGAGCCAGCCGGAGAAGAAGTTGGCGATCAGAGGCATCTCCTTCTTGGTGATCTCGCCGCGCCAGTTGGCGCCCGGGATCTTGTTCAGCGTCACCTTGATGCCGATCTGGCCGAGGCTCTCCTGCACCAGCGTGCAGAGCGGCTCGTTCACCACCGCCGCGCCGAGATCGAAGGACAGCGTGGTCTCGAAGCCCTCGGGATAGCCCGCCTTGGCCAGCAGTTCCTTTGCCTTGGCGATGTCGGTGGTGTAGCCATGTGCCTGCGGCCATACCTGCTGGCTGACCTTGTTCGAGGCAGCGCCGTAGAGCGGCTTGCCGAGGCCGAACATCACCGCGTCCATGATCTTCTGGTAGGGAATGGCATAGGCCACCGCTTGGCGCACCTCCAGCTTGTCAAAGGGCGGCTTGGTCACGTTCATGCCGATATATTGCACGCCATTGCTGATCGGATTGGAGACCACCTTCACCTTGCCGGCCTTGTCGAGCTCGACGAAATCCTTGGCCGGCAAATCGAAGGAGATGTCGGCGTCGCCGCGCTCGATCAGCGCCCGCCGGTTGCCGGCTGATGGCACCATGCGCCACACTACCCGCTTGATCGAGGGCATGGGGCCGCACGCCCAGGCGTCGTTGCGTTCGAAGATCACCTCGGTACCGGAGGTCCACTTCACCACCTTGTAGGCACCGCCGCCGGCGGTGTTCTGCTTGGTGAATTCCAGGCCCCACTTGTCCTGCTCGGTGGCCTTGGACTGCACCAGCTTCGAGTTGAACACCGAGGGCACGATCACCGCCAGATCCGGCATGGTCAGCCGGTCCGGGCGCAGGAAGTCGACGCGGAAGGTGTGGTCGTCGACCACCACGAACTGTTCCGGTTTCTCCAGCGAGCCGGCCTTCATCTGGAAGGTCGGAAAGCCGCCGACCGACACCGCGCGGTCGAACGACCATTTCACGTCCTGCGCGGTGACCGGCGAGCCGTCATGGAAGGTGGCGTTGCGGCGCAGCTTGAAGGTGGCGGAATTGGCGGAGAGGTCCCAGCTTTCGGCGAGCTCGGGCACCAGCTTGTTCTGGTCGTAGCTCACCGTGCCGTCGGGCAGCGTCTTGGTGCCGTAGCTCATCAGCCGGTCGTAGCAGTTCCACGCCACCTCGTAGCCCGGCCGGTTGGTACCCACCCCGTGGATGTCGAGATTGTTCGGCCCGGCCTCGCTGACCAGCAGCAGCGTCTCGGCGCGCGCCGACTGGGCGCGGGCCGACGACCACACGGCCGGCGCCGCGACGCCGGCAGCGGCCATCGAGGAGAGAACGGATGCGGACTTCAGGAATTCGCGACGGTTCATCAGGC
The DNA here is from genome assembly GCF_031456575.1 of Ancylobacter sp. 3268. Lineage (NCBI taxonomy): Bacteria > Pseudomonadati > Pseudomonadota > Alphaproteobacteria > Hyphomicrobiales > Xanthobacteraceae > Ancylobacter > Ancylobacter sp. 3268. Next base: position 300,776 of record NZ_JAVDUX010000006.1, read on the forward strand.
GAAGCTCCGAGGATGGCGCCGGGCGCGACAACGACCAGCCGGCGGCGGAAACGGACAATGGCTGCTGGGCTCTCGGGGAAGTATCTTGCATGCAATTTCGTAATCTTGCGTGCTTAAATTGCCGTCACGCGCGCTGAAATTCTGTGCTGTATGCGAAATGCGATTCATGCGATGACATCGGGAGATAGGCGAGCAACCCTTTCGAGCAGGCGCATTCCCGCATGGCCGATGAACGGCAGACGCGCACCGAGAAGCTGGCCGGCGAAATCGCCGACGCGATCATCGACGGCTCCCTGGAGCCCGGCACCCGCCTCGACGAGCACATGCTCGCCGCGCGCTACGGCACGTCGCGCACGCCGGTTCGCGAGGCGCTGCGCAAGCTTGCCACCACCGGGCTGATCGAGTTACGCCCGCGGCGCGGCGCCATCGTCGCCGAGGTCACCTCGCAGCAGCTGGAGACGCTGTTCGTCGCCATGGGCGAGCTGGAGGCGACCTGCGCCCGCCTTTCGGCGCTGAGCATGACGCCGATCGAACGCCGGCGGCTCGGCGCTCTCTATGACGGCATGGCCGACATGGTGGCGCGCGACGATGTCGAGGCCTATGCCGCCGCCAATACTCATTTCCACACCCTGTTCTATGCCGGCTCGCACAACCCGGTGCTGGCGGACATGACCGCCACTCTGCGGCGGCGGCTGGCGCCTTTCCGCCACGCGCAGTTCCGCGCGCCCGGCCGGCTCGCGCTCTCACATGCCGAGCACGGCGCGGTGATGCGGGCGGTGCTGGCCGGCGATGCCGCAAGTGCCCACGCCGCCATGCTGCACCATGTCAGCCTGGTCGAGGATGCCTTCGAGCAACTCGCCGCGCCGTCCTCTCCGCGCCGCCGGGCCAACTGACCGCCGGCGACCGGCGCCTCGCCGAGCCATCCCGGAAAAGCTGCCGATTTCAACAGGCTGGAACCTCGCCACGGCCTAAGGCCCATTCCGCCGGCGCGGAACATGCTCTAGTTTCGCGCCGTTTTTCCATCTGCTCAGGAGACCCGCCGATGCGCTTCTATGCCGCCGAGGAGATCGAGGCCGCCCTCGACTATCCCCGCCTGGTGGCGGCGCTGCGCGAGGCCTTCGCCACCCATGACGAGCCGATGCCGGTGCGGGGCGCCTTCGAGGTCGGCACGCCGGACGCTCCCGGCCATCTACTGACCATGCCGGCCTGGAAGCGCGGCGAGGCCATCGGCACCAAGCTGGTCACCGTATTCCCGAACAATTCCGCCCATGGGCTCGGCGCTGTGGGCTCGCTCTATGCGCTGTTCGACGGCCTCACCGGCCAGCCGCGCGCGGTCATGGAGGGCGATGCCCTGACCAACCGCCGCACCGCCGCCGCCTCGGCGCTCGCCGCCTCCTTTCTGGCGCGCCCGGACAGCCATACGCTGCTGCTCGTCGGCACCGGCCATGTCGCCGCGCAGCTCGCGCAGGCGCACCGCGCGGTGCGGCCGATCGAACGCGTGCTGGTATGGGGACGGCGCGGCGACAAGGCCGAGGCGCTCGCCGCCGCGATCGGCGCCGGCGGCATGGAAGCGCGGGCGGTAAGCGACCTCGCCGCCGCGGTGGCCGAGGCGGACATCGTCAGCTGCGCCACCACGTCGACAGCGCCGCTAGTGAAGGGCGCGGATGTGCGGCCCGGCACCCATGTCGATCTGGTCGGCGCCTTCAATCCGGCAATGCGGGAGAGCGACGACGCCCTGGTGCAGCGCGCCGAGGTGTTCGTCGACACCCGTGCCGGGGCGCTGGCCGAGGCAGGCGACCTGCTTCAGCCGCTGCGGGCCGGCCTGTGGTCGGCCGAGGCGCTCCGGGCCGATCTGCACGACCTCGCACGCGGCCGGCATCCCGGCCGTCGCACGGCGGAGGAGATCACGCTGTTCAAGTCGGTGGGCGCGGCGCTGGAGGATCTCGCCGCCGCGCGTCTGGTGGTCGGGAACTGATTCGCCTCAACGGCAGTCGTTCAGCGGATGAACTCGATGGTGTCGAGCGCGATCAGCTGGTTGCCCTGGTAATTATTGTCGTGCAGGCGGCACAGCATGAAACGGTCCGCCACCTCGATCGGCCCGTAGGCGGTTACGGTGTCGCCGCTGCGCAGCTTGATGATCAAGGCGTGCTTGCGGTCGTCCTTGGCCACTTCCTTGAGCAGATCGCAGATGCTGCGGTCCGTGGTGCAGATGTTCATGGCGCTTCTCCCATAACGTCCACGCCGCTTCGGCCCGGTGGGTTCCAGCCGCACGACTTATTCTGGACATCAACCCGCCACGAACTATCCGGTTCCTTGCCGCCGCCGGCAAGAAGTTTCTGCGCAAGCCTCTGTGATGCCAAATATTTCCGCAGCGTCAGGAGTCAGCCGGCTACCTTCCGGGCCCGGCGCTTGCGCAATGTGGCGATGACGACGAGCGCCACCACGATGATGCCCATGGAGAACAGCGTCGTCACCGTGCCCAGCGCGTAGAGCACCGGCGTGGTGACGTTGGTGGTCATGCCGTAGATCTCCAGCGGCAGCGTATTGAAGGTACCCGCCGTCATCAGCGTGCGGGCGAACTCGTCATAGGAGAGGGTGAAGCCGAACAGGCCGACACCGACCAGGCTCGGCAGGATGATCGGCAGCACCACATGCGCGAAGGTCTGCCAGGAAGTGGCGCCGAGGTCGCGCGCGGCTTCCTCATAGGCCGGGTTGAAGCGGTTGAACACCGCGAACATGATCAGCAGGCCGAAAGGCAGCGTCCAGGTGAGGTGCGCGCCGAAGGCCGAGGAATACCAGGCCGGGCTCAGCCCGAATACCTGGAAGGCGAGGCCGATGCCGAGCGAGACCAGGATCGAGGGCACGATCAGACTGGCGATGGTGAGGTAGAACAGAGGACCCGAGCCGAGGAAGCGCCGGCGGAAGGCGAGGCCAGCGAGCAGCGACACCACCACCGTCGCCACCATGGTCATCAGCCCTAGGATGAGCGAGCGGGAGAAGGCGCCGCCGAAATCGCCCACCGCCTGCTGCTCGAACAGGAGGTTGCGGAACCAGTGCACCGAGGCGCCGTTCATCGGAAAGGTGAGGCCGCCATTCGGCCCCTGGAACGACAGGATGAAGATCGTCGTCAGCGGGCCGTAGAGGAACAGCACGAACAGCGCGAAGAAGGCGGTGAGGATGTAGAAGCCGGGGCCGCGCTTTTCCGAATTCATCGCGAATCTCTCCCCGGCTCACAGCTCTTTACGGATATTGACGATGCGCAATATGCCGCCGACCAGCAGCAGCACGATGATCAGGAGGATCACCGCATTGGCCGCCGCGGCGGGGTACTGAAGCAGCGCGATCTGGTTGGCCATCATCAGCCCGACCGAGGCCGACTGGCCGCCGGACATGAAGCGCACGGTGATGAAGTCGCCCATCACCAGCGTCACCACGAAGATCGAGCCGATGGCGATGCCCGGCTTGGCCAGCGGGATGATCACGTTGGTAAGGATCTGCCAGCCATTGGCGCCGGCGTCGCGCGCGGCCTCGATCAGCGCCCGGTCGATGCGCATCAGCGTGTTGAAGATCGGGGTGACCATGAACAGCGTGTAGAGGTGCACCATGGCCAGCACCACCGCGAAATCCGAGAACAGCAGGAATTCCAGCGGCTGGTTTATGATCCCCATGCCCATGAGCGTCTGGTTCAACAGCCCGTTGCGGCCGAGGAACGGGATCCACGAGATCATGCGGATGATGTTCGAGGTCAGGAACGGGATGGTGCAGACGAGGAACAGCACCATCTGCATGGTGGTGGAGCGGATGTGGAAGGCGAGGTAATAGGCCACCCAGAAGCCGACGAACAGCGTCACCGCCCACACGATCACCGTGTATTTGAAGGTGTTGATGTAGGTGTTCCAGGTCACCGGCGAGGTGATCGTCTCCTCGTAATTGGTGAAGACGAAGGCCGGGAAGATCTGGATGGAATCATAATCCCAGAAGCTCACCATCACGATGGTGGCGATGGGCAGCACCAGAAAGGCCGCCAGGATCAGCGTCAGCGGCGTCGCCTGAAGATAGGGCGCGAGGCGTGAGAGCGTCATGCGGGGCTTTCCGGCGAGCGCGGGGTACCTTCGAAGCCCTCTCCCCGGCAGGGAGAGGGCTGGGTGAGGGGGCCGCCCAGGAAGAAAGGCCCCTCACCCCTGCCCTCTCCCCAATGGGGAGAGGGAGCAAGGAGGCTCCCCTCTCCGGCCCGCCCGGCCCTCAGGCGGCGATGAACTCGTTCCAGCGCCGGACCATGTAGCGGTCCTCGTCCATCACCGAGTTCCAGCAGGCGACCGCGCCCATGCGCTCCTTGAAGGAGCCGCCGTCGCGCACCGCGCCCGCCGTGTACATCACCTTGCCCTCCGGCGAGAGGATGTCCGCCTTGGCCGGCTGGCCAAGCATCCAGAACGCCCATTCGTCCGGCGTCATGTTCTTCTCGGCGGTGGAAAGCACGGCGGAGTAATAGCCCTGCCGGTTGAGATAGGCGCCGACCCAGCCGGAGAGGTACCAGTTGATGTATTCATAGGCCGCGTCGAGCTGCGCGCCCTTGAGGTGCTTGGCGATGCCGAGGCCGCCGCCCCAGGCGCGATAGCCCTCCTCCAGCGGCTGGTAGACGCAGGGGATGCCCTTGGAGCGCACCGCCGCCACCGCCGGCGACCACATGGACTGGATCACCACCTCGCCGGAGGCCATCAGGTTGACGCTCTCGTCGAAGGTCTTCCAGAAGGCGCGGAACTGGCCGGCCTTCTTGGTCTTGATCAGGAAATCGATGGTGCCGTCGATCTCCGCCTTGGTCATGTTGCCCTTGTCGCCATACTTCATGATGCCGGCGCTCTCGCAGATCATCGCCGCGTCCATGATGCCGATGGACGGGATGTTCAGGATCGAGGTCTTGCCCTTGAAGGCGGGATCGAGAATGTCCTTCCAGTTCTTGATCGGCCGGCCGACGAGATCGGGACGGATGCCGAGCGTGTCGGCGTTGTAGATGGTCGGGATCAGCGTCATCCACTGGGTGGGCGCCTTGGCGAACACCTTGGAGTCCGGGCCTTCGACGAAGCCGACGGTGTTCGGCGCCGTGCCCTGCGCGATCTTGCTCTCCGGCGTCAGCTTGCCGGTGGTGAAGATCGGCACGATGTCGTCGTAATACTTGATCTTCTTCACATCCATCGGCTGCAGCGTGCCGGCCGGGAACACCTTCTTGCAGATCCAGTATTCGATGTCGGCGATGTCGAAGGAGTTGGCCTGCGTCACCACGCGCTGCGAGACCGCGTCGGAATCGAGCGCGGTCATTTGCAGGGTGATGCCGAGATCGGCCTTGCACTTCTCGGCGATGGCGTTGAGGTTCGACACGCCGGTGCCGAACTGGCGCAGGGTGATCGGGTTCTGCGCCCAGATGGTCGGGAAGCCGGTGACGACGCCGGCGCCGGCGGCAAGGCCGCCCGCCGCGGCAACCCCCTTGAGCAACTGGCGGCGGCTGACGCCCTTAGAGGTGGTCTTCTTCGTCATGTCTGTCTCCCGATTTGTCGTTTGGCCGGGATTTCGCGTCGCGCGGCCGTGTCTGTCTGTCGTTGTCAGGCGGAAGGCGAAGGCTTGAGCAGGTGGATGTCGTCGGGCGTCCAGGCGAGCGGCACCGCCTCGCCAATGGACAAGGGCTTGGCGAAAAAGGCGGATTCCGGCACCTGCACCGCGAAGTCGTCGACCCCGGGCGCGGCGAGCGCCACCTGCACCTTCTGGCCGTGATATTCGATGTTCTGCACGAGGCCGGTCAGCCCGCAGCCGGGGATGACGGCATCGGCGATGCGGATGCGGTCGGTGCGCACGGCGATCTCCACCGGCGCGCCGGGCTCCAGCCCCTCCTCGTCCGGCGCCGCGAAGGAGACCCCGCCCGGCACCTCGAAGGTCACCGCGCCGCCCGCCTTGCCGGCGACGCGGCCAGAGAGGACGTTGTGATCGCCCATGAAGCGGGCGACGAAGGCGGTGGCCGGCCGGTTGAACACTTCGCGCGGCTCGGCCGCCTGCTCGATACGCCCGCCATTCATCACCACCACCAGATCGGAGAGCGCCATCGCCTCCTCCTGGCTGTGGGTGACGTGGATGAACGAGATGCCGAGCTGCAATTGCAGCTTCTTCAGTTCCTGCCGCACCTTGATCTTGAGGAACGGATCGAGCGCCGACAGCGGCTCGTCGAGCAGCAGCGCCTGCGGGTCGGTGATCAGCGCGCGGGCCAGCGCCACGCGCTGCTGCTGGCCGCCGGAGAGCTGCGCCGGCCGGCGCTCGGCCAGATGGTCGAGCTGCACCAGCTTCAGCATCTCCATCGCCCTGGCGCGGCGGGTCGGCTTGTCTACTCCCCGCATCTTCAAGCTGAAGGCGACATTGTCGACGATGTCGAGATGGGGGAACAGCGCGTAGCTCTGGAACATCATCGCCGTGCCGCGCTTTGCCGGCGGCAGGTCGGTCACCACCGTCGGGCCGAGACGGACATCGCCCTGGGTGATGCTTTCATGCCCGGCGATCATGCGCAGCGTCGTGGTCTTGCCGCAGCCGGAAGGGCCGAGCAGGCAGCAATAGGTGCCCTTGGGGATCTTGAGCGACACCGCATCGACCGCCAGCGCCGCCCCATAGCGCTTGGTCACCTGGATCAGCTCGATGTCGGCGCCTTTGCTCATCTGGCCTGTCACCCTCGCTCCTCCGCTCGACGACGATCTTCGCAAAGCCTATGCCAATTGTCGCGGGGGATGTCGGATGCCGGAATCGGCGTCGACCCGACGGTGCGAGACGGCAAAGCCGCCAATCGGACGCCCAGCTTTTGGGCATCGTGCGCGAGCCATGTTCAAATCGGATACAATTTTCTGAACAATCGGATTCAATCGTCGAAAATCCGTGGTCCATTGGTCGAACTTGGCGGCGAAGGCGTTGAGCGCGGCCAGCAAATCGGGGAACGTGACCAAAAGGCACCCTGACAAGATGCCCCCAACCGCCCCAATGGGAGATACGCCATGTTCCGCGTCACGCCTCGCGCCATCTTCGGCACCACGCTCGGTACCACGTTCCGCGCCCTGTTCACCGCCGCCGGCGCCGCCGCCTTTGCCTTCGCCGCCGGCCCCTCCGTCGCGCAGGGCTTCCCCGAGCGGCCCGTCACCCTCGTCATCCCCTTCGCCGCCGGCGGCTCGACCGATCTCGTCGGGCGCCTCGTCGCCCAGCGCATGAGCCAGGAGCTCGGCCAGTCGGTGGTGGTGGAGAACAAGGGCGGCGCCGGCGGCAATCTCGGCGCCGCGCAGGTCGCAAAGGCCAATCCGGACGGATACACCATCCTCATGGGCACGGTGGCGACGCATGCGCTCAATCCGGCGCTCTACAAGAAGATGCCCTATGACCCGGTGACCAGCTTCGCGCCGGTCTCGCTGCTGGTCATCGTACCGAACGTGCTGGTGGTGAACCCGAATTTCGAGGCGAAGACCGTCGCCGAGCTGGTCGCGCTGCTCAAGGCCAATCCGGACAAGTACAGCTACGCCTCCTCCGGCAACGGCACGCCGCTGCACCTCTCCGGCGAGTTGTTCAAGAGCCTGGCCGGCGTCGAGATGCAGCATATCCCCTATCAGGGCGCCGGCCCGGCACTGAACGACGTGCTGGCCGGCCAGGTGCCGATCATGTTCGACAACCTGCCCTCCTCGGCCGGGCACATCAAGAGCGGCAAGCTGCGGGCGCTCGGCGTCACCACCGCCAAGCGCGCACCGTCCTTCCCCGATGTGCCGGCGATCGCCGAGACCCTGCCGGGCTACGAGACCTACACCTGGAACGCGCTGTTCGCCCCGGCCGGCACGCCGCCGGAGGTGGTGGCCAAGCTGAACGCCGCCGCCAACAAGGCGATCGCCGATCCCGAGGTGCAGAAGCGCCTCGCCGATTTCAGCGCCACCGTGGTCGGCTCGACCCCGGCGGAGCTGGAAGCGCACGTGAAGGCCGAGATCGCCAAATGGGCGCCGATCGTTAAGGAATCCGGCGCGCAGCTGGACTGAGCGGCGATCCGCCTCCGGCACCCTCCTTCCTTTCCTCTCCCCGTGGGGAGAGGTGGCCCGCGCAGCGGGTCGGTGGGGGCAGACGACGCCGGTAGGTCAAGAAGAGCACTCGCCCCCTCTCCCCCACGGGGAGAGGGATCCGCCCCGACCACGTGCCGCCCCATCTCGGTCGATCGCCCGCGCCGCTTCAGAACACCGTGCCGTCGGCATCGATGGCGATGGGCGGCGGCCCGCCGTGGCGCTTCTGCGCCGCGATCTGCCGGCCGGCGGTCCAGGTGCCCCCCTGCAGCAGCTTGGCGAGCGGGAACTGTGTCGCGTCCAGCCCGAGCCGCTCGCGCACGGCGTCCGCCAGCCGGTCCATCAGCGCCACGGTGAGCGCGCGCCATTCGACGATCATCTCGGAGGACACCGGGTGCTTCTGCGCCGGGTCAATCGGCTTCCGCGGCACGATCAGGCCGAGATCAACCAGCAGCCCGCCATTGCGGTATTCCGGCAGCGCGGTCAGCTCGTCGAGATCGGTCACCGCCACGCCGGCCGCCTCGAAGGGCTCCAACAGGGAATAGGTCAGCCATTGCGATAATTTGTGGAACGGCACCAACCCGGCCGAGCGGTCCGGCACGGTGATCGCCGGATGCCGGCCGACATCGCCCAGCACCACGCCATCCACCACCATGCCCGCCGGCCAGATGGACGACAGGCCGTCGAGCAGCGCTTCGAGAATGCGCGCCGCCGGCAGCCGGCCCACCCGGGCCTGCGGCAGCAGCGCGTCGATCAGCCCGCCCGGCCGCGTCACGCCGTCGCCGAACAGGTCGGTGCGCGCCGCCAGCGCCTCGCCCAGCCGGTTGAGCAGCGTCACCCGCCCTTCCAGCCCGATCAGCGGATTATCGGGACCGACCTGGAAATGCCGCGCCAGCGTCGCGGCGTCGATGGCGATCAGCGCCACGGCATCGGCGCGCCACGGCACCACGGGGTCGGAGGAGAACGCCCCGGCCTCGAACATGCGCAGGCTGGCCACCGCCAGCCCTTCCGAGCGCGTCACCGTCAGCCCGGTGGCCTCCTCATGGTAGCGCCAGGCATCCCCGGCGCCGGCGTCGAGCAGCACGCTCACCACCGCGAGGTCGACCATGATCCGCGCCCGTTCCCGCGCATCGACCGTTTCGAGCGATCCGGCCAGCGCGTCCCAGCGCGCCACCCCGCCGGCGTCGAAATGCCGCCAACGGCTGTGATAGGGGATGTCGAGCGTCGGATAGGCGCGGCGCGTCACCTCCGCGACATAGCCGGCCACCGCATCGAGGCGGTCCTCCTCGACGGTGAAATGCGGCGAGTTCCCCGCCCGCACATGGTCGAGCACCGCATGGCTGCGGGCGCGCACGGCGTGGGAGGAGCGCAGGGCGGCAAGTTCGAGCGGAATCATGCGGCGTCCTTGTTCGAGGAGTGACGGGCCGTCCGGCCCGCCGGCGTCAGCGCTTGCGCACGAATTCCGTGCGCAGGACCAGACCCTTGATGCTGTCGTGGCGGCAGTCGATCTCGTCCGGAGTGTCGGTGAGGCGGATCGAGCGGATCACCGTGCCCTGTTTCAGCGTCTGGCCGGCGCCCTTCACCTTCAGGTCCTTGATCAGCACCACCGAGTCGCCGTCCGCCAGCACATTGCCGGACGCATCGCGCACCACGCCCGCCGCCGCTGCCGCCGCCTTCATCTCGGAGGCCGGGCGCCACTCGCCGGTCGCCTTGTCATACACATACTCGTCGTCGTCGCCGGCCATGCCTGCCCCTGTCGTGGTGAAATCGCCGCCCCGCTCGGACAGGGGCCGGACGATGAAGCCGGGCCTATTCCTTCAGCCCGCGCCCCTGCGTCTCGTCATACTGGCTGTTGAAGCCGACACCGTAATAGCCGGCCGACACCTTGGCTTCCATCTCCACGCGAGCATCCTGCGGGATCAGCTCATCGGGGATCGGCACCCGCTCCACCACTTTGATGCCGGCGCGGTCGAGCGCGTTGAACTTCATGTCGCTCATCGAGGCGAAGCGGTCGATCTTGGTGATGCCCAGCCAGTGGAACACGTCGGGCATCAATTCCTGGAAGCGCATGTCCTGCACGCCGGCGACGCATTCGGTGCGCTTGAAATAGGTCTCGGGCAGGTCGCCGCCCTCCTGCCGCTTGCGGGCGTTGTAGACGAGGAACTTCGTCACCTCGCCGAGCGCCCGCCCCTCCTTGCGGTTGTAGACCACCAGGCCGGTGCCGCCCTTCTGCGCCATCTCCACGCAGATCTCGATGCCGTGGGCGAGATAGGGCCGGCAGGTGCAGATGTCGGAGGAGAACACGTCGGAGCCGTTGCATTCGTCGTGCACGCGGCAGGCGATCGGCGTCACGCCGTCGCCGATCTTCGACGGGTCGCCGAACATGTAGAGCGTCATGCCGCCGATCGGCGGCAGGAACACCTTGAGGTCGCCACGCGTCACCAGCTCGGGGAACATGCCGCCGGTATATTCGAACAATGCCCGGCGCAACTGCCCCTCGCCCATGCCGAAACGGGCGGCGATGCCGGGCAGGTACCACACCGGATCGATCGCCGCCTTGGTGACGCGCACGTCGCCCTTGGGGCCGATGATGTCGCCGTCGATCTTCAGCCGCCCGGCGCGGATGGCCTCGCGGATCTCCGGCATGTCGATATGGGCGCGGGTGATGGCGATGGTCGGGCGCACGTCGACGCCCTCGGCCAGGAAATCGGCGAACGCCTCGCCGATCATGTGGCCATAGGGGTCGATGGAGACGATCTTGGCCGGGTCCGCCCATTGCGGGTGCGGGCCGATCAGGTCGGAGGGCGCGGTATTGGTGAGGTCGGCCTTGAAATCGGCCGGCAGCGCCCCGGCGGCGATGGCGAGCGCGCGATACACCGAATAGCCGCCGCCATGGGTGCCGATGGCGTTGCGCCGCTTGGGGTCGGTGAGGGTCGCCACCACCGGACCGCGCTGGAGCGGCGTCGGCGCGCCCCAGTCGAGCGCCGGCGCGCTGGCGGAAACGCCGGTCGGGGTGCCGTGGGAGGTGAGGACGATGTGATTGCGGGAACGACCGCCGGAACCGGTAGTGACGGACATGATGGGCTCGCTTCTCGCCCGGCCGTGCTGGCCGGTCCTCTGGAAGCACTGAATGTGAGCGCGTTCTGTGACGTTCCGCAAGAGGGTGCCGCGCGGAACGGCGAAATTTTCGGACGAACTGGTCCGAAAATTGTATTGCCGGAATGTATCGCCTTCGCGTTTCCGCTAGCTTGTGGAACTCTGTACCGCCCCACCCCGCCTTCAGCGAGCGTCCCTCATGACCACGGCCGACACCGCACCCGTTACCGCCCCGCCTTCCACCGTCGTGGTCGATCACCCGCTGATCCAGCACAAATTGACGCTCATGCGCCGCTCGCGCACCCCGGCCAACGAGTTCCGGCTGCTGCTGCGCGAGATCAGCATGCTGCTGGCCTATGAGGTCACGCGCGACATGCCGCTGGAGCTGACCGAGATCGAGACGCCGCTCACCACCATGCAGGCGCCGATCCTCTCGGGAAAGAAGCTGTGCCTGGTCTCGGTGCTGCGCGCCGGCGGCGGCATATTGGAGGGCATGCTGGAGATCCTGCCCGCTGCCCGCGTCGGGCATGTCGGGCTCTACCGCGACCCGGTGTCGCTGCAGGCGGTGGAATATTATCTCAAGCTGCCGCGCGACATTTCCGAGCGCACCGCCATCGTGCTCGATCCGATGCTGGCCACCGGCAATTCGGCGGCCGCCGCGGTGGACCAGGTGAAGGCGGCCGGCTGCCAGTCGGTCAAGTTCGTCTGCCTCATCGCCGCGCCGGAGGGGCTGAAGGTGTTCCACGAGGCGCACCCGGACGTGCCGGTGTTCACCGCGGCGGTCGACAGCCATCTCAACGACCACGGCTATATCGTGCCCGGCATCGGCGATGCCGGCGACCGCATCTTCGGCACCAAGTAGGCAAACCCGCCGGACCGGGAGCCGCAATGAGGCCGCGCCCGGCGCTTGCCGTCCGCCCCTGCGCCTGCCGGCGCGGCGAAAGTTTCGGCGTGGAAATCCGGACCTGCCGATTTTCCGGGCTTCCGATCCGTCGGAAGCCCGGTTACGTTCATCAATGTCCCTAGGGTTCCGGCATCGGCGATCTCGTATCTGCCGCGTGCGTCTGGGCCGAGAGGGACAGCCCGGCGGCGGGGAATTCCCCTTAACATTCGCCGGGTCCACGGCGGGATAAAAGCCCGGGAGGCTCGCGCGAGCGGTTCGCGGCGTGATCCTCCGGTGCGTCCCGGAGGGTGGCCCCCGCGACCGGTCGCTAGGACTGATCGCAAGGAGAGAACCCTGATGCGTTCCCATCCCACCCGTTCCACCCGTTTCGCCGGCCTGGTTCCGGCGCCGTCGCGCCGCCGCCGCCATCATCCCAATTTCGAGATCAGGGGGATGCAGGGCTGGAAGGCGCTGGAGGCCGAGGAAGGCCTCTCCGAGGCCGGTTGGCGCAAGGAGCAGCAATGGGCGCTCGACATGGGCCTGCCCGGCGCTGATTCGATCAATGACAAGTCGATCCCCACCTTCGCGCGTGGCGAGCTGCCGCATTTCGCCGGCATCAACACCTTCATGAAGGCGCCCTATGTCGAGAACGTCCGCGACGTCGGCAAATACGACGCCGCCGTGCTGGGCATTCCCTTCGATTCAGGCACCACCTACCGGCCCGGCACCCGCTTCGGGCCGCAGGGCATCCGCCGCATCTCGGCGCTCTACACGCCCTACAACTATGAGCTCGGCGTCGACCTGCGCGAGCAGATGACGTTGTGCGACGTTGGCGACGTGTTCACCATCCCCGCCAACCTCGAAAAGAGCTTCGACCAGATCTCCAAGGGCGTCAGCCACGTCTTCTCCTCCGGCGCGCTGCCGGTGATGCTGGGCGGCGACCACTCCATCGGCTTCCCCTGCGTGCGCGGCATCGCCGAATGCACCTCGAAGCGCATCGGCATCATCCATTTCGACCGCCACATCGACATCCAGGAGAAGGATCTCGACGAGCGGATGCACACCACGCCCTGGTACTGGGCGACCAACCTGCCCAACGTCTCGCCGAAGAACCTCGTGCAGCTCGGCATCGGCGGCTGGCAGGTTCCGCGCTACGGCGTGCAGGAGGCGCGCAAGCGCGGCACCAACGTCCTGACGATCGACGACATCGAGAAGATCGGGCTGGAGAAGACCGCCGAGATCGCGCTGGAGCTGGCGTGGAAGGACGCGGATGCGGTCTACATCTCCTTCGACGTCGACAGCATCGATTGCGGCTTCGTGCCGGGCACCGGCTGGCCGGAGCCGGGCGGCTTCCTGCCGCGCGAGGCGCTCAAGATCCTCGGCCTCGTCGCCGCCGAAGGACTGTGCGGGCTGGAGGTGGTGGAGGTCTCGCCACCCTACGACACGTCGGACATCACCGCCCTGTTCGGCACGCGGGTGGTGGTCGAAGCGCTCGGCTCCATGCTCGCCCATGGCAAGCTCGGCTCGCACAAGCACATCATCGACAAGCCGGTGAGTTTTTAGCATACGCCAACCTGTAGAGGACGAAGCCCGAGAGGTCGCGATGCCAAACACGGCTGAATTTCGTAACGAGTTGAATGCGCAGATCGAACGGGCGGCCAAACAGGGCCGCCCCCACATCGAAGTAAACGCCGGTGAATTACATCGCACGATTGGCGGCTACCCTCCAAAGGAGGGAGGTTCCCATAGCATGCCATCATGCTGCGCAGTCATGCGTGATGAACTATCGAGGGGTGGTGCGGAAATCATCCACGAGACGGACAGCGGTCAATCCGCGTCCCTGACGATCCGATACCGGCTCCCGAGATACCCAGGTCCGAGCACTCACTCGATATAGGACATCGCCATGCATCGCGGACACGACCACGATCACCACCATGGCGGCGGCGGCCATTCCCATGCGCAAGCCCATCCGCACAGCCACGCCGGCCACAATCACGGCCACGGCCCCTCGCGCGTGGCGCAGTGGCAGACGCCGCATCTGCCCGAGCCGCCGCCGGCGGCCGAGCACCTTCACGACGAGCCCGACCTCGATCTGGTCGAGCAGGCCTTCGTCGAGGGCTTCTCGGCGGCGTCCGACCCGACCAGCTTCCTGCGTCTGGCGCGCGTACCCTTCGATGCGATCGCCGAGGACGGCACCCGCGTCAGCCTGCTGCGTGTCGAGAGCAACGCCACCACCGATATCGGCGCGGTGATGCCGCATCTCGGCGGCGGCAGCTTCCGCTACGATCCGTTGCCGAAAGCCATGGTGTCGCGGCGCCAGCAGCTGCGCTTCGTCTATTTCGACGGCAAGGGCCTGCGGCCGCTGCCGCTGGCGGAAGTACGCCGGCTGACCGAGGCTTGAGACCGACAACAAGGCGGCACGCTCGCGTAGTCGTGAGCCGCGCGTGTCGCAATGCCACGCCTTCGACGCTCGCGTAGGCATTTTGACCGGTTGATTGGGACCGATCCAAAGTTCATGGTGCCAGCAACGCCCGCCGGGCAGGCGGCAGCCGGAAACCCCGGCCGCCATCTCACGGCGAAGCAGAGTGGATGCACTGATGGATTATACCGGGATTTTCCAGGCCGCCGTCGACACGCTGAAGAGCGAGCGGCGCTACCGCACCTTCGCCGAGATCGAGCGCGACGCCGCCCGTTTCCCGCGGGCGACCTGGCATTCGCCGCACGGCGAACGCGAGATCGTCATCTGGTGCTCCAATGATTATCTCGGCATGGGCTGCCACGACAGCGTGGTCGAAGCGATGTGCACGGCAGCGCGCGCGGTCGGCGCCGGCGCCGGCGGCACCCGCAACATTTCCGGCAACAGCCACGCCATCGTCGAATTGGAGCGCGAGCTCGCCGACCTGCATGGCAAGGAGGCCGGCCTCGTCTTCACCTCCGGCTACATCTCCAACGAGACCGGGATCTCCACGCTCGCCCGGCTGATTCCGGACTGCCTGATCCTCTCCGACGCGCTCAACCACAATTCGATGATCGAAGGCGTGCGCCATGCCGGGCGCGACAAGGCGGTGTTCCGCCACAACGACCTCGCGCATCTGGAAGAACTGCTCGCGGCGGCCGGCGACCGGCCCAAGCTCGTCGTGTTCGAGAGCGTCTATTCGATGGATGGCGATGTCGCGCCCATCGGCGCCATCTGCGACCTCGCCGAGAAATACGGCGCCATGACCTATCTCGACGAGGTGCACGCGGTGGGCATGTACGGCCCGCGCGGCGCCGGTGTCGCCGAGCGCGACGGGGTGATGTACCGTGTCGACGTCATCGAAGGCACGCTCGGCAAGGCGTTCGGCGTGGTCGGCGGCTATATTACCGGCAAGACGGCGGTGATCGACGCGGTACGCTCCTATGCGCCGGGCTTCATCTTCACCACCGCGCTGCCGCCGGCGGTGGCCGCGGCGGCAGCCGCTTCGGTCCGCCACCTCAAGGCGTCGAGCGTCGAGCGCGACCGGCAGCAGGAACAGGTGGCCAAGGTGAAGAACGCCTTCGAGGCCGCCGGCCTACCGCAGCTGCTCACCGATACCCATATCGTGCCGGTGATGGTCGGCGACGCGGAAGCCTGCAAGGCGGCCAGCGACATGCTGCTCGCCGATCACGGCATCTACATCCAGCCGATCAACTACCCGACGGTGCCGCGCGGCACCGAGCGGCTGCGCATTACCCCCGGCCCGCTGCATGACGATGCTCTCGTCGCCCAGCTCACCGCCGCCATGGTCGATGTGTGGACCCGGCTCGGCCTCGATTTCGTCGCCCGGGCGGAAGCCGCCGAATAGGGCGGCGGCGCAACCGGGCGGCGCGCGTCAGTCCTTGGTTTCGGCGTCGGGATCGGCGGCACCGGCCTTCGGCACCGCCGACGGCCCGAACACGAAGCGCACCACCAGCGGCAGGGCCAGCGACAGCCCGACGAAGCGCGCCAGATGGTGCGCGGCGACGAAGGCCGGGTCGACGCCCAGCACGAACGCCATGATGGTCATCGCCTCCAGCGCGCCCGGCACATAGGCGAGGAACACCTTGGAGAGCGGCTCTCCGGCCAGCCACGCCGCCCCGACCGCGAAGAGGAAGGCGACGCTTACCGCCAGCGTCAGCGCCGCCAGCCCGTCGAGGAAGAAGCGCCGCAGCGTCGCCAGCGAGGTGCCGGCGAACCGGCCGCCGGAATTGGCGCCGAGTATCACGAAGCCGGCGATCAGCAGCAGGTCCGGCAGCCGCCCCTGTACGATGCCGGTGCCGTGCAGCACGCCGCTGGTCAGCATGGCCCCCACCATGGCGCCGCCGGGAAACCGCACCCGCTCGAACAGGAAGGCGCCCACCGCTCCCGCGCCCAGCGACAGCAGCAGATTGTACAGGTCCGGCACCACCGGGGTGATCGGCAACGTCCCCGCCGGCTGGTGGCCCAGCCCGCCCATCGCCGCCGGCAGCAGCGCCACCAGCACGAACAGCCGCAGCGACTGGCCGAACACCACCCGGCGCACATCGGCGCCGGAGGTCTCCGCCATGATCAGCACGGCGGACAGCGCGCCGGGCGCGGCGGCGAAGAAGGCGCTGCGTCGGTCCCACTTGGCGACCTTCTCGAGATACAGCCCGACCACGATCATCATCGCCGGCAGCGAGATCATCAGCACCACCATGGTCACCGGCCAGGTGGTGATGCCCTTCAGCGTTTCCGGCGACACCGCCGCGCCGATGGAGGTGCCGAGCACCACGAAGGTGACGTCGCGCAGCCGCCGCCCGACCTCGACGGGCGCGCCCGCCAGCGCGGCGATGGCGCAGGCGACCAGTGCGCCCGAGAGCCAGCCGGCCGGCATGCCGAGAAAGGCGAACAGCCCGCCGCCGGCGAAGGCCAGCGCCAGTGTGGCGAGCGCCCAGCCCTGTCGACGTACCCAGGCACGGCGAGTTTCGGAATTTTGCGGATTCGGCATCAACGGCGATTTCGTTTGCTGCGGATCAATGCGCCACCCGACCACGAAGGTCAATTTCGACCCATGACCAGTTCCGCTCTTTTTCACGCCGAGCGCGCCGTGCCGCGCTACACCTCCTATCCCACCGCGCCGCATTTCAGCGCGGAGATCGATGCCGCCCGGCACGCGCAATGGCTCGCCGCGCTGCCGGCCCGGGCCAGCCTCTCGCTGTATCTGCACGTGCCGTTCTGCTCGTCGATCTGCTTCTATTGCGGCTGCACCACCAAGGCGACGCGGCGGGCCAGTCCGGTCGCCGCCTATGTCGCCCGGCTGGAACGCGAGATCGAGAGGGTGGCGGCGCAGGCCGGCGGCCGGCCGGTCACGCACATCGCCTGGGGCGGCGGCACGCCAAGCCTGATCGGGCCGGAAGCGTTGCGCCGGCTCTATGCCCGCCTCGCCGGCGGCTTCGACCTCGAGCCACTGGCCGAGCACGCCATCGAGCTCGATCCGCGCGAGACCGACGCCGCGCTGGCCGATGCCCTCGCCGCCATCGGTGTCGACCGGGTCAGCTTCGGGGTTCAGGACTTCTCGGCCCATGTGCAGAGCGCCATCGGCCGGGTGCAGCCCTTCGGCACCGTCGAGCGGGCGGTGACGCTGATGCGCGAGAGCGGGGTCGGCGCGATCAATCTCGATCTGATGTACGGCCTGCCGTACCAGACCGCGCGCGACGTGCGCCGCACCGCCCATATGGCGGTGCTGCTGAAACCCGAGCGCCTCGCCTTGTTCGGCTATGCCCATGTGCCGTGGGTGCGGCCGAATCAGCGGTTGATCGACCAGGCGGCCCTGCCCGGTGCCGCCGAGCGGCTGGAGCAGGCGGAAGCGGCACGGGAAACCCTCGTCGGACTCGGCTATGTCGCCATCGGCCTCGACCATTTCGCCCGGCCGGACGACCCGATGGCGGTGGCGTCCCGCGAGGGACGACTGCACCGCAATTTCCAGGGCTACACCGTCGATCAGGCGGAGGCGCTGATCGGCTTCGGCACCTCGGCGATCAGCCGCTTTCCGCAGGGCTTCACCCAGAACGCAGCCGACACGCCGTCCTATATCCGCGCCATCGATGCCGGCGGCCTGGCGACGGTGCGCGGCGTCGCCTTCACCCGCGACGATCTACGCCGCGGCGCGTTGATCGAACGGCTGATGTGCGATTTCGCGGTGGATCTCGACGAGGAGACCCTCGTCGAGGCCACCCCGCGCCTGGCACCGCTGGCGGCGGATGGGCTCATCCGCATCGAGGGCCGGCATGTGGAGGTGACGCCGAGCGGACGGCCCTTCGTGCGCCTCGCCGCCGCCGCGCTCGATGCCCGGCTGCAACAGGGCACCGCCCGGCACTCCGTGGCGGTGTGACCGCCCGAGCTCTGCTGCCGGCACGGACCGCGCAGACAAAACGCCCCGCGGCAAGCCGCGGGGCGTGTGAAGGAGCGGGATCGAGAGCGTAAAGGGGATGAACGCCTCGCACCGCACGACCGGATGAAATTGTTCTTGTTTGTCCCCCCTCCGGCGTATCTCGTGGGTCTCAGGCGGCGCCAGCGAGACGCTGCATGCTGCCGCGATCGCGGATGCGCACCTCGTCGGCGCGCAGCAGCGCGACGAGGCCGCGGCGCTTCAGCTCGGAAAACGCCCGGCTCACCGTCTCCAGGGTCAGGCCGAGGAAGTCGGCGATCTCCTGCCGGGTCATGGCGATATGCACCGAGCCGTCGAGCGGCGCGCCGGCCGCCGGTTCCGGCATCAGCCGCAGCAGGAAGAAGGCCACGCGCTCCAGCGCCGACATGCGGCCCAGCGCCAACGCATGGGCGTGCATGGTGCAGAGCTGGCTCTCGAAGCGGCGCAGCAGCCGGGCGGCGAGCGCGCCATCGCGCTCCAGCGCCCCGCGCTCGTGCGGAACCACCAGGCTGGCGGTAAGCGTCTCGGCGGAGCAGGCATAGACATCGCCGCAGGCAAGGCCGAACATGTCACCGGGGCCGAGCAGCTCCACCACCTGGCGGCGACCGTCGGGCAGCAGCTTGGTCAGCATCACCGCCCCTTCGACCACCTCCATGATGCGCCGGGCCGGATCGCCCTCATGCAGCAGCGTGGTGTGGGCGGCAACGCGCGACCCCGGGGCCGGATGCTCGGCAGGGCCGCCCGCATGAATCGCACCGCGCATGGTGGAGGTGCCGTGGCTGGTGCCGATCCGATCCTCGATTGCCTGCCGCATGGGAGCCTCCGTTCTGACGTGGCTGGAACCATAGGCGGGAACGCTGCGGCGCATAGTTGGGACGGCTGCGTAAGGAAAACTGCGCAACCCCCATACGTGCTGCCTCACATGTCCGGCAACACCGCGACCAGCGCCGCCAGGTCCAGCGGCTTGCGCACCACCTGCAGCGGCGCCAGCCCGCGCAGCTGATGGTCGATCACGGTCTGCGACTGGCCGGTCACCACCACCACGCGGGGCGGCCCGGCGAGGCTCTGCAGCCAGCGCACCGCCTGTCCGCCGGGAATGCCGGGCAGGCTGAGATCGACCAGCACCACATCGCTGGCAGCAGGGGGCGATTGGGAGAAGAAGCTCTCGGCCGTCCTGTGGAAGACCACGTCATGGCCGAGGTTGTTCAACGCAAGGCCGAGCGAATCGCTCACACCGCCGTCGTCCTCGAGCACGTGAATTCGCAACGCAGCGCCTCCCGCTTTTTTCGTGAGGGTGGCGAAGGCGGCAGATGCCGGCAATTCGTAGGAATGCGAAGCCCGGTGGCGGGGCCGGGCCGGCAGGCTGGGCGCGGCAGGCTGGCGCCGCCCTGGGGGCGGCCGCCGGCGCGATTCAGGCGCGCATGTCCTTCAGCACGATCCGCACCAGATCGGCGGCGTTGCGGGCGCCGAGCTTCTCCATGATGCGGGCGCGGTGCACCTCGATGGTGCGCGGCGAGATGCCCAGCTTGCGCCCGGCCTCCTTGTTGGAGGCGCCGTTGGCGATCTGCACCAGCACCTCGCGCTCGCGCGGGGTCAGCAGGTCGTGGCCGGGAAAATGCGCCGTGAGCAGGTCGCCCGCCCCGTTGCCGGCGCGCTGCGTCTGCGCGGCGATCGCCTCGCGCACCCGCTCCACCACCGTGTCGGCATCGAAGGGCTTCTCGATGAAGTCGAGCGCGCCGTGGCGGATGGCATCGACCGCCATGGGGATGTCGCCCTGGCCGGAAATGATGAAGATCGGCGCCGGATAGCGGTCCGCTTCCAGCTCCTTCAGGATGTCGAGGCCGGAACGGCCGGGCATGTGGACGTCGAGGATGACGCAGGCCGGCACGCTCTGCCGGGCAATGGCGAGGAAGGCGGCGCCGTCGGAGAAGCTGCGGACGTGATAGCCCTCGAGGCTCATCACCAGCGAGAGGGCGTCACGGACCGCCGGATCGTCGTCGACGACAAAGATGTCACCCTGCCCCGCCATGCGCCTGTCCTCCCTGATCGGTCTCGATCGCCTTCTTGTCGTCCCGGATCGGCAGCGACAGGGCGAAGCACGCACCACGTCCCTGCCCGCCGGGATCCACGACGAGATCACCCCCGTGGTTCTGGGCGATCGTCCGTGAAATCGCAAGCCCGAGGCCCATGCCGCGATGCTTCGAGCTGGCGAAGGCCTGGAACAGCTTCGGCAGCGCCTCGGGCGCGATGCCCGGCCCGTTGTCGGAAACCTCCAGCACCACATGGCTGGCGGTCCGGCGGGTGGCGACCCGTACCGCGGGGTGCTTGGATTGCCCGGCCGCCTCGATGGCGTTGCGCACCAGATTGACGATGATCTGCTGGATCTGCACCGGATCGACCATCACCAGCGGCAAATCGTCCTCCTGCTCGCGGCCGATGGCGATGCGGTGGCGCTGGCCGAGCAGGGTGAGTTCGATGGCGTCGTCCACCAGCGGGTCGAGCACGCGCAACTGGCGCACCGGGTCGCGCTTCTCGACGAATTGCCGCATGCGCTGGATGATGTGGCCGGCGCGTTCCGCTTCGCCCGTCGCCTTGTCGAGGATGTCGCCGGTCATGGCCTTCAGGTCGATGCCCTTGGCATGGGCGCGGCGGATGGCCTGCAGATAGAGCATCAGCGCCGTGAGCGGCTGGTTCAGCTCATGGGCGATCGCCGCCCCCATCTCGTCGATCGCCGAAACGCGGGCGAGATGCACCAGATCGCTCTGCAGCTCGGCGAGGCGCTGCTCGCTCTCCTTGCGCGGGCGCAGGTCGCGCAGGATGCCGATGAACTGCCGCCCTTCCCGGGTCTGAGCCTCGCCGACGGAAAGCTCCAGCGGAAAGACCGTGCCATCGGCATGGCGCCCATGCACCTCGCGGCCTATGCCGATGATCTTCTTTTCGCCGGTGCGGATATAGCTGCCGATATATTCGTCATGGGCGACGGCATATTCGGTGGGCATCACCACCTTGACGTTCTCGCCGATCACCTGCACGGCGGGGAAGCCGAACATCTTCTCGCAGGCCTTGTTGAACACCATGATGCGGCCGCGCGCGTCGATGACGATGATACCGTCGGCCGCCGTGTCGAGCACCGAAAGCAGGCGGGCCTCGGACACGGTGCCCAGCTCTGTCGTCTCGCTCCGGTCCGTCGCTTCGTGCATGATGTCGATCTACTCAGCGGCCACGCCGCACGACAGGCTGGAGCGGCCACCACGCCCGAATTGCCATCCCCTCGTGCGGGTGTCGGATTACAGCCAGCCAATATCGGGATGATAGATACGGCGCCCATCGAAGCCAAGGGGCAGACCGCTTTTGCGCTGGGCATAGACCCGCCGCATCTTCGAATGGTCGAACTGTGTCGTCTGTATCATCGACAATGGAGCGACATGGTAATAACCAAGGACTAATGGAACGAATACCAGCAACCTGTCTTCGGCACAGAGATGAAGCAGCAGCTCCCAATCTTCATGTGCTGCGGCATGCTTGCCGTAGTAGCCCCCGAGCTCCTCCACCTGATCCGCATCGACCAGCGAGAAGGCGTCGATATAGTTCATGTCATAGATGCGTTCGTCGACGAAATCGTTTGACAGCAGCCCGATCGAACGCTCTCCATTATGCATCACCAGGTTGCCATAAGTGATTGCCGCGCCAGTATCTCGCGCTGCGCGCCAAAAATGGTAAAGATTTTCCGGGATCAGTTCGTTGTCTGCGTCCATGAAGCAGACATGCTTGTAGCGCGCATTCCGCATCGCCCGGTTGCGGGTCGCGGCGAGGCCCTCATTACCGGTCGCCAGAATCGGGTCGATCACCCCGAGGCGATCCGCCAGCGCCATCGACGCCAGCAGGCGCTGCGAGCCGTCGCGCGAAAAATCATCGGCCACGATGACCTGACAGCCCACCCCGCGTGCGTTCAGGTTCTCGGCGGCCCGCAACGCGCTGCCGACGGAGCGGCCGAGATAGTTGCGGTGGTTCCAGTTGGGCACACAGATCGACACGCCGTGGGGGTTACGCCCGTCGTTCATGGCACGACTTCCAGTCCGCGGTTCCGCTCGGCAATGGGCCGCGCCGCCGGACACCAGGGCGCGATCGCTCGGGCGACGCTGCCGGCCAGCGTGCCGTGCCGCTCGATGAAGTCGAAGGCCGCCTGATGCAGCCGCGCCAGCCCGAATTCTTCCCGCGCCTCCCGCACCGCCTGCAGGTGCGGATAGACCCAGGGGACATGGGCGAAATGGGCGGCGTTGAGCGGGTCCACCTTGGCGGGCACCGCCCCCGCCGCCACGGCGTGCAGCGCCCGGAACCCCTCATGATAGGGAAAGCTGTGATGGCTGCTCCACAGATAGAGATCGGAGCGGCCGAGCACGCGCGCGATCTCCGCCGCCTCGAAGCCGGAGCGCCGCTCGAACGGCCGGTGCGGCGGCAGGAATGCTAGTCCATGGCTGCCCAACGTCTCCATCGCGGCGGACAGGAACGCGGCGCGGTCGGCGGTGGCATGGCCGAGAACCGCCCAGGGCAGCGGCCGGCCGGCCTCCCACCGACGCACGCTCGCCCGCTCTTGGGCGGAAAACGCTTCCGGCGCCCACACATAGGGCACGCCGCGCACCAGCGGAACATCCACCTGCCGCGCCATGGTGAGGTCGACGATCGCGGTGATCGGGCTGGCATCCGCCGGGAACTGGTTGCCGAACCAGTGAGAGTAGATGCTGTCGTAATTGATCAGGATGCGATGCTCGAACCTGCCGAGAGCGGCGATCAGCTCGCCGCGCCGGTTCTCCCGCTCCGCCGCGATCAGGCATTCGGAATGGTTGACGATCAGCGCCAGGCTGCCGGCATGAGCGCGGATCTCCGCGACATCGCGGGAGGGCACGGCTACCGCCGGCAGGCCGTAGGCCGTCAGATCCTGCGCCAGATTGCCGGCCTGGCTCTCATAGAACCAGTTGATGCCGAACGGAGCGATGACGGGAATCATGACCCGGTCCCGATCACGGCCGATCCGCCGCGCCGCCGAGGCGCGTCAGGCTTTCCTGCTGGATCACCGCATAGCGCCGAAGGCTGGCGACCTCGTGCTCCAGTTCGGCGATGCGCGCCTTGAGCGCCTCGGCCTCGTCGGGTGCGGCTTCCGGCCGCCGCGCGGCGGCGCGCAGTTCTTGGATCTGGTCGAGCAGGAAGAAGGGATCGAGCGCGCGGTCGGCCAGCAGCGTCGTCACCTGCGCGAGCAGCCGCTCCCGCTCGCCGCACGCGGTCTCGCTCGCCAGCATGAGCAGCGAGGACTTCCACAATGCCGGCGACAGGCCCGCCAGCGGCCGGTGGCGGACGCCCTCGACATGCACCGCCGCGCCGCCCTGCCAGTCGCGCCCGCCGCCATGGACCAGCACCACCGGCCCGGCGACGCCGGCGGCGGCCCGGCCGGCCCGCTCGATGGCGGCCAGCGGGTAGAGCAGCATGTCGCCGGGCGCCGGCAATTCGCCGGGTGCCGCGACGAAGCTGAAGGCGGGATCGGCGCGGCAATGTTCGAGCCGACGCGCCAGCTCGGCGGAATCGACCAGCACGCGCGCGGCTCCGGCGAAGCGGGCGATGATCCCCACGAGGAACACGTCGACCTCGTTGAGATCGGCATCGCCGGCGCTGCCGGCGGTCTCGGCCAGTTCCCGCCAGTTGCGGCGGGCGTCGAGATGCAGCGCCAGCAGGTCGACCCAGCTCTGGCGCGGCTCGCGCTGGCTGGCCAGCGCCGGCAGCGGCTGCGGCGGCGTCGATACCTGCGGACGGGGTTCGGCGAGGTTGCGCATGGCTGGTCCTCTGGCGGGATAGGCGATCACCGCCTCGCCCGCCGGCCCGCGGCATTGGCCGACAGGGGATCGATGGGCGCGTTGCGCCGGGGATGGGCACGCAAATGCCACCGCCAGGCGGTCTCGATGATCTGTCTCAGGTCGGAATGTCTGGTCTCGAAGCCGAGCTCGTCGCGGGCCCGCGCCGCATTGGCGACCAGGATCGCCGGGTCGCCGGCTCGCCGGCCGCCGACGACTTCCGGCAGCTTCAGCCCGGTCACGTCCTCGATGACGCTCAGCACCTGCTTGATCGAGTAGCCGTCGCCGGTGCCGAGATTGAAGGTGCCGCCGGGCTCGCCGCGCAGCAGCCGCTGCAGCGCCAGCACATGGGCGTCCGCCAGGTCGACGACATGGATGTAGTCGCGCACCGCGGTGCCGTCCGGGGTGGGGAAGTCGGCACCGAACACGGTGAAATCGTCGATATAGCCCTGCAGCGTCATCAGGGCGCGCGGGATGATGTGGGTTTCGGGATCGCGCAGTTCGCCGAGATCGCCGGCGGCATCGGCGCCGCAGGCATTGAAATAGCGCAGCACCACGGATTTGAGGCCATAGGCCATGCCGAAATCCGCCAGCATGTGCTCGACCATGCGCTTGCTCTGGCCGTAAGGATTGACCGGCACGGTGGGCACGCTCTCGTCGATCGGCATGTGGGCGGGCTGGCCATAGACCGCGCAGGTCGAGGAGAACACCAGCTTGTCGCAGCCGGCCTCGCGCAGCCCGTTGAGCAGCGACAGGGAGCCGGCGACGTTGTTCTCGTAGTATTTCGCCGGGTTGACCATCGACTCGCCGACATAGGCCGAGCCGGCGAAATGGATGGCCGCCACGATGCCATGCTCGCGCACCGCCGCGGCGACGGCCGCCGTGTCGTGGATGTCGCCCTCGACCAGCGGTCCCCAGCGCACGAAGTCACGATGGCCGGTGGAGAGATTATCGAAGGTCACCGGCAGGAAACCTGCCTGCGCAAGCGCCTTGCAGGTGTGGGCACCGATATAGCCGGCCCCACCGACCACCAAGATTCGTTCCGCCGTCACCGCGACCATCCCTGCGTTCGCTCAAACAGCGATAACACGCTGTACCAATCCTTGCGAAACGAGCGATTCGAAATAGGGAATCGTCCGCTTCACCCCTTCACGCAATGACACCGACGCCTGCCAGCCAAGCAATTCGCGCGCCCGCTCCACCTGCGGCCGGCGCTGGCGCGGGTCGTCTTCCGGCAAGGGCTTGAACACGATCTTCGACCGCGATCCGACGAGATCGACAACGAGATGGGCGAGCTCCAGGATCGTGAACTCGGTGGGATTGCCGAGATTGATCGGCCCCGTCACCTCCGCCGGACTTTCCATAAGCTTGACCAAACCATCAATCATATCATCAACATAACAAAAAGAACGCGTCTGCTCCCCGCTGCCATGGACTGTAATATCCCGATTCAGCAGGGCCTGCACGATGAAACTCGATACCACCCGTCCGTCATTGGGGTGGGTTCGCGGCCCGTAGGTATTGAAAATGCGGGCGATCTTGACCTGCAATCGGTGCTGGCGCCAGTAATCGAAGAACAGGGTCTCCGCGCAGCGCTTGCCTTCATCATAACAGGAGCGCGGACCAATGGGATTGACGTTTCCCCAATAGCCTTCCGCCTGAGGGTGCACCTGGGGATCGCCATAAATTTCGCTGGTCGAGGCCTGCAGGATCTTGGCGTTGAGCCTTTTGGCGAGGCCCAGCATGTTGATGGCGCCGAGCACGCTGGTCTTGGTCGTCTGCACCGGATCGCGCTGATAATGGATCGGCGAGGCCGGACAGGCGAGGTTGTAGATTTCATCGACCTCCACATAGAGCGGATGGGCGATATCGTGCCGCAGCAGCTCGAAGGCGGAATGGCCGATGAGATGTTCGATGTTGTAGCGGGTGCCGGTGAAGAAGTTGTCGACGCACAGCACCTGGCATCCCTGCTTCAACAGGCGTTCGGCCAGATGCGACCCCAGGAATCCGGCTCCACCGGTGATGAGGACGCGACGTTCCAGATGCATGAATCTCTTCCAGCTGCCAGGGCGCGGAGGCACTGTTCCCGCCTACAGCAGGGGCAATGAAGGCTTCGCTAAAATCGACGAAATATACCGGCACCCGCCCCGAATGGCGGCATCCGGCTGCACATCGTCCGCCGTTGCGCCATGGCCGGCCGCAAGCCGATGGCGCCTCACGGCCGGGCGCGGGATCGATCTAGACGATCAGGAAATTGCTCGTGGTCAATTGGGCCAGCTTGGCGTTCTGCAAGACGATGCCGTCGCTGCCGTCCCAGATCACCACGTCGGTGCCGTTCTGGAACGCGGCGTCCATTGCCGCGCCGATCGAGGAGAAGATGGCACTGTCGAACACCACTCGGTCGCGGGTGACGTTCCAGTCGACGAAGTAATCCACCCCGCCGCCTTCCTCCAGTATCGCGTAGTCGTAGCCCAGCCCGCCATAATAGGCGTC